>JBQGDG010000323.1:0-12017 GCA_052038935.1 Neorhizobium sp. | reverse complement strand
GGTATGAGGTAGAATTTCTTCTGCCTGCCCCGGCCGCTTCGTTCGGTCTTGCGGAACGTGTCAGTTTCCGGTCGACCCGGCTGCGACCGTCACCGGAAACCGAGCTCTCCCCGGAATTGGGGAGGAGCGAGCCGGGTGGTGGCCGGTTCGCGAACCCGGTTTCCCATCCGATGACGCACCGATTGCGCCAAGGCAGCGAGGGGCGGGTTTTCGGCTGAGCTTCAGCGCCTTCGGCCACGCCGGCATTGCCGGAGTGGTTGTGCCATGGGAGTGGGGCAGGCAGTTGTATCAGGGGTATGAGGTAGAATTTCTTCTGCCTGCCCCGGCCGCTTCGTTCGGTCTTGCGGAACGTGTCAGTTTCCGTTCGACCGTGCTGCGACCGTCACCAGAAACCGAGCTCTCCCCGGAATCGGGGAGGAGCGAGCCGGGTGGTGGCCGGTTCGCGAACCCGGTTTCCCATCCGATGACGCACCGATTGTGCCAAGGCAGCGAGGCGCGGGGACGGCCGCCGCGTGCGGATCAGCGCAAATAGCTGGATTGCATGGCTTATTTTTTTCGGCGAGCGCCTTATCTTCCCCGCGGCGAAGAGGGACCGGCGGAGGCGTGGCAATGCCAGTCCGGCAACCGATTTCCTTGGCAAGACGTTATGATAGAGATATTCGACTGCTGGCCGCCTGCCTTCCGGGCCGCTGAAAGGACTGCGCCTTGAATTCCGACGCGACACCGTTTTCCCGCGAAGATCTCGAAATGGAGGTGGCCCGCCTGAAGGCAGAGGCCTCGCGGGGCGGCGACGCGCTGCTGCGCAGCGACGCACGTTACCGCGCCCTGTTCGAGGCGATCGACGAAGGTTTCTGCATCATCGAATTCATCGACGGACCCGAAGGTCCGCTCAGCGACTACGTCCATATCGAGGCCAATTCCGGCTACGAGCGGCAGACCGGCATCGCCAATATCGTCGGCAAGCGGCTGCGCGAGATCGAACCCAATGCCGCCGACAAGTGGATCAAGCTTTACGGCGAAGTGTTGCGCACCGGCCAGCCGGTGCGGTTCGAGCAGGAATTCGTCGCCATCGGCCGCCATATCGAGGTTTCCAGTTCACGCGTGGAACCGGCCAGCCTGCGCCAGGTTTCCGTTCTCTTCCGCGATATCACCGCGCGCAAGCGCGCCGAAGAGGCGTTGAAGGCGAGCGAGGCCGTGGCGCGGGAAAACGTCCAGCGCGTGCAGCTGGCGCTCAGCGCGGGCGCCATCATCGGTACCTGGTTCTGGGATATCCCGGCCGACCGGTTCACTGTCGACGAGGCCTTCGCCCGCGCCTTTGGTCTCGACCCGGCGCTCGGCCGCAGCGGCCTCAGCCTCGATCAGGTGGTCGAGACGGTGCATCCTGACGACAAGGCCGGGCTGATCGTCGCCATGGAGACGTCTATGGCGGCCGGCGGACCCTATGCCCACCAATACCGGACACGCCGCGCCGACGGAAAGTTCTATTGGCTCGAGGCGAACGGCCGGGTGGAGCTTTCGCCCGACGGCAAGCCGCTGCGCTTTCCGGGCGTGCTTCTCGACATCGAGGCGCGGCGGGCGGTGGAGGCCGAACGGGACCGCGCCGCGGCAGCCCTGCGCGCGCTCAACGACACGCTGGAACAGCGGGTTGCGGAACGCACCGAGGAACTGATGCATGCGGAAGAACAACTGAGGCATTCGCAAAAGATGGAGGCGGTGGGCCAGCTGACCGGCGGGCTGGCGCACGACTTCAACAACCTGCTCGCCGGTATTTCGGGTTCGCTGGAACTGATGCAGACGCGGCTTGCGCAGGGGCGCATCAGCGATCTCGACCGCTACCTCACCGGAGCGCAGGGCGCGGCGAAACGGGCCGCCGGATTGACCCAGCGGCTTCTCGCCTTCTCGCGGCGCCAGACGCTCGATCCGAAGGCGGCCAGCATCAACCGGCTGGTTTCCGGCATGCAGGATCTGATCACCCGCAGCGTCGGGCCGGCAATCCACGTCGAAACCGCTTTCGCCGGAGGGCTCTGGGCGAGTTTCGTCGATGTCGGGCAGCTCGAGAACGCGTTGCTAAACCTGTGTCTCAACGCCCGTGACGCGATGCCCGACGGTGGCAAGCTGACGATCGAAACGGCCAATCGCTGGTTCGACGAAAGAGCGGCCCGCCAGCGGGGGCTGGAGCCGGGACAGTATGTCTCGCTCTGTGTGAGCGATACCGGGACGGGCATGTCGCCGGATGTGATCGACCGCGCCTTCGACCCGTTCTTCACCACCAAGCCGACCGGGCAGGGCACCGGGCTCGGCCTTTCCATGGTGCATGGTTTTGCCGGTCAGTCGGGTGGCACGGCCCGCATCTATTCCGAACTCGCCAAGGGGACGATGATCTGCATCTACCTGCCGCGCCATCTCGGCGAGGAAGGCGTGGACGACGATACGGCCGACGTGTCGGCGACGCCCCGTTCGGCCGAGCACGAGACAATCCTCGTCGTCGACGACGAACCGCTGGTGAGGATGGTCGCGGTCGAGATCCTCGAGGAGCTCGGTTACAACGTGCTCGAAGCCGGCGACGGCCCGACCGCGCTGAAGATCATGAATTCCGGGCGGCCGATCGATCTCCTGGTGACGGACGTCGGCCTGCCGGGCGGCATGAACGGCCGGCAGCTTGCCGACGCCGTGCGCATCAACCGGCCGGACCTGCGGGTTCTGTTCGTCACCGGCTACGCGGAAAACGCGGTGCTGAACCACGGCCATCTCGATCACGGGATGCATGTGATGACCAAGCCGTTTCTCAGCGACGCCTTCGCGCGGCGGGTCAGGGATCTTCTGTCGGACTAGGATACTGCCGCCGCGCCGGCGATATCACCGGATACCGAGGCGATGTTCGCGCCAGACGGTGAAGAGCCCGGCGCCGATGACGATGACGGCGCCGACGACCATGTTGACGGTGATGGTTTCACCGAAAAAGGTGGTCGCAACGGCAGCACCCAGAACCACCTGCAGATAGGTCAGCGGCTGCACCTCGACGGCCGTCAGGTTGGAATAGGCCTTGATCAGGAAATAATGGCTGACCGAACCGCAGATGCAGAGCGCCAGCATCGCCCACCAGTCATTCGGGGCTATGGGTGTCCAGTAGAAGGGACCGATGATCGAAATGGCGACCGCCCCGACGATGGCGGTGTAGAGCACGCTGGTTATGGCGGAATCCTCGCGCCCGACGGCGCGGGTCGCGATGCCGTAGATGGCGTAAGTGAAGGCGCCTGCGAGAGGCAGCAGAAGGTTGACGTCGAAGTTCACGCCGATCGGATTGATGATGATGAGAACGCCGATCATGCCGACAAGGATGGCCAGGCCCCGCCGCCAGCCGACCTTCTCGCCAAGCAGCGGAACCGACAAGATGGTGACGATCAGCGGTGTCGCCTGGAAGATCGCCTGGGTCATGGCGAGACCGGCCCTGGTGAAGGCAACGACGACGAGCACGATTTCGCCGGCCAGAAGCAGACCACGCAATATCTGCAGCAGGGGCCGCCGGGTGACGACCGCCCTGCGCAAGCCGCCGGAAGACCACGCGGCAAGCGCGATCACGAAGGCGGAAAAGGCCCAGAAGCGGATCATGGTGACCATGATCGGCGGATATTTGTCGCCCAGATATTTGGAAAAGCCGTCCTGTCCCGCGAAGATCGTGATCGCGAGGAGAACGTAGACATAGCCGATGGTCTTGGTGTTCATGGGGATGCTTCGATATGCGGCAGGATGCAAGCCGGGCAGGCCGCCGGGCGCGTTCGACAGGTCCTATACTTTCGGACCAGCCTTCGCCAGTTGCAGAGGAATAATCAGCAACGATTTTTCATTCTCGGACTGATATCGAGACGCCCGGTAAAAACGATTGCCGAACGTGGCGGAAAACGGACGAAATTTCTAAGTCTGTAGCGGTGATGAGTGTCGGGTTTCTGGTGGTCCCCGAGGCTTCCCGCTAATTTCGCCACAATCACACTTCCCACCGGAGACCTCGATGAACCGCCTTCTGATCCTCGGCACCGCCATTGCCGCACTCTTCGTCCAGCCGGCTCTTGCGCAGGAGCAGAAGCTGCTCAACGCTTCCTACGACATCGCCCGCGAACTCTTCGTCGCCGAGAACGAGGCTTTCGTGAAGGCGCATCCGGGCGTGACCATCGACCAGTCGCATGCCGGCACGTCGAAACAGGCGCGTTCCATCGTCGAAGGCCTGGAAGCCGACGTCGTGACCTTCAACCAGGTGACCGACGTGGAATTCCTGGTGAAGCAGGGTTTCGTTTCCGCCGACTGGCAGAAGGCCTTCCCGAACAGCGCGTCGCCCTTCTATTCCTTCCCGGCATTCCTCGTGCGCGCCGGCAACCCTAAAAACATCAAGGGCTGGGCCGATCTCGGCCGTGACGACGTCCATGCCGTCTTCCCGAACCCGAAGACCTCCGGCAACGCGCGCTACACCTATCTTGCGGCCTATGCCTGGGCGAAGGAGGAGTACAAGGACGACGCGGAGAAGATCGACGCCTACATCACCAAGATCTTCGACAACGTTCCGGTCTTCGATACCGGTGGTCGCGCCGCCACCACGACCTTCGTCGAGCGCGAGACCGGCGACGTGCTGATCACCTTCGAAGCGGAAACCCGCGGCATCGAAAAGCAGTATGGCAAGGACAAGGTCGAAAGCGTCATCCCGTCCGTCAGCCTGCTCGCCGAATTCCCGGTTGCCGTGGTCGACAAGGTTGCCAAGAAGCGCGGCACGGAAGAGCTCGCCAAGACCTATCTCGACTTCCTCTATACGGAGGAGGGCCAGCGCGTAGCGGCCGAGTTCGGCCATCGCGTCCACAACGAAAAGATCGCCGGCGAGTTCAAGGACCAGTTCCCCGAGATCCGCCTCGTCAACGTCGACGATGTCTTCGGCGGGTGGGCAAAGATACAGTCGGAGCACTTTGCATCCGGTGGTACCCTCGACAAGCTTTACGGCAGCCGTTAATCGCGAATAGTCGTTCATTCCCAACCAGCCCGGCGGACCAATACTCCGCCGGGTCTTGCCGTATATAAGGAACCGACTGCTTGAGACGCCGTAATGTCCTGCCCGGATTGCCGCTTTCCCTGGGCGTGACCCTTTTCTATGTCGGCCTGATCGTCGTGCTGCCGCTGGCGGCACTTGTGTTCAAGGCCGCTAGCCTCGGACCTGCCGACTACTGGCAGATTATATCGTCCTCAAGGGCGGTGGCGAGCTATCGCGTGACGGTGCTTTCGGCGCTCGGCGCGACGGTCTTCAACCTGTTTTTCGGGCTGGCGCTCGCCTGGGTGCTGACGCGTTACCGTTTCCCCGGGCGGCGTATCGTCGATGCGATGGTGGACCTGCCTTTCGCGCTGCCGACCGCCGTTGCCGGCATCGCGCTGACGGCGCTGTTTGCCAATAACGGCTGGTTCGGCTCCATCCTCGGCGATCTCGGCATCAAGGTTGCCTATACGCAGCTCGGCATCATGGTCGCCATGTGCTTCACCTCGATCCCCTTCGTCGTGCGCACCGTGCAGCCGGTTCTCGAAGATCTCGATCCGGCGCTGGAAGAGGCGGCGCAGTCGCTCGGCGGGTCCGACTGGACCATCTTCCGCAAGGTCATCCTGCCGCTCCTGACCCCGGCGCTGCTCGCCGGCGTGTCGCTCTCCTTCGCCCGCTCGCTCGGCGAGTTCGGCGCCATCATCTTCATCGCCGGCAACCAGCCGATGTCGACGGAAATCACCGCGCTGCTGATCTTCATCCGGCTGGAGGAATACGACTACCAGGCCGCTGCCGCGATCGCCTCGGTGCTTCTGATCACCGCCTTCGTCATGCTGGCCGTCACCAACTGGCTGCAGGCAAGGGCGCTGCGCTATACGGCGAAGGGGTAAGATCATGAGCAATCACTCCGCCCGCAGGAAGCCGCCCCGCGTCGGCGACAATCCTGCCTTCCGCCGCAGCCTGATCGGCATCGTGTTGCTGATCGGCGTCTTCATGGTGCTGGCGCCGCTGATCATCATCGGCGTCGAGGCGCTTTCGAAAGGCTGGCAGGTCTATCGCGACACGATCGTGCATCCCGATACGCGGCATGCAATCATGTTGACGGTGATCGCGGCGCTGATTGCCGTGCCGGTCAACACCGCCTTCGGCATCGCCGCCGCCTGGGCGATCACCAAGTTCGATTTCCGGGGCAAGCGCTTCCTGCTCGTCGTCATCGAGATACCGTTCTCGGTCTCGCCGATCGTCGCCGGCGTCGCCTATCTGTTCGTCTACGGACTGCAGGGCATTTTCGGGCCGCTGCTCGATGCGTATGACATCAAGATCCTGTTTGCCATTCCGGGCATCATCATCGCCTCGATGTTCGTGACCGCGCCCTTCGTGGCGCGCGAGCTGATCCCGCTGATGCAGGCGCAGGGACGCGATCTGGAAGAGGCCGCAACCTCGCTCGGCGCATCAGGCTGGCGGACCTTCCTTTCGGTGACGCTGCCGAACGTGAAATGGGCGCTGCTCTATGGCGTCATCCTCTGCAATGCCCGTGTGATGGGCGAGTTCGGCGCCGTTTCCGTCGTCTCCGGCAACATCCGCGGACAGACCAACACGCTGCCGCTGCATATCGAGCTGCTCTATCACGACTACCAGGCGGCGGGCGCCTTCGCGTCGGCCTCCATCCTGGCGCTGCTCGCCGTCTTCACCATCATCGCCAAGGTCCTGCTCGAGAGGCAGGGCGCCGGCCGTGTTCGCAAAACCGCCAATCCGGCAGAGAAAGCATCATGAAGATCCGCCTCGAAAACGTCGTCAAAACCTTCGAGACCTTCCGCGCCGTCAAGGACGTGTCGCTCGATATCGACAGCGGCGAGCTGGTGGCGCTTCTCGGTCCCTCCGGTTCCGGCAAGACCACCATCCTGCGCATGGTGGCCGGGCTCGAATATTCCGACGGCGGCACGATCCATTTCGGCGAGCAGGACGCGACCGACATTCCGGTGCGCGACCGCGGCGTCGGTTTCGTCTTCCAGCATTATGCGCTCTTCCCGCACATGACGGTGGCCGACAACATCGCCTTCGGCATGAAGGTGTCGAAGGTGAAGCGCGACAAGGCGGCGATCGACAGCCGTGTTGCCGACCTGCTGCGTCTCGTGCGCCTCGAAGGCCTCGGCGACCGGTTCCCGGCGCAGATTTCCGGCGGTCAGCGGCAGCGCGTGGCGCTGGCGCGTGCGCTCGCGGTCGATCCCAAGGTGCTGTTGCTCGACGAGCCCTTCGGAGCGCTCGATGCAAACGTCCGGCGCGACCTGCGTCGCTGGCTGCGGGAAATCCATTCCGAGCTCGGCATCACCACGCTGTTCGTCACCCACGACCAGGAAGAGGCGCTCGACCTCGCAGACCGGGTGGTGATCCTGAAAGACGGCCAGATCGTCCAGCAGGGGACGCCGGAAGAGGTTTGCCGCGATCCGAAATCCGCCTTCGTGATGAAGTTTCTCGGCGATGCCAATGTGATCGCCGCGGAAGTGCGCGACGGGCGCGCCTATGCCGGGGATGTCTCGGTGGAGGCTAGAGGCGTGTCGGACGGCAAGGCCGAACTCTATGCGCGGCCGGCCGATCTAGACTGGTCGGCATCCGGACCGGGAATAGGCGCCAGGATCACGCGCGTTCTGGATCGGCCGGACGGGCGGCGGGTGCTGGCGGAGACTGCGGCGGGCGAGGCTCTCGAATTCGACGTGGAGCCGGAGCGGGCGGTGAAAGCCGATGAAGCGGGGTTCGTGACCTTGCGGCGGGCGAAGGTGTTTGGGGTGTAGGCCGGACTTCCGGCGCGCGCCTCTGGACTGTCGGAGGCCGACGCTCGCGCCTCACCGCTGGCTCGAGCCGTAGTCGGCGTATGCCCCTCACCCTAACCCTCTCCCCGTAAACGGGGCGAGAGGACGTGCCGTGCACGCCGGCTCAGCGCTCGGGGCAGGGCGGTGCCACATCGTCCTCTCCCCGCCTGCGGGGAGAAGGTGCCGTGCCGGCAGGCGGATGAGGGGCTGCCCGGCAGACAAGCGGCAAACCTACCGCCCCATCACCCACGCAATCCACCCATGCTTTGACTTTTTACCGCCGACCCTATAGGGACGGCGCAACGTTCGGCTGCGATCGTTGCAGCCTCGGGCCCCAGAGCCCGCTCAATTCCGAAAGACAGATTTGATGATCGATATCAACGGCGCCGTTCCGGCGATCGCCAAGGCGTTGGAAAAACGCGGTTACGAGACGCTCACCCCGGTGCAGCAGGCGATGCTGGACCCGGCGCTCGCCACGGCCGATGCACTGGTTTCGGCGCAGACCGGTTCCGGCAAGACCGTCGCCTTCGGCATTGCCATGGCACCGACGCTGCTTGACGATGGCGACCGCTTCGGCCGGGCTGCCGCACCGCTGGCGCTCGTCATCGCCCCCACCCGCGAACTTGCCATGCAGGTGAAGCGCGAGCTCGACTGGCTCTACGCGGAAGCCGGCGCCATCATCACCTCCTGCGTCGGCGGCATGGACATCCGTACCGAGCGGCGGGCGCTTGAACGCGGGGCGCATATCGTCGTCGGCACGCCGGGGCGGATCTGCGACCACATCCGCCGCAACGCGCTCGACATGTCCGAAATCCGCGTCGCCGTTCTCGACGAAGCCGACGAGATGCTCGATCTCGGTTTCCGCGAAGACCTGGAGTTCATCCTTGAGTCCGCTCCGGACGAGCGCCGCACGCTGATGTTCTCGGCCACCGTGCCGGCGGCCATCGCCAAGCTGGCGAAAAGCTACCAGCGCGATGCCGTGCGCATTTCAACGCAGGCGGAGCAGAAGCAGCATGTCGATATCGACTATCGTGCGCTGCTCGTCACGCCGCATGACCGCGAGAATGCCATCGTCAACGTGCTGCGCTACTACGAGGCGCCGAACGCGATCGTCTTCTGTTCGACTCGCGCTGCGGTCAACCATCTGCATGCGCGGCTCTCCAACCGCAATTTCTCCGTCGTGGCGCTTTCGGGCGAACTGACCCAGAACGAGCGCACCCATGCGCTGCAGGCCATGCGTGACGGCCGCGCCCGCGTCTGCATCGCGACCGACGTCGCGGCCCGCGGCATCGACCTGCCGGGCCTGGAGCTCGTCATCCATGCGGACCTGCCGACCAATTCCGAAACGCTGCTGCACCGTTCGGGCCGCACCGGCCGCGCCGGCCGCAAGGGGGTGAGCGCGCTCATCGTGCCCGTCAACCAGCGCCGCAAGGCCGAGCGTCTGCTGTTCGGCGCCAAGATCGAGCCGACCTGGGCCCATCCGCCGTCCGCCGACGAGGTGACGGGGCGCGACGAGGAGCGGCTGTTCGCCGATCCGATCTTTACCGAGGCGGCGAGGGACGAAGACGAGCAGGCACTGGTCGCCAAGCTCATCGAGCGGTTCGATGCGGAAAAGCTCGCGACTGCCTTCGTCTCGCTCTATCGCGGCAAGAATTCCGCACCGGAAGAGATCGTCGAGGTGTCGCTGGAACCCGGTGGTCGCAAGCCGCGGGACGGCAACGCAGGCGATGCGGCCTCGCGGCCGCTCACGCCGCGCGGCGATTTCGGTCCTGCCGTCTGGTTCTCGCTGTCCGTCGGCCGCAAGCAGCGCGCCGAGCCGCGATGGCTCATCCCGACCATCTGCCGCAGCGGCGACCTGAGCAAGAACGAGATCGGCGCGATCAAGATGCAGGCCGACGAGACCTTCGTCGAAATCGCCGAGGCGCATGCCGACCGCTTCATGGCCAAGCTCGGCAAGGACAGGACGATGGACCGCGGCATTCGCGTGACGCGTCTCGACGCGGCGCCGGATTTCAGCAAGTTTTCGCGTGGCACCGACGAGGAAGGCTTTACCAAGCGGGAAGGCCCGCGCATGGACAAGCCGTGGAAGAACAAGAAGTTCGCCGATGGCGAGGGGCGCGATGGCGGCCGGGGCGACAAGCCCTTCGGCGACAAGCCCTATCGCGAGAAGAAACCTTTCAAGGACGGCGAGAAGTCATTCGGCGACGGGCCGCGCAAGGACTGGAAGCCGAAGGGCAAGTTTGCCGGTGATCAGGGCGACAAGGTCAGCGCCGAGCGCCGCATGGACGACGACGTCTGGGGCGAAAAGCCGAAGGCCGGCTTCGCCAAGAAGGGCGAAAAGCCCTTCGGCGACAAGCCGTTCAAGAAGAAGGCTTTCGGCGACAAGCCGTTTGCCAAGGGCGACGGCGACAAGCCCTTCAAGAAGAAGCCGGCCGGCAAGGGCGGGTTCGAGAAGCGGAAGTAGAGATCGGAGCATCGCCCAGGCGGTGCTCTTTCTTTTTGTTCAGATGGTGAGGTCGAAAGACTGCGTCGCCATCACGTCCCCATTGACGACCAGTTCAACCACATGTCTGCCCGAATAGTGCACGCGGGTGGTGAAGTCGCGGATGGCACGGGTGATGGCGAGGTCGATGCCTGACCGCGGCGCGAGCGCCAGCTCCTTCCACTTGAAGACCTTCTTCGAGGTGCCGCCCGCCTTCTTCACGTAATGCACGGCGTAGTCGATCAGCAGCTTCTGCTCCTTCGAGGCGGTCGAGACGAGTTTTGCTGTGATCTTCACCGCCCCGCCGAGTTTCAGCGATGAAGGTGTCACCGCGAAGGTCTCGACCTCGACTTCGGCCTTGTGGCCGGCGCCTAGGATGTGCAGCGCGCGGCTGTCCCCCTTCTTGATCAGGGTGCGCAGCGCCTGTTTCATGATCCAGGCGGTGCGTGCATCCGTCTGGTCCCAGGAGGCGATCCGTTCCAGAACCCAGGCCGGGTGATCCTTGGTGATGTCGTTCAGATGGTTGGCGACGGATTTGCGCACGTAGAGGCTAGGGTCGCTTCTCAGGTTTTCGAGGATCGGTGCGACCGGTGCGGGATCGGCGATCAGTTGTTTCAGCTGGAACGACCAGGGCAGGCGGGGACGGCAGCCTTCGGAGGCAAGGCGGCGTACATGTTCGTTGTCGTCTCGCGACCAGCGCTGCATGACCGTCAGCGTCCTGGCCAGATCCTTCTGCAGGAAATGCCGGACGGCGAACTCGGAAGAGCCGAAGCGGGTGAAGAACGCGAGTGCTTCCATCGAGAGGTCGAATCGATCCTGGCCCTGGAGCGCCACATATTCAGGCAGGGTGATCGAGGCGAAGCCATGGTTGATGCGCGGGGCGAGTTGCCAGAGGATTTCGATGTTCTTCTCGAAAGGACCCGGCAGCGTCTCGTGAAACGCGGCTGCGATCCTACGCAGGCGTTGCATGATGCTGAGGTCGTCCAGTCCCTGTGACGTAAGGGCCAGAAATCGCTCGCCTTCGAAAGCGGGATGGATGGCCGAGATCTCGCGGGCGAAGTGATCCAGCCGGTCGCGGTTGAAGATCTCCTTCAATAGAGGGGCTGCTTCCGTCTCGCTCATCACATGCCTCAATTGTTCATGATTTGTTTCGTAATCCAAGTCGGCAGATCCGACAATAGCCCAAAACAAAACCGGCCGGAGCGTCGTCGCTCCGGCCGGTTCCAAAGTTTGCGGGCAGATACAATCAGTTCATCTGCGAGACGAAGCGGGTCTCCAGGTAGGCTTCCACTGCTTCCGAGCCGCCTTCGGTGCCGTAGCCGGAATCCTTGATGCCGCCGAAAGGTACTTCCGGAAGGGCGAGGCCGTTGTGGTTGATCGTCAGCATGCCGGCCTCGACCGAGCGGCCGAGCGCATGGGCGGTCTTGACCGAGCCGGTGAAGGCGTAGGATGCGAGGCCGAAGGGCAGGCGGTTGGCTTCCTCGATCGCGTCCTCGAATTTCGAGAAGCGGTTGACGATGGCAACCGGGCCGAAGGGCTCGTCATTCATCATCTTGGCCGTGGTCGGGACTTCGGAAAGAACCGTAGGCTCGAAGAAGTGGCCCTTGTTGCCGATGCGCTTGCCGCCGGTCTTCAAGGTCGCGCCGGCGGACACGGCGTCGTGGATCATGTCTTCCATGACCGGGATGCGGCGCTCGTTGGCGAGCGGCCCCATGCCGACGCC
>JBQGDG010000322.1:0-3546 GCA_052038935.1 Neorhizobium sp. | reverse complement strand
CTGCACCGGGTTCTTCGTCGCGGCCAGGATCGCGTCGACCGCCGCGCCATTGACGCTCTCGCCGGCGAAGGCGCCGTTGAGATCGACCACATGCAGCCATTCGAAGCCCTGTTCCTCGAAGGCCCTGGCCTGGGCGGCCGGATCGGGATTATAGACGGTCGCCTGTTCCATGTCGCCGAGCTTGAGGCGCACGCACTGCCCGTCCTTGAGGTCGATAGCCGGGAAAAGGATCATTCTTTCTTGGTCCTCGAGAGGCGCGCGAGCCTTATGGCTTCCAGCGCAGGAAGTTGGAAATGAGGGCGAGGCCGAGCCTCTGGCTCTTTTCCGGATGGAACTGGGAGCCCGCCATGTTGTCGCGCCCGACGAAGGCGGTCATCGCGCCGCCGTAATCGGTGGTGGCGATGACTTCGGCCGGATTGCTCGCGGCCAGATGGTAGGAATGCACGAAATAGGCGTGCAGCCCGTCCTGCCCGGTAGGAATGCCGTCGAACAGCGGATGCGGCGCATTGAGCTCCAGCGTATTCCAGCCGATCTGCGGGATCTTCAGGCCGGGATCGGAAGGCGTCATCTCGACGACATCGCCCTTGATCCAGCCGAAACCTTCCGTCGTGGTCTTTTCCAGCCCCCGCGAGGACATGAGCTGCATGCCGACGCAGATGCCGAGGAAGGGGCGGGCCTTCCTCTCGACGGTCTCGATCAGCGCCTCGTGCATGCCCGACACGGCGTTGAGGCCCGCTCGGCAATCGGCATAGGCACCGACGCCCGGCAGAACCACGCGGTCGGCGGCAGCGACCGCCTCGGGCTGGTCGGTGAGATCGATCGTGGCGTCGATGCCCGCTTCCCGGGCCGCCCGTTCGAAGGCTTTGGTCGCCGAGCGCAGGTTGCCCGATCCGTAGTCGATGATTGCGACGCGCATCAGCGTCCTCCGTGATCGAAGAGCCCGAGAGCCGGGCCCTGGCGCCCGGATGAGGGCGATTGTCTCGCTTGTTTCGCCCATTCGGCCGAAGACGGCAGGGGCTGCTGCACCGGTTGCGGCAGGCTGGAGAAATAGATTTCCTCCGCCGTCTGCCGGTCCGTGGCGCTGATCACGCCCTCCAGCGTCCAGCCCCGGCGGACAAGCGCGTTCGCGTAGTGATTGCGGCCTTCGAGCGCGACCAGCAGGCTGGTCGCAAAGCCGAGCACGCCGCCGGCAAGTTCGAGCCCCGGCATGCCGAGAAGCACGCCGCTGCCGATCTGGAGGAGGAAGACGACGACGCCGGCGATCCAGAGCCGGTGCCAGATCAGCCAGATCCACGGAAACAGCAATGCCAGCCAGGAAAACCCGTCCGGCAGGACGATGGTCGAGCGGTGATCCCTGTCGGGACCACCCGGTGGCGTCAGAACGAGATAGCTTCTCAAGGACTGTCTCCTCAGCGCGTGACGCGTCCGTCCGGACGCATCGGGACCCGCCGGTTCTCCGGGTTGGCGCATCGTGCTGTCCGAAGACCGGTCCGTCTTCGGGGCGATGCGGCGGTCAAGCCAGCGTACCCTTGGTCGAAGGGACGCGATCGGCCTGCCGCGGATCGATTTCGATCGCGGCGCGCAAGCTCCGCGCCACGGATTTGAAGCAGGTCTCGGCGATATGGTGGTTGTTGGCGCCGTAATGATTCAGGATGTGGAGCGTGATCCCGGCATTCTGCGCGAAGGCCTGGAAGAATTCCCGCACCAGCTCCGTATCGAACGTGCCGATCTTCGGCGCCGAGAAGGCGACGTTCCAGACGAGGAAAGGGCGGCCCGACACGTCGATCGCCGCCTTGGTCATGGTTTCGTCCATCGCAAGGTCGAGCGAGGCGTAACGGGCGATCCCGCGCCGGTCGCCCAGTGCCTTCGATATCGCCTGACCGATCGCGATGCCCGTATCCTCGACCGTATGATGGTCGTCGATATGCAGGTCGCCCTGCACCTCGATCTCCATGTCGATGAGCGAATGGCGCGCAAGCTGGTCGAGCATATGGTCGAAAAAGCCGACGCCCGTCGAAATCCTCGCCGTGCCGGTGCCGTCCAGATTGACGGAAACCGAGACGGAGGTCTCGTTGGTCTTGCGGGAAATGCTTCCCTTGCGTGCGGCTGCGGTTTCGCCCATCAGGCTCTGCTCCATGCGTTTCTCGCCGCTCCTTATCAGCCGGATGGCGAAATATCCAGCAAAAGCACGGGCTGTCGCGACAGTCCGTCCGGCGGGGAGAACGAGATTGTATTCGCCGGTCGGCCACTTACATAGGTGTCGAAACGATCCCGGCAAAGCCAGAGCGGTTTGGCGGGATTTCCTTGGTCCAGAGGCCCGCTTTCGAGGGGCAGACAGGTGCGATGAATGACAACGATTATTACCGTGAGGAAGGGTGGCAAGGTGGTGATGGCCGGTGACGGTCAGGTGAGCCTCGGCCAGACCGTGATGAAGGGCAACGCCCGCAAGGTACGCCGCATCGGCAAGGGCGAGGTGATCGCCGGTTTCGCCGGCGCGACCGCGGATGCCTTCACCCTTCTCGACCGGCTCGAAAAGAAGCTCGAACAATATCCGGGCCAGCTGATGCGCGCGGCCGTGGAGCTCGCCAAGGACTGGCGCACCGACAAATATCTGCGCAATCTCGAAGCGATGATGCTCGTCGCCGACAAGTCGACCACGCTCGCCATCACCGGCAACGGTGACGTGCTCGAGCCCGAACACGGCACGATCGCCATCGGCTCCGGCGGCAACTATGCCTTTGCCGCGGCCCGCGCCATGATGGACGGCGACAAGTCGGCCGAGGACGTTGCCCGACGGGCCCTCGATATCGCCGCCGATATCTGCGTCTATACCAACCACAATCTCGTCGTCGAAACGCTCGACGCCGAATAATCGCAAATTCCCATGAGGGTCCCGCGGACCGGGCCGAGACGGCCGGCCGCAACGGGAAAGCCGAGAGGATCAGATGACCAATTTTTCCCCCCGCGAAATCGTTTCCGAACTCGACCGCCACATCATCGGCCAGCATGACGCCAAGCGCGCCGTGGCGATCGCGCTGCGCAACCGCTGGCGCCGCCAGCAGCTCGACGAGAGCCTGCGCGACGAGGTGATGCCGAAGAACATCCTGATGATCGGCCCGACCGGCGTCGGCAAGACGGAAATCTCCCGTCGTCTCGCCAAGCTTGCCGGCGCGCCCTTCATCAAGGTCGAAGCCACCAAGTTTACCGAGGTCGGTTATGTCGGCCGCGATGTCGAACAGATCATTCGCGATCTGGTCGAGATCGGCATCGGCCTCGTGCGTGAAAAGAAGCGCGCCGAAGTACAGGCCAAGGCGCATCAAAGTGCTGAAGAACGTGTGCTTGACGCGCTGGTTGGTGCCACAGCCTCTCCGGCGACCCGCGAAAGCTTCCGCAAGAAGCTGCGGACCGGCGAACTGGACGACAAGGAAATCGAGATCGAGGTAGCCGATACCGGAGCGGGCATGCCCGGCGGATTTGAGATTCCGGGCATGCCGGGCGCCAATATCGGTGTGCTGAATCTGTCCGAAATGTTTGGCAAGGCCATGG
>JBQGDG010000321.1:0-12641 GCA_052038935.1 Neorhizobium sp. | reverse complement strand
CATCATGACCCGAGACCGCATCTACCTCTTCGACACGACATTGCGCGACGGCCAGCAGACGCCCGGCGTCGATTTTTCCGTCGAAGACAAGATTGCGATTTCGGCAATGCTCGACGACTTCGGCTTCGATTATGTCGAGGGCGGCTATCCCGGCGCCAATCCGACGGACACCGCGTTCTTCACGGAAAAACGTACCGAACGCGCCAAGTTCGTCGCCTTCGGCATGACCAAGCGCGCCGGCATTTCGGCCTCGAACGATCCTGGTCTCGCGACGCTGCTGCAGGCCCGCAGCGATGCCGTCTGTTTCGTCGCCAAGAGCTGGGATTACCATGTCCGCGTGGCCCTCGGCTGCACGAACGAGGAGAACCTGCAATCGATCACCGACAGCGTCGTGGCGGCGAGCGCTGCAGCCAGGGAGCCGATGGTCGATTGCGAGCATTTCTTCGACGGCTACAAGGCCAATCCCGACTATGCGCTCGCCTGCGCCCGTACGGCCTACGAAGCCGGTGCACGCTGGGTGGTACTCTGCGACACCAATGGCGGGACCCAGCCGGACGAAGTGCGCCGGATCGTGTCCTCGGTCATCGCGTCCGGCATTCCCGGCGCATCGCTCGGCATCCATGCCCATGACGATACCGGTCAGGCGGTCGCCAACTCGCTCGCCGCCATCGAGGCCGGCTGCCGACAGGTACAGGGCACGCTGAACGGCATCGGCGAACGCTGCGGCAATGCCAATCTCATCACCCTGGTCGCAACGCTCTGTCTCAAGGACGTCTATGCCTCGCGTTTCGAGACGGCCATCGATCCGGAGCGGCTCTCCGGCCTTGCTCGTCTCAGCCATGCGTTCGATGAGCTTCTCAACCGCTCGCCCAACCATCAGGCGCCCTATGTCGGTGCCTCCGCCTTCGCCACCAAGGCGGGCATCCACGCCTCGGCGCTGCTCAAGGACCCACGCACCTACGAGCATGTGACGCCGGAGAGCGTGGGCAACTTCCGGAAGGTGATGGTGTCGGACCAGGGTGGCAAGTCGAACTTCATCAATGCGCTCAAGCGCCGCGGCATCGAGGTCGCAAAGGACGATCCCAAGCTCGATCAGCTGATCTCTCTCGTCAAGGAACGCGAAGCTTCCGGGTATGCCTATGAGGGCGCCGATGCGAGCTTCGAACTTCTGGCCCGGCGCACGCTGGGCGTCATTCCCGACTTCTTCGCGATAGAGGGCTTCCGGGTGATGGTCGAGCGCCGCTTCGACAGCCTCGGGCGGGTCAAGATCGTGTCCGAAGCGGTGGTGAAACTCGTCATCGACGGAGAGTCGCATATGTCGGTCGCAGAAGGCGACGGCCCGGTCAACGCGCTCGACCTCGCGCTGCGCAAGGACTTCGGCAAGTATCAGCACGAGATCGACGACCTCATGCTCGCCGATTTCAAGGTGCGCATCCTCAACGGCGGTACCGAGGCGATAACCCGCGTCCTGATCGAATCCACCGACGGCAGCGGCGTGCGCTGGTGGACCGTCGGTGTGTCGGAAAACATCATCGACGCGTCGTTCCAGGCGCTGATGGATTCGGTCATCTACAAGCTGATGAAAAACCGCGAACTGGCCGGCAGGATCGCTGCGGAGTGAGGAATGGGTTCCCGGGTCGTGGCCCGGCGCGCTCCTCGTGCGGTGCCGGGCGCTGGCGGAAATCGACGGCAACCGGCACGGTTGCCCGCGCTATCGGCGCAGGATGTCCGCCAGCGATGCGACGGCGATCGCCACCGTCGTGTAGGCCTTGTTCCAGGCCGGTGAGCGCTTGCCGGCTTCGAGGAGGCTCGACTGGGTCGCATCGAGCGCCTTGAACGCCTCGGCCTTGACGTCGTCCTGGCGGCCGGCGGCGACAGGCGTGTAGTAGCGACGGGATTTGAACCTCGGATTGGTTCCGGGCTTCACCTCGAGGCGCTCGCGGGAGACATCCGTATTGTCGGCAATGAGCGGACCGACGGCCGCGGACCCGGCCCGCAGGATTTCCCGCATGGGACCGTACTCGCCGTGATAGGGCGTTCGCCGTGATGCCTGTTCGAGACCCTGTCGCAGGCAGTCGAGCCTGTAGACACGTTCCGCCTTCAGGCATTCCAGGCGAACGGAAGCGAGGTCGCGAACGATGCCCTGGGTAGCGAAATCGTTGAGCGTCATGTCGTAGACGGAGCCGCCCATGGCATCGTCCATTCGCGGGCTCTGGGCGTCAGCGCTCGACGCCAGAAAAAGCCCTGTTGCGCATGCGAAAGCGAGCGTCCGAATGACCATGGACAACCTTTCCTGTTTGATTAGAGGCCGGATGCTAACAGCTATAGGATCAACGGGCTATGACAATGCAAGCATCAACCCGGGAGCGCACCGATCTCCGTCGCGCAGCGCCTGCAGGGCGCCGGTCCGGAAGGGCCGCCCACGGGCTCCGATCGGGCAGCAGCCGGAAAGCCGTTCCTACACTTCCTCGAACGACAGTCCCCAGTCCTTTTCGCCGTACCACTCGTCATCGCCCGGCGAACCCCGCCAGCGAAAGCTCCGCACCCGGTTGCCGCGCCGGCCGCGGAAGGCGGCTTCCAGCCCCGCATGACGCCCTTCGGGTGCGGGCGCTTGCCCCTCCGCCCATATGAAGGACACGGGTTGCAGGAAACGCGCGCCGAAGCCGCGAGGCCGGCGGTCTATCATCAGGAAACCGGCATAACGCGAAAAGCCGCTCCGCCTTGCGCCCTCCATCTCGGGAATTCCGAGCGGAAACAGCAGCCGGCCACCGGGCGCAAGCTGGTCGATCCAGGCAGCCGGCGGATGATCGAGGGCGAAATTGACATAGATGACATCCGTCGGCGCCTTCGGCCAATCGGCGGCGTCGCCCCTGACGACGTCGACATTCGCATAACCGGCAAGGTTGTCGCTTGCCCGGCGGGCGAGCTCTTCGTCGTATTCGACCGCGGTCACGCGGCCGGAAGGCCCGGCAAGTTCGGCGATGATCGCCGTATAATAACCGGTGCCGCAGCCCAGGTGGACGATGGTATCACCCTGGCGGATGTCGAGAGCGTCGAGGCCGCCGGCATGCAGCGACGGCATGCCGTTGTTGATGCCCCGGCCGACGTCGAGGCCGACCAGCACGTCCTGATAGAGCACGACGGGGTCGGTGGAGACGATCCTGCGATAGGTGCTCAGGTCGTTGAAGGTCCACGGAGGGGGGCCGGCGTAAGCCTCCCTCGGAACCTGCGCGAAAGCAGCCATGAGCCGCTCATTCTTCTCGACGCCGGCCTTGGCCAGGATCTGCAGGGCATAGATGCGACGATGCGCATGCCGGTCTACGTCGCTCAACGGAATCCTCCTCTGCTTTTCGCGGCATAGTGGCAGGATGGATGACTTGTCTCAATGGCAGGTTCAACGAAATGAATTGGTGGGCGCGCCACGCTTCCTGTATTGCGGCCGTATAACGAGAACAGAATGCCCGGAAACACGCCATGGCCACCGATCTGCCCGTCCAGAACGAAGACACCCCCCGTGGCTTCGCCTTCGGCCTGACAGCCTATCTCATGTGGGGCTTCCTCCCCTTCTATCTGAAGGCGGTGGGGCATCTTCCCGCCATGGAGGTGCTTGCTCACCGGGCAATCTGGTCGGTGCCGATCGCCGGCTTCGTGCTCGTCCTCCTCGGCCGCACGCGCGACATCAGGACGGCCCTGACGACGCCGCGCATGCTCGGCATGGCCTGCGTCACGGCGGCGCTCATCACGGCCAACTGGGGCGTCTATGTGTGGGCGATCGCCGCCGGGCATACGCTCGATGCGGCACTCGGCTATTTCATCAATCCGCTGTTCAGCATCCTGCTCGCGGCCGTCGTGCTGAAGGAACGGCTGGCTCCCCTGCAGATGGCCGCGATCGGGCTCGCCGCCGCGGGCGTCACCATCCTGTCCTGGGGTGCCGGCGGAGTGCCTTGGGTGTCATTGGTGCTCACCTTCACCTGGGGCTGCTATGCGCTTTTGCGCAAGACGCTGCCGATCGGGCCCAACCAGGGCTTCTTTCTCGAAGTCATGCTGATCAGCATCCCGATGCTGGGCTATGTCGTCTATCTCCAATCGACGGGACAGGGCCATTTCTTCGGCGACAGCGGTTACGATACCGCGATGCTCGTCCTTTCCGGGGTGGTGACCGCAGTGCCGCTGATGATCTACGCGAACGGCGCCAAGCTGCTCAAACTGTCGACGATCGGCATCATGCAGTATATCGCGCCGACCATGATCTTCCTTATCGCGGTGTTCGGCTTTCACGAGCCGCTGAGCCTGCTGAAGCTTGGCAGCTTCGTGCTGATATGGGCGGCGCTGGTCCTCTACAGCGTCGCCATGCTCCGCCAGCTGCGTGGCCGGTGATCGCGAGCCGGCCGGTAACATTCCACCGATCTCTCGCGACATTTCCGCTGCATGGCGGAGACGTCTGCGCGCACCAGACCCGGCTTCGTACCGCCGGGTCTATCGCTCCTGGAAGACATCGGTCTCCAATTCCCGTCAGAGCTTGGAAATAACGGCCTGTTCGCCATCCGACGAGGCTCGTGCCTCGTCGCGCTCCAGGATCGCCGGTACGATGTCCTCCACCTCGGAAATGACGAGCGGCTGGACGAGATGGGCGCGGTGAATGAAGCCCTGCTCGCGCATGTGGCTGACCAGCGACAGCATCGGATCCCAGAATCCGCCGATATTGGCGAAGACCATCGGTTTCTCGTGGCGGCCGAGCTGACCCCAGGTCATGATCTCGACGATCTCCTCCAGCGTGCCGATACCGCCGGGCAAGGTGACGAAAGCATCGGAGCGCTCGAACATCTTGTGCTTGCGTTCGTGCATGTCCCGGGTCACGATCAGTTCGTCGAGCTGGCCGAGCGAATGGCGGGTCGCCTCCATGTCGACGAGAAATTCCGGAATGATGCCGGTGACCTCGCCGCCGTTGGACAGGACGCCCGCCGCAACCGCGCCCATGATGCCCTTGGTACCGCCGCCATAGACCAGCCTGACCCCGTGCGCGGCAATGGATTTTCCGAGCGCGCGGCCCGCCGCTATATAGGCAGGGTCGCGACCCGGCTGGGAACCGCAGTACACGCAGATGGATCGTATTGGCACAGTTTTCTCCACAGAGCATTTCAAGGGGCGCGACGATGCCGTCGCAGAGCGCAAAATTGACGGGAAATCCCCGCAAGAGCAAGGCTTTATGGTGTGAAAAGCTTGTTAAGGCATGAGGAAAGGGTTAATCGATAAGTGGCGGAAGGACCCGCTTTGAGAAGGCATCCGAAGATGAACAACCGTGCCGGCTGGCTCGCCCTGATTGTACTTGCCCTCGCATCGCTGCTGATGATCTTCTTCGTCATGCCGCAGCTCAATCACGACGCGAAGCCGATCGGGGATGCCATCAACGCCGCCGGCAATGCCGTCAAGGATGCCGTGACCGAAGGACAGACACCAGCCAAGCCGGCGGAGACGGCCAAGACCGAACCCGAGGCTCCGGCAGCTGCAGCGCCGTCAACCGGCACGTCCCAGCCGGTCGCGCCTCAGGCGCCGGCGGCCCAATCCGGCACAGCGACGGGCATGGCTCCCGATTCCGGCAATGCCGGCACCGGTTCGGCCGCAGCAACTCCGTCGCAGGCGGCCGAAGCGGGCACGCCGTCATTCGACGTGTTGCGCGTCGAGCCCGATGGTTCGGCCGTGATCGCCGGCCGCGCGATACCGAATTCCACGCTCGAGGTCACCAACGGCAATGCCGTCGTCGCCAAGGCCGAGGTCGGCCCGAGCGGCGACTTTGCCGCCATCCTCGACAACCCGCTGCCACCGGGCGATCACCAGCTCGTCCTCAAGGCCACCGGCAAGGACGGCAAGGTGATGCAGTCTGAAGAGACCGCCACCGTATCCGTTCCGGCAGACAGGAACGGCAAGCTGCTCGCCATGGTGACGAAACCCGGCAAGGCCAGCCGGCTGATCGCCATTCCCGGCGAGGCCAACACGCCTGCGACGGCAGACGGTACGGCCGCGGCGTCTCCCGCCCAGGCATCGCCGGGCGCAGCCGCTGCGGAGAACGCTGCAGTCGTTCCCGCACCGGCGAGCGAGGCGGCGCAGATTGCCAGCACGCCACCGGATGTGGCGGCCGCCCTCCCGGCGACCGCGTCGCCCGGCGCCGCCGTGTCCCCGCAGGCCTCCACGAGGACCGCTCCGGCACAGGCCGGAACGGCCAGGGAATTGCAGATTTCGGCGGTCGAGATCGAGGGCTCCAAGATCTTCATCGCAGGCGTGGCGAAGTCGGGCCTGACGGTTCGTGGCGCGGCCGATGGTTCCGTCATCGGTCAGGCGCGTGCGGGCCAGGACGGCCATTTCGTCATCGAGGGCAATGCCAATCTCACAGTCGGCGATCACCGTATCGCGGTCGAGGCGCTCGGCACGGCGGGTCAGGTTCTGGTCCGCGTCGAAGTGCCGTTCAACCGGCCGGCCGGCGAACAGGTTGCAGCCGTCGCCTCGCCGTCACCGGCCAGCCCCGCCACGGGTGTCGACGGCGGCGCCTTCGACAACCTGCGCGGCGAGGTGGCCAAGGCATTCTCGCTGCTACGGAGCCTCTACGACGCCGGCAAGACGCCGAGCATGGAGATGATGGCGGCGGCCCGTTCGGCCACCGGCATCGCGCTCCAGTCCCTCTCCGAATACCGGCTGCCGGCGGGTGCGCCGGTCAGCGCGACGGAGGCCGTCGGCACGACGGTGCGGCAGGCCGCCGCCGCCCGGCAGGCTCTGGACGCGCTGCCGCGTGACGTCGCGGCAGTCGGCGCGGCGCTCGACAACCTGACGAAGCTGATCGGCGAAGCCGTCGGCCCGGCGCTCGCTCAGCAATTCAACGCCGTCGTCGAAGGCCTTGCTTCCGCATCCCAGGCGGCCGGTGGCGCACGGACGATCGAGCAGGCGCCGCTGACCCAGAGCGAACGCAACTCGGTAATCATCCGGCGCGGCGATACGCTGTGGCAGATCGCCCGGCGCGCCTATGGCCAGGGCGTGCGGTACACGACCATCTATCTCGCCAACGAAGAGCAGATCGCCAATCCGGACATCATCCAGCCCGGCCAGATTTTCGGCGTGCCGAACGAGTTCCGTCCGGATTCGGAAGAGCTTCACCGCGAACGCCTGATGCACCGCAAGAGCTGACGCGGCCGCATGTCGTCCCACCGGAGACAGGCTCCGCACTTCCCCGCAAGGAAACTTTGAATGACCGAGCTCGTACTCTACGGCCATCCTGATTCGGGACATGCCTGCAAGGTGGCGCTGGCGCTCAGCCTCGCCGGCCTGGCGCACCGGACCGTCCGCGTCGATATCTGGGCTGCCCGGGAGACCCGTCCCGCCGAATTTCTTGCGGCGAGCCCGTTTGCGGAAGTCCCGTTGCTGATGATCGACGGCTCCGCCTACGTGCAGTCCGGGGCAATCCTGCTCGAAATCGCCGGCCGTTTCGGCGTACTTGGCGGCGAAAGCGCAGCGGGTCTCAAACGGGCACGAGAACTCCTGATGTGGGAAGCGAACCGTATCGGCATGTGCCTGCCGCAGCTGAAGGAAGAACGTCGTGTCGAGGGCGACGGCTTTCCGCCCGGCGCGGTGGAGTGGCTGAAGATGCGCTACGGCGCCGACAGGGACCGGTTCGAAACGCTACTCGGCAATGCGCCCTTCTTCCACGAGGATGCTCCCGGGATCGGCGATTGCGCGATCTGGGGTTACGTCCAGTGGACATCGGAAGCAGGCGTGGAGGCAAGCCCGGCCATGACGGCATGGGTCGGCCGGATGAAGGCGCTTGCCGGAATGAAGACGCCGGTCGGTTTCTTTCCGGAATCCTGACGCACAGCCCTCTGGACCAATCCCCCCTTCCGGCCGCGATAATCCCGAATAAGCCAGCCTGACGGCCCTCGTACCGCGGGCGAACGAGGCCGTTTGCGCGGCTCGATGCGCCCGAAGACGGATCAGTGGGAGGTCGAGTAGATCGGAAGCGACGGCTGGTGGCCGTGTTCCTGCCATGTGGCGCTTTGCGCCCGTTCGATCTTTCGCAGGAGTTTTCTGCGGGCGAAATGCAGCTTCATTCCGTTGAGGAGGCGGCAGGCCGCATAGACCCGGAAAAACTGCTTTTCGCCGGTTCCGTCGATGCAGAATATCTCTTCGCGACCGTTGCGGTCGGAGATGACGAAGTTGCCGGGATTGATGTCCATGAGCACGAGATGAGCGGCCCGGCAGCGTTCGAAGAACCGGTCGACCAGTTCCAGATGCGCATCCGTCAGCCGCCCTGCCGCAATCAGTTGCGCCAGCGTCGGTGAGAGCTTGCCGTCCCGGTTGGCGATCTTCTCGACCATCAGGCCGAGACCGCTCGACGTATGGGCCAGACCGAGAATGCGCGGAATAGGCAGGTCGAATGCTTCGCTGCCATTCACCTTGCGCGCCTGTTCAAGATATTCGTCGATCTCGCGCCGGAAAGTCATGTAGGCGCCGAAACGCCGGAAGCGTCGGAACCAGTGGCGCCTGCGCGTCGGTTTGCGCGCGCCGTGGTCGCCGCGACACCACGATTTGACGACCTTGATCAGAACCTCCGGCTCCTCGGCGTTCTGATAGATCTCCCTCTGGCTTCCCTCGGCGCATTTCGTCCAGTTGGACAGATCGACGTAGTTCTGCATCGTTCCGCTCGAGTCCTTCTCCTCAATGAAGGGTAGCGGAGTTCGGGCGAATGTGAAGACCAGGTGACAAATTCATGACACCGGAACATTGCGCGCCGTTGCTATCCTGCCACTAATCCCGGCTCCCTCAACCGTATCCGGTCCGGACCGGCAGAAACGGCCCACCAGTTTCGCGCAGGACGTGCATGCAAGGTTCCCGCCCGAGCGCGTCGGCACCGAATCGACCGGCGCATTTTCCCAAGGAGGCGTAAGTGGTTTCCAGCATCAATTCCGTCCGGGTATGGACCCAGCAGGCGGCTCTCAAGGCTTTCAACGAGGCCGCGAACGAACGGAGCAGCAGCGCCTCCGGCTCAGGCGGTTCTCTGGTCGATCAACTTTATTCAGGACTAGCGGACGACGGCGATGACGATATGGCACTGTCCTCGCTGATCAGCCGGCTGCGGCAGCAGGCCATGACCGGCGGGGCGACCGACCAGCGGCCGGAGGACGGCTCCGTCGACGACATTTCGTCCAATGCCTTCATGAAGGCGCTTCAGCAAAAGATCGATGCGTTGGCGGCCAGCCCGGACACGAAGGCCATGGCGGACACCATGCAGGCGGCGCTCGAGGCCGGCACGCTGACCGTTACCGACGTGGTCGCCGGCAGCCGGATCGTCGGGCGGGATCTCGCCGAGAAAAAGGACGCATCCGGCAAGGATGCCGCGTCGAAGGGCGACCAGACGGGCGGGATCGAGACCATCGAGACATCCGACTGGAGCGCGTTCCTCAAGGAGCACCTGCAGCGCGATCCCTACGGAAAATACGTGCGCAACGACGACACCAGCCACAAGGACAAGATCAGCGGCGCGAGTTCCTATTTCGGCATGATCGGCGACACCTACTATTATATCTCCTGGACCTCGCCCACGAAACCGGCTGCCGAGCCAGCGCGGCAAAGTTGAGCGATTTCGATCCCGGCAGCCCCGGAGATGCCGGGGCTGCGGCGGATATCGGCATTCCGGCCACTTTAAAACTCCCGCTACGTTGCATCACCGCCCTTGCCCGCCTATGTGCCGGATAGCGCCTTCCCCGGCGCCCGGAGTCGTTCATGGCAGACAAGAAGAAGATCGTTTCGGCGGATGCAGGCAATCCGTTCACCACACTCGTGAACCTGTGGCCCTACATGTGGCCGACCGGGCGGGCCGATTTGAAGGCCCGCGTCATCTGGGCAACCTTCTTCCTGATCGTCGCCAAGCTCGTGCTTCTTTCGGTTCCCTATTTCTTCAAATGGGCAACCGACGCGCTCAACGGCAAGCTCGATCTGGCGGAGACCGCCGCTGGCCTGTTGCCCGCCTTCCTGCTCGGCGCCGTCGTCCTCGTCATCGCCTATAACTTCACCCGCATCCTGCAGGTGGCGCTGAACCAGCTGCGCGACGCCCTGTTTGCCTCCGTCGGCCAGCATGCGGTGCGCCAGCTCGCCTTCAAGACCTTCGTCCACATGCACCAGCTGTCGCTGCGCTTCCATCTGGAACGCAAGACCGGCGGGCTGTCGCGCATCATCGAGCGCGGCACCAAGGGCATCGAAACGATCGTCCGGTTCACCATCCTCAATTCCGTCCCGACCCTGATCGAATTCCTGCTGACTGCGATCATCTTCTGGGCGGCCTACGGTTTCTGGTACCTCTTCGTCACCGCGGTCACCGTATGGCTCTACATATGGTTTACCGTCAGGGCGAGCGACTGGCGTATCGCCATCCGCCGGTCGATGAACGACAGCGACACGGACGCCAATACCAAGGCGATCGACTCGCTTCTGAATTTCGAGACGGTCAAGTATTTCGGCAACGAGGACATGGAAGCGAAACGCTTCGACGCCTCGATGGAACGCTACGAGAAGGCGGCCACCGATGTCTGGACATCGCTCGGCTGGCTGAACTTCGGCCAGGGCTTGATCTTCGGTCTCGGCCAGGCGGTCATCATGATCATGTCGGCGCTAGCCGTACAGCGTGGCGAACAGACGATCGGCGACTTCGTCTTCGTCAACGCGCTGCTGATGCAGCTGTCCGTGCCGCTCAACTTCATCGGCTTCGTCTATCGCGAGATCCGCCAGGGGCTGACGGATATCGAGCAGATGTTCGATCTTCTGGAGGTCGAGGCCGAGGTGGTCGACCGCCCCGACGCAAGGCCGCTTTCCATCGGTCAGGGCGCGATCGCCTTCAAGGACGTGCATTTCGCCTATGATCCCGAGCGGCCGATCCTCAGGGGCATTTCCTTCGAGGTTCCCGCCGGCAAGACGGTCGCGATCGTCGGTCCCTCCGGAGCAGGCAAATCGACCATTTCGCGGCTGCTCTATCGCTTCTACGACATTCAGGACGGATCGATCACCATCGACGGTCAGGACGTGCGCGACATCACCCAGAAATCGCTGCGCGCGGCGATCGGCATGGTGCCGCAGGATACGGTCCTGTTCAACGACACGGTCGCCTACAACATCCGTTACGGTCGCCCGGAGGCATCCGCCGACGAACTGCGCAAGGCTGCCGAGATCGCCCAGATCGACGGTTTCATCCGGCAGCTGCCCGAGAGCTACGAGACCAAGGTGGGAGAGCGCGGACTGAAGCTGTCCGGTGGCGAGAAGCAGCGCGTCGCCATCGCCCGCACGATCCTCAAGGCACCGCCGATCCTCATTCTCGACGAGGCGACGTCGGCTCTCGACACGACGACCGAACACGAGATCCAGTCGGCGCTCGACACCGTGTCGAAGAACCGGACGACGCTGGTGATCGCCCATCGGCTGTCGACGGTCATTTCCGCCGACGAAATCATCGTCCTGCGCGCCGGCGAGATCGCCGAACGCGGCACCCACATGGCACTGCTTGCCGCAGACGGGCTCTACGCGTCGCTGTGGAACCGGCAGCGCGAGGCGACCCAGGCGGAAGAACATCTCCGGCAGGTTCGCGAAAACGACAATCTCGGCATCGTCAGCCGCGGCAAGCCGGCGGCCGAATGAACATCGCGGCAAACACGGAAGAAGGACGGGTGAACAGATGAGACGACGGGCGCAATACTCCTGGAAGAGGATGCTGGTGGCCGGCAGTCTGGTCCTGGCCTATCTCCTGACGCTGACGCTCTGGGGCTCACCGCTTCTGGCGCTGACGACGTGGCTCGGGCTGGTCGATCCCGCCAGGGTGTGAGGGATATCGCGCCCGGGGTCGAACGTGGGCGGCAACGCGTGCCGGTTCAGGCGGATAACAGCAGCAGATCCTCGGGCCTCACCAGCAGCCGATCGGATTTTCGACCTGCCGTCCGGGGATGGCGAGAGAACGCACCCGCTCGTCCTCCTGCAGGCCGCCGGCGCCGATCGTCCGGTAGAAAAGGTCCGCGCGTCGATCATTCAGGCGGGCAATTTCGCTGGCGCGGTAGGCATCGGACGCCGCAAACAGCAGGCTGGCGAAATCGGGCGTGGAAATTCCGTCCGCGCGACGCAGCTGGGCAATCAGCGGATCGGACGTGAGATCGTCGAAGGAAAGTTCTTTTTGCATATCTGGCTCCATGCAAGAACTATATACCCCGCGTGCTACAGGGCGATTGCAGAACTGGGGCCGAAACGGGGCATTCCTTTGCCCGGTCGCCCGGACGTGAGCGGGCTCCGCCCTCGCCGGACGGGACCACATCTGCGCAGCCACGAGGGAGATGGCGATGAAAGATCTTTTCCTGGTCACTCACGCCCAGTCCGTGCATCACGTCGAACACAAGGTGGGCGGCTGGCATGACAGCAACCTGACCGCTGCGGGAATGGAAGATGCCGAGGCGCTCGCACAGCGCCTTCTGTCGATGACCGGTGGTGAGGAGGTGGAAATATTTTCCTCCGATCTGAGACGCGCGGCGCAGACAGCGCAGGCCATAGGAACGCGTTTCAACCGGCCCGTCGCGACAACCGCGGATTTGCGCGAGATCAGCTACGGGGTGGCCGGCGGTAGACCGCAG
>JBQGDG010000320.1:0-16268 GCA_052038935.1 Neorhizobium sp. | reverse complement strand
ATATCGACTATCCCTTTCACACGCCCCGGCCTCGGCGCCATGACGATGACGCGGTTGGAAAGGAGCACTGCTTCGTCCACATCATGCGTGACCATGAGCGCCGTGATCCGGTAGTGCCGCCAGATTCGCAGCAGTTCGGACTGCATCTGCTGTCGCGTCAGTGAATCAAGCGCTCCGAGGGGCTCGTCGAGCAGCAGGACTTTCGGACGTGAAACAAGGCTTCTTGCCAGCGCCGCTCGTTGCGACATGCCACCTGATAACTGGTGGGGATAGGCGTCGGCGAAATCATGAAGACCGACGAGCTTCAGGATCTCCGCGACCCTCAGGTCCTTTTCCCTTGTTTCCAGACGAGACTTCTGCAGCGCGAGCTTCACGTTCCGCCCGATCGTCAGCCAGGGCAGAAGCCTGTGATCCTGGAACACGATGCCGCGTTCGATGCTGGGACCATTTATCGTTTTGCCGTCTGCGCTCAGCGAACCCTCGGAATCTGCGGTCTCGAGACCAGCCAGCATCCGCAATATCGTCGATTTGCCGCAACCGCTCGGCCCGACGATGCTGACGAACTCCCCCTGCCTTACATGGATGGAAACGTCTCTGACCGCCTGGAATGACGAGCCGTTGACAGTGAAGCTCTTCGACACGTGGTTGACGACGAGCCCGTCCGCCGACAGATCCCTGGTCGCTAGTTTTCCAGCCATGCTTCGCCCCTGCGAGAAATGTGTTTCAAGATGCGGTGGAGAATGAAGCCCAGTATGCCGAGGATCAGGATGGCGACGATGACCAAATCCATCCGCCCGTCGATACGGGCGGCCGCAAGAGTGACGCCAAGGCCTTCACCGCTGGCGATGAGATATTCGGCGCCGACCGTGGATAGCCATGCCGAAGCAATCGCAAGCTCGAGCCCGGCGACCAAAGCCGGAAACGCCGCAGGCACCACAATCACCTGAACTCGCCTCAGATGGCCAAGCTCCAGCACCATTCCCACTTCTAGATAGGATTTCGGCACGTTGCGGCATCCGGCTTCGACATTGATCACCACCGGCAGAAAGCTGGCGAGAGAAACGAGCGCGATGACCGAGGATGTCCCATTCCCAAGCCATGCCGTCAGCAGTGGCACCCAGGCGAAAATGGCGACCTGTCTCAGGGCGTTGACGCTCGGGCTTCCGACAAGGCGGGCCGACGAGGACAACGCGAAGGCGAGACCAAGAACGATGCCGGCGGAGGAGCCGATCAGGAAGCCCGCGAGCATCTTGGCGACGGTGCTTCCGGTCGCCCTCAGGATCGTGCCGTCTGAGGCCATCGTGTAGAAGGCGGAGCCGATGGCTTCGATCGGGACGATGACATTCCGGTTGCCGAGACCGAAATGCGCGCTGATCGACCACGCCAGCACGATCAAAAACGGTATGAGCAGGCCACGCAGATCCAGACCGCCCTTGGCGAGAAACGGTCGGCGCACGGTGCGGTTTTCGTCGATCTCGGCCATCTCGTTACCCACCTGCCGGAAATCTGATCGTCAGCAACGCCTGGATGCGCAAAAGGACGAAGTCGATAAGCCATCCGGTGAGGCCGATGACGATGATCACCACGACGAGGATGTCGAGCTGGAACATCGTTCTTCCCCAGGTCATGAGGTAACCGATGCCGGAGGCGGATGCGATCATCTCGACGACGACCAGCGCCTGCCATCCCTTGCCGACAGCTGCCCGGAAGCCCGCGAAAAGGACAGGGATCATCGAGGGAATGATGATGAACCGCAGTCGGTCCCCGCCATCGAGCTCGAGAACCCGGCCGAGTTCCGTATATCTGCGCGGGATGGTTCGCGCGCCCTCATACGCGTTGATCAGGAGAGGGAGAAAACATGCCTTCGCGATCACCGCGATCTTCAGGGCTTCGCTCAGTCCCAGGAAGAGCATCAGGAACGGAATCCAGCCGAGGCTGGGGACGAACCAGATGGCCCTGATGAATGGTCCGAAATAGGCATCGACTGTGGGGGACCTCCCCATCCCGAGGCCGAGAGGCAGCCCGACGAGAATGGCGATTGCCAATCCCTGGACCACGCGGAGAAAACTTTCCGCCAGTTCGCTCTGGAGCTGGCCGGTTGATGCGAGTTCGACAGCCGTCTGGAATACGAGCTTCGGGGGCGGCAGGATGAGCGGCGAAATCCATTCATGGCGTGCCGAAAGCTCCCACAAGCACAACAGGGCCAGCGGAACGCACAAGGCACCGAGCACGCCGAGCACAGGACGCAGCCCGCGGACGGCTGGAGCGAGGTCGCGCCGGCCCCATGACCTCCCGACAGGCGACCGGGTTGCTTCGACCTGATCCGTCATTCCATCAACCTGAAGTTCTGGGCATTCTCGGTTCCGCCCACCTTGCCGCGCTGCCAGCCGAGCTGGCGGGCATAACTCCCGAACAGTCCAGCGGCATCGACGTCGCCTTCGCTGATGCCCGTCGGCCCCTCGGCATGGGGGTGAACGTAGAGCGCATCGGCCGGACAGTAGATCTCGCAGAGAAAGCAGGTCTGGCAATCATCCTGACGCGCGATCACCGGTATCCGCTCGGGCGTGGCGTCGAACACTGCGGTCGGACAGATCTTCACGCAGATGTCGCAGCCGATGCAGCGCGATTGGGACACGACTTCGATCATGATGCGAGGCTCTGCGGGGATGTGGTGAACTCGCCGTCTTCTCCATGCAGGAATTGACGTCCCGTGAAGGAGCCTGGCTCGGGCGCGTCAAGCCTACGATGGAGGCCTCGGCTTTCATTGCGTGCGAGCGCGGACTTCGTGATCCACCGACCCACGGCGACCATGCCGGCAAGTTCCCGATCACGAAAACGGCTCTCAGCCGTGTGCCCTGCCCTCTCCTTCACATCCGCCCAGAGGCTGTCGAGAACCTGAAGGGAGTCCTCGAGCTTGCTCGCAGTCCGGAAATAACTGCGATCCAGAGGGACCATCGCATCGCGCACGGTCGACAACGCCGAGGCCTGATCGAATTCGCCGGCACCGGCGGGGCGCAGCCCTGCATTGCCGAGCGAGACATTTGCCGTGGCCCGCCGCGACGACATCGACGACCGGGCCGCGCCCTTGCCCGCCCAAGCGCCGCTGGCGATCGCCCATGACGCGTTGATGGCGCCGCCGCCGGAAATGCCGCCGGAGAGATTTTCACGGCTTGCGGCGTCTCCGGCCGCATAGAGCCCTGGAACGCCTGTCCAACATTCGTCGTCCACGAGATGGATACCGCCGGTCCCGCGCACAGTCCCTTCATACCGCATCGTCACCGGCACGGTTTCGCGGAAGGGGTCGATACCGATACGGTCGTAGGGAAGGAAGCAGTTCGGCTGGGCGATCCTGAACCACTTCTGGCGGTACTCGTTCGCCTTGTCCAGACGCGCAAAAACAGGCTCCGAAAGCAGCGCCCGCGCCACGATCTCTTCTCGCGCATCGCCGGACAAGCCCTCATCATTGGCATTCGGCAGCGGCGACCCATCGGCTCTGAAGAAGTTGGCGAACATGAAGACGACGCCCTTGTTGAGCGAGCTGCCGAGCGGCGCCATCGTATATTTGCCGGTAAATTCCATGCCCGACATCAGGGCGCCGGCTTCGGCAGCCATCAGGTAACCTTCGCCGGTCATGCCCGTGCCACCGAGAATGCGCTCACGGAAGGCGCATCCTCCGGTACAGAGCACGACCGCACCGGCCTGAATTTTCCAGGGCCGCCCGCTCTGGCGTTCGATACCCGCCGCTCCGCCGATCCTTCCCTCCGGGGTAGCCAGCAATTCCAGTGCAGGATGGTGGTCGAAAACCTTCACGCGACGCTTCAGGACCTCGCGGCGCATGAAGCGCATATAGTCCATCCCGCGCAGATGGGTCATGTAGAGACTGCCGTCATCACGGCGCGGAAACGGAAAGCCGAGTTCCGACAGTCTGACGAGATTGGCGAAGGATGTATCGAGCGTGCGATACATCCACCGTTCGTTCCCAAGACCGAGCGAACTCGACAGCTGCTTTGCGACCGCCGCCTTTCGTCCCTCGCCCGGCGGCACGCACCATGTGCCGGTGCTGGAGGGAGCGGTCGCACCGCTTGTCCCGAAATAACCCTTGTCTGCCAGCGTAACCGAGGCACCGGCCTCGGCCGCCGTCAATGCGGCCCAGGCCGCCGACGGACCGCCTCCGATGATCAGCACGTCGGTGTGATGCTCCAGATCACCTGTGTTGGAGGCCGGCTTGATGGATGTCATCTGCTTCAGTTCCGCTGATCCGATACCGGCCTTCATGCCTTGATGGGTGCGCCGCCGGCATCCCGCTTCGGCCAGAATTCGGAGAGCGAAAGCTCTTGGAGCAAGGCGTCCAGCGGCGCCCTGTCTATCCACGCCTCGACATCGATCGGCGCGCGAATGAACTTGTTCTCCAGGCTGAAATCGATCCCCGCCTTCAGCTGCGCCAGGAAAAGATCGTCGACAACGGGCGAAAACTGCGTTTTGAGGTCGACGCCTGCGAACTCCTCCTCGGTCACGGCCCTGGATTGACCGGAGAGCGCCCAGAGGTCCAGCACCTGCTGGCGGTTCTCTTCGCGCGATCCCCAGGCGGAATCCTGGATAAAGACGCTCAGAACCCGCTTTGTCGTCTCCGGATATTTGGCCGCGAACTCCTCGGTGACGAGAAAGGATCCGAACGTGCTGACCGGAGAAATCTCGTTCTTCGAGGTGTAAAGAAGGTCCGCGACGCCATCCTTGACGAGCTTCAGGAAGTTCGAACCGCCCCATCCGAAATCCAGGTTGCCGGTGGTAATCCCGGCGATCTGATCCGGATTGGTGATATCGAAAAGCTGGATATCGCGCTCTCGCAGCCCATGCCTTGCCAGAAGATTGGACAGCGTCAGCTGCCCGATGCTGCCGCGATTGATGCCGGTCTTCTTGCCTTTCAGATCTTCCAGGCTGGTTATGCCTGCCCCCTTGCGGACAACAAGGTACATGTGGCCGGCGCCATAGGAGGAAAGGATCCTCGTCCTCAGCCCGCGGCTACGTCCGACGATATTCGGCAGGCCGCCATAGGCTGCGAAATCGATCTGCCCCGCAGCCAGGCCTTCGTTGATCGCCGGACCCGCCTTGGTCGGAAAATCCCATTGGATCTTGACGTTGTCGCCGGCGAATTCCTTCTCGAGGCTCTCGCGCGCCCTGACGAGGCCGAGACCCTGAAGCCCGTACTGCTTTCCGTATCCGGCGCCCGGTCCCGCCAGGCGAATGACCTCGGGCAGGGTTTCATTTGCAAGGCCAGACCTGCTTGAAAGCGCGAGAGCGGCTGCCGAAAATGCGCCTGCGAGCGCTGCGCGACGAGTGATATGGAAATGAGACATTAAGGGCTCCTGATTTAATGTACTTATAATCCATATATTTTATAGACTAAGGAATGCGGTCGCGTTTTGCGCGCCTCCAAGAGAATGTTTTTTGCTTCCTTTCCCTACTGCGCTGAAAAAGCGCGCGACGGCGCTATAGAGAGAGATCTGGCAATAATCAGACCGGGATTATCTACCCACAGTATGGGTGGCGGCTGGCCATCATACGGGAAGGCCTCGATAAGAGCCGCGCGACTAGGCGGTATGGCCAGCCCACAAGTGAAACCCGACATCAACCACCGCCTTTTCCAGTGGCCTGGTTTTGCTTTCCAGCAACTTCTCGGCCGCGACCTTTCCAATCAGGAACCGGTCCGAATAGATGGTCGAAAGGGCGTGAGGGAGCGCCTGGCCAATTTCGAGGCCGTTGAAACCGAACAGAGCGATGCGATCCTTGATGGCCAGGCCGGCGACCAGGCAATGAAGATAACCGCCGACCGCCATGTCATCATTCGAGAACACCACGACGTCGATATCTCGATTTTCCTGCAACAGGAGCGCGAGCGCTTCCTTCCCCTTCTGGGTGGAACTGAACCCTACCGAACACTGCTCCGCAACCAGATCAAGGCCATGGGCTGCGAGTTCCGTTCGCATCCCTTCGTAGCGCAGGCGTGATCTGCGATCAGCGCCCCAGTCGTGGCCGACATAGCCAAATCTGCGGTAGCCTTTCGCCACAAGGTGTCGAGCAATCTCCGACCCTGCTTTGGTATGGGACAAGCCGACAGCGACGTCGATCGGTGTCTCGTCGATCTCCATAATCTCGGCCACTCTGACGTCGTGGCTCTCGAGCATTCGTCTCGTCACGTCAGTATGTTCGAACCCTGTCAGGATCAGAGCTTCCGGGTTCCATGCAAGGAGCGACGCTAAGATGTCCTGCTCTATTTCCGGATTGTAATCGGTCACTCCGACCAGCGCCTGGTAGCCGCTTGGTGCAAGTGCCGAATTGATGCCCCGCAGCACGTCCGGAAAAACGACGTTCGTCAACGACGGAATTAATACTCCGACCAGTTTCGAATTCGAAGACGCGAGCGCTCCCGCGGCCCTGTTCGGGACATACCCGAGTTGTTGGACCGCATCCATCACGCGCAGACGTGTAGCCTCCGAGATCGGCCCCTCCCCGCGGACGACCCTAGATGCGGTTATCTGGCTGACATTGGCTAGCCGAGCGACGTCTGCTAATCTTGGAACGTTTCGTCTCATGCCTATCTCCCGCTACCAGCCATCAATGACAGCGCTACCATTTAACAGTTGCGTCAATCTTTCACGTATGCTTACATGAAATGGTAGCGCAACCATTATCGATCGCGTCAGCATTCTCGATCCTTTTGGCGTCTACGCTTGACGAAAGCTTTTGGCAATAAACAAGGGGAACGCCGTGAAGCATTTCAACTCGAAACTGAAGAGAGCATTCGCAGCATGCTTGGGGACTGTTTCTTTCACGCCTATGGCCAATGCCGCCGATCTCAGCTTCTTTTTATGGCAATACGACGAACCGGGAATCTCGACCTGGTGGCGCAACACCGTTGCGGCATATGAGGCGGAATCGGGCAACCACGTGGTCGTGCGAAATACGACCGGCGCACAATATTATCAGCAGCTTGTGGTCGAGATGGCCAGCGGTGATGCCGCGGATGTTGTTGGTGTCAACGCATCCAACCTTCACGAACTCGTCTCCGCCGGCAAACTGAAGCCACTCGACGACCTCCTTTCCGACCCCGCGGTCAAGGCGCGCATCCAGCCTGGCGGCTGGGAGGCTTTAACGGTAGACGGTAAAGTCTACGCCCTCCCGATTGCCGGCCGAACCCTCGAGATGATCTACAATTCCTGCTACTTCGAGGAAGCGGGCATAGCCGGCCCGCCGACCACGCCGGAAGAGTATCTGGACGCGGCTCGCAAGCTGACCAAACGCGACGACGCCGGGAATGTCACGCGTTATGGCACGAGCATGATGAACGCGAGCGAAGATCCGACCTACGAGATGCTGCTCATGTGGACGATCGCCCATGGTGGCCGGTTCGCCAACGACGAGAAGCAGTTCGCGCTCACGTCCGAACCCGTCGAAAAAGCACTGACCTTCATGAAGACCATCTATGTCGAGGGGCTTGCTCCGCGTGGCATGGCAGAGGCCGACCAGCGCGCACTTTTTGCAACCGGCAAAACGGCGATGACGATCGACGGTCAATGGCAATTCCCCTTCATCGAGAAAAACAACCCGGACAATTACGACTGCTACAAGTCAGCAAAGCATCCGTGGGCGGGCGTTGCGACAGGCGGCGTGAACGTGGCGCTGGCGATCAGTGCAGAGGCGAAGGAACCCGCGGCCGCTCAGGCTTTCCTGGAATTCGTTTCCCGGCCTGAAATCCAGAAGACGTTTGCGGATCATTCCCCGTTCATGCCGTTCGGCGTCGATGCGGTATCGAAAGAGCAGCTCGCTACGAGGCCTTACCTCGGCCCGTGGCTCGAAAGCATCGGCACAGCCATCACGATCACGGTGCCCGGACACGAAAACCAGTTCAATGCGATCTGGCCGGTTGTCGTCAACGGTGTCGTCGCGTCACTGCAGGACGATGTAGCCCCGAAGGAAGCCCTCGAGACCGTTCAGTCGGAACTTGAGGACTGCTGCGGGAAATGAGCATGGTGGCGAGAAGTGAAACTTCGAAAGCAGCCATCGAAAAACACCCTAAACCGGTTTTCGTCCGGTTTAGGGAGCTTTTTTCTGACGGGATCGGCTTTCCCGCCCTCATGGTCGCGCCTGCACTCCTGACGCTGGCTGTCGTCATCGGCTTTCCGATCGTCAAGGGCCTGATCCTGAGTTTCCAGATGGTGAAGCTGACCAACCCGCTTTCGGGCGGCGACTTCACGTTGCACAACTACATCAAGATGTTCTCGGACAAGAACGTTCTCGCCTCTATTTGGCGCTCGTGCATCTACATGACGGGTTCCGTGCTTGGCGCAACTCTCGTCGGCCTCGTCGCTGCCCTGCTGACGCGCAAGGCATTCATGGGCCGCGCTCTGTTCCGGACCTTCTTCATTCTGCCGTGGGCCATTCCGGCCGTCGCCACGACCCTCGTCTGGGGTGTGATGTACGATGCCAATTTCGGTGTAATGAACCGCATCGTGCAGCTTCTGCCCGGCATCAACTCCAACATCGAATGGCTGATCGACCGCGATTATGTGCTGGGATCGCTGATCGCGGTACAGATCTGGGGTGACTTTCCCGTCGCATACCTTTTCCTCCTCGCGGGACTTCAGGCAATCCCGGAAGAGCTCTACGAAGCGGCGAATGTCGATGGCGCTAATAGCTGGCAGCAATTCTGGCATATCACCGCGCCCCAGTTGCGCTACATCGTGACGGTCACGATCGTGCTCCTGGGAATATTGAGCTTCCGGTCCTTTGCGGTCGTTCATATCTTGACCGGCGGCGGGCCAAACCGCCGGACCGAAACGCTGGTCATACAGACCTACAACGCGGCCTTCCGCTCGTTCGACTTCAGTTACGGCGCAGCGCTGGGCATCCTGTCCCTGATATTCTCCGTTGTCATCGTGGGTCTCTACATCCGCCTCACTCTCGGCCGGGAAATGCGGGGAGCATCGGCAACATGAGAAAGATCGCTCTCGCCACGACCCTGCACAGGGTGGTCCTCATCGCGACTACCGTTTGCGCCCTCTTCCCGATCTACTGGATGCTTGTGCTCGCCTTCACGAAATTGGGCATGAGCCGCAGCGTCGAAGGATTTTATCCGGCGGCTGTGACCTTCGACAACTTCCTGCAGCTCTTCACCGAGCGGCCGATGCTGCGCTGGCTCTTCAACAGTGCGGTCATCGCGAGCGTGTCGTCGGCCGTCTCTCTCCTCATCGGCACGTCGGCCGGTTACGCGCTCAGCCGTCTCCAGTTCCGCGGAGCAGGCCTCATCATGGTGCTGATCCTGGTGACCCAGATGATGCCGCCGACGGCTATCGTTGTTCCGATCTATGATCTCTTTCGACAGCTCGGCATGCTGAACACCATGCATGGCGTAACACTCGGCCATGTTTCTCTGGTCATTCCGCTCGCCGTCTGGATGACGAAGGGATATTTCGACAGCATCCCGCTCGACCTTGAGAACGCGGCCCGCATCGATGGATGCACGAGGCTGTCAGCCTTCTGGTATGTGGCGCTGCCGCTGGCGTCGCCCGGCCTGATCGTCGTATTCATCTATGGTTTCGTCACGAGCTGGCACGAATTCCTCTTTGCAAGGACACTTGTGTCCCAGCAGGAACTGTGGACCGGAGCCGTCGGTCTCGGATCGTTCCGCGGCGAATTCTTCACGCTGTTCGAACCGCAGATGGCCGCATCGGTGGTATTCAGCCTGCCAGTCGTGCTCGTTTTCCTTTTCCTGCAAAGACGGTTGATATCGGGCGGCTTGGCCGGCGGCGTACGCTAGGTGCGCGCGCCCAGGAACCACTAACAATATTCGCGCATCGCACGTCGCGGACGTGCCCGCACAATCAGGACCTGAACATGGCGGAAGTGAAGATCAGCAACGTTCGTAAAGCCTATGGAGATTTCGATGTCATGCACGGCATCGACATTGATGTGGCGGCCGGCGAATTCGTAGTCCTCGTAGGACCCTCGGGGTGTGGGAAGTCGACATTGCTGCGTATGATCGCAGGACTGGAAAGAATTTCGGGTGGAACGATCAGTATCGCCGGAAAAGTCGTGAACGACCTGCAACCCCGGGAACGGGACATTGCGATGGTCTTCCAGAACTACGCACTCTATCCGCATATGACGGTCGCGGAAAACATGAGTTTTTCGCTGCGATTGCAGCGTCTTGGCAAAGAGGAAATTCGCGCCGGCGTTGCCCGGGCCGCCGAGATTCTCGATCTGTCCAAATTGCTGGACCGCTATCCCAGGCAACTGTCCGGCGGTCAGCGGCAACGCGTGGCCATGGGACGGGCGATCGTCCGCAATCCCCGCGTCTTTCTTTTCGACGAACCCCTAAGCAACCTCGATGCCGAACTGCGCGTCAGCATGCGCGCTCAGATCAAGGAACTTCACCAGCGGCTTGGAACCACGATGATCTACGTCACGCATGACCAGATCGAGGCCATGACGATGGCGGACAAGATCGTCGTGATGCGCAACGGGCGCGTCGAACAGATGGGACCGCCGCTCGATCTCTACGACCGGCCGGCGAACCGCTTCGTCGCGGGCTTCCTGGGCTCGCCCTCGATGAATTTCCTGGCGGGCAATCTGCAGAGGGGTGCGTTCGTTCCACAATCCGGCCAGGCCGTTTCCCTGCCGGACGGCTACGCGGACATGGACGGCCGAAAGGTGCTGCTCGGCGTTCGCCCCGAGCACGTCCAGATTGTCGACCGGGCACAGCCGGGCGTGATCCCCGCGGACGTCGCGCTGATCGAGCCCACGGGGCTCGATACGCTCGTCGTCGTCAGGAACACCCGAGACGAGATTACGGCATCCTACCGCGGTCGCGCGGCCGTTCGCGTCGGAGAGACAATCGGGCTGGCGCTGGATCCGGCGCACCTTCACGTCTTCGATCAATCCTCCCTTTCGAGAATAGAGCCGGCAGGCGGCAATGGGGACATCGCATGAGACAGCAACTGACGGAAATCGACGGTCAGGACTTTCAGGTCGTCATCGTGGGTGGAGGGATCAGCGGCGCAAGTGCGGCCCAGTATCTGGCGACAGAAGGATACAATGTCCTTCTCGTAGAAAAGGACGATTACGCATCCGCCGCCACGAGCCGTTCGGGTCGCCTGCTGCATTGCGGGCTGCGCTACCTCGCGCCCACCTATTCGCTCTGGGAGTTCGCCAGGGAACCAAAGAAGGTTCTAGCGGCAATGCGTGCCGCGTGGCGGTCGATCACTTCCAGCACGCAGTTTCTTGCCACCACGCCGGAACATGCCCGGCCTATGACCATGCATTCGGTCGTCTACAGGAACTCGCCCTATTCGGGCTGGCAGGTCGATATCGGGGCACGGTTGCTGCAGGCTGCGAACCTGAACCGGCAATCGCTGGCCTACCGGCGCACCCGCCCGGAAAGCGGGAAGAAAACGCCCTTCGTCAGCTGGCTTCGCGACAAGGACACCATCGCAAGCGTGGTCAGCATCAAGGACCACCAGTTTAGCTGGCCGGAGCGGATTTGTCTCGATGCGGTGTTTGAAGCACAACGCAAGGGCGCCACGGTTCGCAACTATACGCGTGCCACCGCGCTCATGCGCACGCCGGACGGACGGTGGGACATCACGCTCGATGACGCGGCTCACGGCAACGCCGCGGCGCGGGTACGCTGCGACGTCGTTCTCAACATGGCTGGCGCATGGATCGACCAGGTGAACCATGCAGTCGAGGGCACGCCATCCGCTTCACGCAAGGTGCTGGCGGTCAAGGGTGTCCACATTCTGGTCCAGCTGCCGGAGGAATGCCGTGGCCACGGCATCATGGGGACGACACGTTCGAAGGAAGGGCTCGCCTGCGTTCCCTGGGGGGACCTTCACTATCTGGGACCGACGGAAACCCTCTACGACGGCGATCTCGACGACGTCCGGCCTGACGAGGAGGACATCCTCTCGATCATTGACGAGGTCAACTACATGATGCCTGGCATTGGCATCACGCGCAGCGACGTCAAGCAGGCGTGGGCAGGTGTTCGGCCGATCACCTACGATGCGGCGTTTCCGAAGGGAAACCGCATGGCGTTCAGCAAGCTGTTCGACCTTACCGAAGAAGGCATGCCGAACGTGCTCACGCTGACATGGGCGGCTATCATGTTTCATCGCTCCGCTTCGGCCGAAATTCTCAAGGCTGTAAAATCCCGGATATCGCCGCAAAACTCCCCGCAGCGCCTTTCGTTCGACGCAAAGCGGTTTTCGCCGGCGCCCGCCTCGGACCCGGTCGTGGAGAGCTACCCCGTCGTGAGCATGGCCGATCTCATCGAATCGGCGCGGCAGGAGCAGCCGATGTCTCTCTACGATCTGCTCTTTCGCCGGCTGCCGCTCGGGTGGTTCACATATATACCGCCAGAGGCCGTCGAGCGAGCTGCACGGGCGGTGGCAGGTCCGCTGGGCTGGTCCCCGGAACGGACGTCGGAAGAAATCGAAATCTATCAGCGCATGGTGGCGAGATACCACTGCGACGACGGTAAAGAGCCATGGCACATCTAGATATGGCCTGGGCCTTTCCAGTCGTCAGATCGACCACGCCGCTTCTCGCTCTCCCGCCTGGATTACCGGATTGAACACACCCGCGCCTGCAGTGCCGGCTGCTTTCAGCATCGGCCACAGAACCATATTGGGCCTGGCGGTGCCGATGATGCTGACGCATCTGTCGACCCCGCTGGTCGGCCTGGTCGCGACGGCCGTGATAGGCCGCCTCGGCGATGGTGGCCTGATCGCGGGTGTAGCCCTCGCGTCGGTGATCTTCGACGTCATCTTCGTCTCATGCAACTTCCTGCGTTTCGCGACGACCGGATTTACGGCACAGGCCGTCGGCGCCAAGGACAGGACGGGGGAATACAGGGACCTTGCCGGTGCGATATGGATGGCCCTTGGAATGGGCCTCACCCTCGTCGTGCTGCAAACCCTCATCGTCAGCCTCGGAATGGCCGCGCTGGGGGTCGATGCCTCGCTCCGGTCCATTGTCCGCGAGTATTTCTTCTGGCGGATCTGGTCGGCACCATTCGTGCTGTTCAATTACGTGCTGTTCGGCTGGTTGCTCGGTCGCGGGAGCGTGCTGACGGCACTTGCCCTCCAGACATTTCTGAACGGTCTGGGCATCGGGTTGAGTATCATCTTCGTGCTCTACATGGACCTGGGCGTTGCCGGTGCCGCGCTCGCGAGCCTCTGCGCGGAGTTCGCCACCTGTTTAGTCGGTGTGCTTCTGATGACGTGCCTTGTCGACGGAGCGCATTGGAAGCGGCGCAACACGGGCGGCAAATCCAGCTGGAAACGTCTGCTGGCAGTCAATCTCGACATGATGATCCGCTCCGTCGCCCTGTTGGTCGGAATATCGCTGTTTACCCGGCAGAGCGGGTTGCTCGGCGTGGAGATCCTGGCCGCGAACACGATCCTGCTGCGGCTCTACTTCGTCACGGTCGCCATTCTCGACGGGTTTGCAACCGCCGCCGAGCAACTGTCAGGCCGCGCGGTCGGTGCGCAATATCGCCCGGCATTCGATTTTGCCGTCCGCGCCACGACCCAGTGGGGCCTGGCATTTGCAGTGGCCCTGGGCCTGTGCCTGTTCTTCCTCGGCCCTGCATTGATCGATGCCATGGCGCCGACGCCGCAGATCAGGGAGATCGCCGGTCGGTTCCTGCCCTGGTGCGCGGTTCTGCCCGTCATGGCGGTTACAGCTTTTCAGCTGGATGGAATTTTTGTCGGCGCGACCTGGTCCAGCGAGATGCGCAACATGATGCTGCTGTCGCTCGCCGTGTTCATCCTTTCCTTTTCCATACTACAGCCATTGTGGGGCAATCACGGGCTGTGGCTGGCAATGGTGATTTTCCAAATCGCCCGTTGCATCGGCTTCGGACTATTGTTGCCGAAGCTCGCTGAACGGACCTTCCCCTAACCTACTCACAGGCCGCATCATGCCGACATTTTCCGCCAACCTGTCCATGCTTTTCCGGGAGCTCCCCTTCATCGAGCGCTTTTCCGCGGCGAGGAAAGCCGGCTTCGATCATGTCGAATGCTGGTTCCCTTACGAATTTCCCGTTTCGCTCTTGCGCACCGTCCTCGACGACAACGATCTCGAACTGGTCGGGATAAACTCCGCGCCGGGAGAGACCGGGGAATGGGGGATCGCGGCCTTGCCTGGCCGGAGCGACGATTTCCGCAAGAGCATACATCAAGCCATCGACTACGGGCATGGATTGGGAGCGGCCGTTCATGTCATGGCGGGGCTCGTAGGCGGCATCGAACGCAACGCCGCCGAAGGTGCCTATCTCGACAATCTCGCATACGCGATTGAGGCGGCCGATGCAGCAGGTGTCCAGCTCCTGATAGAGCCATTGAACAGTCGCGACCGCCCCGGCTATTTCCTGAGGACGGCCGACCAGGCAGCCGCGATCATCGCCCGCCAGGGGTTCCAGAATCTGAAAATGATGTTCGACATCTATCATGTGCAGCTGGAAAGCGGCGATTTGACGGGGCGCCTGCGCCGTCATTTTCCCATCATCGGACACATCCAGATAGCGGGTATACCGGACCGTCATGAGCCGGATCATGGTGAAGTCAACTACGAAGCCCTGCTCGGCGAGCTCCAACGGCTGGGCTGGGCGGCGCCGATAGGCGCCGAGTACAATCCGAGACACGCTACCGAAGAAGGGCTTTCCTGGCTGAAGCGGTGGACAAAGGAGCCCTTCCCGCTATAGGCCCACCAAGGGTCAGTATCGGAACGCATCCAGATCGGCGGTGGACCATGCCGTCGTGCCCTCCCTGTAACAGAGTTCGGCAGCCGCGAGATCCTCCAGGGAGACGCCAACGGATTTGAAGACCGTGATCTCTTCGGCCGATCCGCGCCCCTCGACCAGACCGCGCGTCAGTTCCTCCATGTCCCCCTGAAGATCGGTCCATGCCATGGCGCCGGAGGCGACCGCCTGGATGAGGTCGCCGGCTTCGCTCCTGGCGCCTGCATAAGTGTCCACATAGATGCGCCCGCGCCGCATGGTCTCCGCATCGGCTTCCTTCATGTCGGGCGTAAACGCCCCGACGAGATCGACATGCGCACCGGGTTTCAGCCATGCGCCGTCAAAGAGCGCCTCATCAGCCAGCGTACAACAGGAAATGACGTCCGCTTGCCGAACCGCGCTTTCAAGGTCGAGGACCGCCTCGGCATCGATACCCGATTGACGCAGGCCCCGGACCACCGCTTCGGCTTTCTCCTGGCTTCGTCCCCAAATCTGAACATTGTCGAACTGACGAACGAAGAGGTGGGCTTCGACGAGCTTTGTGCTCATGTTTCCTGTACCAAGTACCAGCAGCCTTCGCGAATCTGGTCGCGACAGGTATGTCGAGGCAACCGCGGATGCCGCTGCCGTCCGGCGCGAGGTAAGTTCTTCGCCCTCGAAACTGGCCAGCAGTTCGCCCGTTCCTGCATTGAACAGCAGGTAGTGCGATCCGACCGCAGGCATGTTCCTTCTCCCGTTTCCCGGATGAACCGTGACCGTCTTCAGGCCGAGATATGCACCCGGAACCCAGGACGGCATGAGGAGAAGCGACGCGTCGGTCTCGTCGGGAACGGCAATCGCGTGGGAGTGCCGCGGCGGACTTTGTGCCCCCACTTCGAAAGCGTGACGGATGGCCGGAATGAGACGGGACCAGGAAAGACGCGCCGCGACTTCGGAATTCGTAAAATGACGCATGATTGGGATTTCCTGTGGTTACAATGGCTAGTCCAGCAGAGCCTGTCTCTGCTCGTAGGTCAGGGGACGGACCGCGCGACCTTGAAGAAGCAGGAACAGCTTCGCAGTCTCCTCCAGTTCTTCGATCGCATACTGCGCCTCCTTCAGCGTCTTTCCCGCTACGATGGGGCCATGATTGGCCAGGAGCACCGCGTGACTGCCTGAGGCTTTTTCAGCCACGGCCTCGGCGAGCTTGATGTCCCCCGGCGGGAAGTAAGGCACGAGTGGCAACGACCCTACCCGCATGACGTAATAGGCCGTCAGCGGCGGCAGCACCTCGGTTGCGTCGACATCCGCAAGAATGCTCACAGCCGTCGCATATGTGGAGTGAAGGTGGACGACCGCTCCGCTTTGCTTCTGCTGGCAATACATGCACTGATGGAGAAAGGCCTCCTTTGTGGGCTTGTTTCCGTCCATGTGCACGCCCGTGGCGGAGAACTTCGATAAACGACGGGGATCGAGCTCTCCGAGCGAG
>JBQGDG010000319.1:0-7146 GCA_052038935.1 Neorhizobium sp. | reverse complement strand
GTGGTCCATAGGGCGGCAAGGGAAAAACATAAAGAGCTTTTCACGAAAGGGTGCCATTAGGCCGCGCTTTCAACCGGAGTGGACATGATCGAGCTTATTCGCACCAATGATGTCGTGACATTGTCGCTGGCCGAAAGCCTTATGAAGGACGCCGGCATCCATTGCCTGATTGCCGATCAGTCGATGAGCGTTCTCGAGGGTTCGCTCGGGCTCCTGCAGCGACGCTTCCTCGTCGAGGAGGATCGCGCCGACGAGGCGCGCGGCATCCTGCGCGATGCAGGCCTGGAGGCCGAGTTGAGAGCATGAGGCAGTAGAAAGTGAATATTTTGCGCTGGTGAAATAAATATTGCTAAGTGGTATTTTCAGAATACAATCCCGCCATGGTTGAATGGCAGGGTGTGTCATGGGCGCTGGCGACGTAGGGCCGACCGATACCTTTTCTGAAAAGCTGGCCAAGATTCTGCCCGGCGAGGTGACCGCCGTATTTCTGGCGGTGCGATCGGTCATCGAGCTCGTCTCCCAGGGTGGTGTAGGAGCGGATCTGGCGCCTTACGTCACCTTTGCGGTCATATTGCTGATGAGCCTCGCGACGCCCCTGTTCCTGCAATTGACGGGTCATGTCCAGCAGACGCCGCTGGCGTTGTTTCTGGCGATCTCGTTTCTGATCTGGAGCGTCAACATCGAGTCCTCCAATATTCTCAGCATCGCGCCCACCGGGTTCGGAGCGCTGCTGTCATTCGTCATCCCGATTTCGTTGATCCTGTGGGCGGGACTGGCGCTGCCTGTCTACCTTGTCAGGAGTTGAGGGCTCATCAGGCATTCGGGATGTCTGGCCGGGAGAAGCCAATGACCAAGGTTACGAGAATATCTTCGCTGAGCGGCCTGTTGCTGATCGCGCTGGGGTGGAGTGGCGCGGCTCAGGCGACATGCACGCCGTTACCCGCCGAGCAGCCGATGAGGACCTTGCTGTCCAAATCTCAAGGCGGCGCGCTCCTGCTTGATCCCGGTACCGGCGATCCGGACAGGCCGTCTTCCTGGACGGCGGCGCGGAGGCTCGGCGAGCGCTGTTATCTCATGCCGAAAGCTTGGCGTGAGCAGAAGCTGCAACTGGCGGTGAACAATCATCTCCGCGGCGAGGACGCGAACCGTGATGACGGTTTCCGTTTCGATGTCGGCATCCAGATCGTCAAGATATCCCGCCGGCCTGACGGAGAAGATCGCGAGGAGCAGATTACGGCGTATCGCAGCAAGTCCGAATGGTACCGCAACGGTCGGGTGGCCAAGAACTACTATTTTTACAAGGTCAAGCGTCTCGATCTGCGTCTGTCGGAATGGAACGACGCGCACGATCCGGGCAATGTCATCAACCAGAACGATCGGCGGCTGGGCGGTCCATTCCATGCCTCGCCCAATCCGGCCGGTCGGAATACGTTTGATGAGCGACGCTGGTGGCGACTGAACGAGGATCTGCTGAAGGACTACGTTATCCTGCTGGAAAACCGGTTGCTGTCCACGCAGCCCGCAGCCGGGCAGACGGCGAGCGGTGTCCCGTTCCAGCTGGAATTGCACGACTACGATGCCGTCATCATCCGTTACGCATCGGCCAATGTTGGTATCGACGGCGTCGTGACGCTCTGTTTTTCGGCCTGTGACCGGATCGAGAAGCTGAAGCTGGAAGGCGTAGATCGCGATGTGCTCGCCTGGTTGTTTTCGAGGCGGCGGTAGGCCTTGTCTTCCCTGTCCTGCCTGATAATGCATCCGGTATGCAGGATGAAACATTCACGATCGACGCATTTCATCGCGGCCGTTTCCATGTGGTACAGCCGCGCAAGGAAGGACATCGGTCCGGTATAGATGCCATGCTGCTGGCCTCGCTGGTGGCCGGCGGCAAGCCTGTCAGCGTGGCCGATCTCGGATCGGGGGCCGGTGCGGCGGGACTTGCCGTTGCTGCCCGCCTCGGGAATGCCCGGGTTCTTCTGGTCGAAAAGTTCCCCGTCATGGCGGAGTTCGCCCGCCGCAGCGTCGACCTGCCGGACAATGCGTTTCTGGAAGGCCGGGTCAGGGTTCTGGAGGCCGATGTGTCGCTGACCGGCAGGGCGCGCCTGGCGGCCGGCCTTGAGGACGAAGTTCACGATCACGTCATCATGAACCCGCCTTTCAACCATGCGGGTGACCGCAGGACGCCCGACAGCCTCAAGGCCGAGGCCCATGCGATGACCGAAGGGCTCTTCGAGAGCTGGATCAGGACCGCCGGGGCGATCATGAAGCCGGGCGGACAATTGTCGCTGATTGCGCGGCCCGAATCGATCGCCGACATTCTCTCGGCCTGTGGCAAACGCTTTGGCGGCGTGGAGATCACGCCCGTCCATCCGCGTCCCGGAGAGGATGCGACCCGCATCCTTGTGACCGCCGTTAAGGGGTCGAGAGCAAGGCTCGTCCTGCGGGAGCCGCTCGTTGTCCACGGCGCGGACGGCCATTCGTTCACACCGGCCGTGGACGATCTCAACAACGGCCGCTCTGCTTACGCCCGGCGCCGGTAACGACGGGCAAAATGGTGGGCGAACCATTGCGTTTACGGCAATGTTACATACATCTCCTGAACTTAACCTCTGTTGATGTCGGGATGTATGATGGGTTTTCTTGGTCGCTTGATGCCGAAACGTTTCCGCAAAAAGGGAATCGCCATTCCCGTGGTTCGGCTGCATGGGGCGATCATGACAGGCGGCAGCCAGTTCAAGCCGACGCTCAGCCTCGCCACCGCCGCTCCGATGCTTGAAAAGGCGTTCGGCAGGAAGGATGCGCCGGTTGTGGCGATATCCGTCAATTCTCCCGGCGGCTCGCCGGTGCAGTCACGGCTCATCTTTCAGCGTATCCGGGCGCTCGCTGAGGAAAAGCAGAAGAAGGTTCTGATCTTCGTCGAGGATGTCGCGGCCTCCGGCGGCTACATGATCGCGCTCGCCGGAGACGAGATCTTCGCCGATGCGACCTCGATCGTCGGCTCCATCGGCGTCGTGTCGGGCGGTTTCGGCTTTCCGGAGCTGCTGCGCAAGATCGGTGTCGAGCGCCGCGTCTATACCGCCGGCGAAAACAAGGTCATCCTCGATCCCTTCCAGCCGGAAAAGGACAGCGACGTCGAATATCTGAAGACGCTGCAGGTCGAAATCCACAAGGTCTTCATCGACATGGTGAAGATGCGCCGCGGCGAGCGGCTGGCGGATGACGGTGACGTCTTCTCCGGCCTGTTCTGGACCGGCAACCGCGGCCTGGAACTCGGCCTGATCGATGGTCTGGGCGACATGCGCGACGTGCTCAAGCGCCGTTTCGGCAAGGATACGCGGCTGGAACTGGTCGGCAGCGCCCGTAGCCTGTTCGGCCGCAGGCTCCCCGGCGTCGCTGCCATCGCGCCGCCTTTCGGCGAAATTGCAGCCGAGGCCGGTGCGGGCCTTGCGGCGAGCGTCGAAGAGAGAGCATTGTGGAGCCGCTACGGGCTCTGAGCCCGGTGGTTTCTGATTGACGCGCACGAGGGGATAGATGGCGCAGCTTATACTGTTGTTGCTGCTGATCGTCGGCGGCTGGATGTTCTACAAGCGTTTCGTGAAGGACGCCGAGAGACTGTCCGCACGCAGCCGCCAGCAGGAGAAGGAGCGCCGCACCGGCGCCATCGGCACGCTGGAAAAGGACCCGGTAACCGGCGAATACAGGGTGAAAAAGGACGAGGAGGACGTCTAGCCCCCGTCGCGTTCGGTGCAGAAGACCGGCCGACATGCGAAGGCGGTGTGCCGCGCAACCGCGATCATAGCTGTGCACGGCGGTTTTTCGCAATTGAGCGGTCACCTGCCGGATGTTAGGGGAAGTGATACTTTATCGGTTACGGGTAGGGAAATGGGGCTGCAAAATCTCCTCGATGCCTTGCAGATCCTTTTCATCTTCTCGGCGGTCATTTTCTGCATCATCGGCATTATCTATTTCAGCGTGGCGGCAATGAGAAAAAACGGATTGGCTTATGCCGAGCGCGGTTTTCGCGCTCACAACCAGAACCAGCCGGGGTTCGAGCCCGGCCCCAACGTCGCTCACCGTATCGAGGACATGCTGGCGGACCATGCGCGCAGGGTCAACATCAGCTTCTATTTCAGCCTCATCCTCGCGACGGTCGGCCTCCTGCTGGTCATGTTCGCGCTCGTCGGCGCCGAGACGCAGAGCCTGAACGGCAGTCTCCTCAAGCTTGCCGGCGGCGTACTGGTCGAGATCGTCGCCATCGCCTTTTTCCTCAACTCCCTGCGTGCCCAGCGCGAAATCGGCGAGATCATGCAGGCCGAGCGGGATGAAAGGCAAAACGGCGAAGTCGCCGATCTCCTCGCCCAGATGACCGACGCCAATCGCCGCGACCAGCTCATCGCTCAGCTGATCATGAAACGTTCGTCGGCGGCCGTTCTTCGTCCCTGAGGGTGGCGCGTCCGTCCCGTCCCCGGTTGCGGATCGCTTCACGCCTTGACCCGTGCGCGTCTGCGTGGCACTCGTCCGCATCCGAAGTAAGCAAGTGCTGACGTATCATCATGACCGATCTGCCCGACCACATGTCCCCGACGCGCTCCTTCCAGGGGCTTATCCTCGCGCTCCACAACTATTGGGCCGACAAGGGCTGCGCCGTGCTGCAGCCTTACGACATGGAGGTCGGTGCCGGTACCTTCCATCCGGCGACCACCTTGCGTGCGCTGGGCCCCAAGCCCTGGAAAGCCGCCTATGTGCAGCCTTCGCGCCGTCCGTCCGACGGCCGTTACGGCGAGAACCCCAACCGGCTGCAGCACTATTACCAGTACCAGGTCATCCTGAAGCCGAACCCGTCGAACCTGCAGGAGCTCTATCTCGGCTCGCTGAAGGCGATCGGCCTCGATCCGCTCTTGCATGACGTGCGCTTCGTCGAGGACGACTGGGAAAGCCCGACGCTCGGCGCCTGGGGTCTCGGCTGGGAATGCTGGTGCGACGGCATGGAAGTCTCGCAGTTCACCTATTTCCAGCAGGTCTGCGGCATCGAATGTTCTCCGGTCGCCGGCGAACTCACCTATGGTCTCGAACGTCTCGCCATGTATGTCCAGGGCGTCGACAACGTCTACGACCTCAATTTCAACGGACGCGAGGGCGACGAGAAGATCTCCTACGGCGACGTCTTCCTGCAGGCCGAACAGGAATATTCCCGCCACAACTTCGAGTTCGCCGATACCCAGATGCTGCATCGGCACTTCATCGATGCCGAGAAGGAGTGCCAGGCGCTGCTCGCCGCCGGTGCGCCGGGCGACAGCGACAACCAGCGCCTGCACAAGTGCGTTTTCCCCGCATACGATCAGTGCATCAAGGCCTCGCACGTCTTCAACCTGCTCGATGCGCGCGGCGTGATCTCGGTGACTGAACGCCAGAGCTACATCCTCCGGGTGCGCTCGCTCTCCAAGGCCTGCGGCGAAGCCTTCCTGCTGACCGATGCCGGCGGTGCGAACTTTGCCGTGGCTGCCGCCTGAAGCCGATCCGTCATCAATTTCCGGTGACATTCGGATTGGAGCGACATAGTCTCCCCTCGGCCTGCCTAATTCGAGGGGACACACGCATGCTCATCGCGCTCGGCGTCATCGCCATCGTCGCTCTTTATGTGATCTTCATCTATAACGGGCTCGTTCGGGCACGGCAGATGGCGGAAGAGGCATGGTCGGGCATCGACGTGCAGCTGAAGCGCCGCGCCGACCTCATCCCCAACCTCATCGAGACGGTGAAGGGATATGCCGCCCACGAAAAGGGCACGCTCGAAGAGGTCGTCAAGCTGCGCAACCAGGCTCAGGCCGTGCCTCAAGGGGATGTCGCCGGCCGCGCTCAGGCGGAGGGCCTGCTCTCCCAGGCGCTCGGCAAACTCTTCGCGCTGGCCGAAGCCTATCCGGATCTCAAGGCAAACCAGAATTTCGCCGAACTGCAGGCCTCGCTGGAGACGATCGAAAGCGAGATCCAGATGTCGCGGCGTTATTACAACGGCGCGGCCCGCGACCTGAACATCAAGGTGGAAAGCTTCCCCTCCAACCTCGTCGCCGGACCGTTCGGCTTCTCGAAGCGGGACTATTTCGAAATCACCAACGAGGCCGACCGGGCCGTTCCGGCCGTGAAATTCTGACGGGGGGCGGCTGATGCTCCGGCGCCTCCTCGTCGCCCTCGCGCTCTTTCTGGCGGCCTGGCTTCCTGCCGCCGCGGAAGAGTTCATCCGCAGCTACCATTCGGACATCCGCATCGCCGCCGACGGCGAGCTGACGGTGGCGGAAACGATCACGGTCAACGCCGAAGGCGACCGTATCCGGCGCGGTATCTTTCGCGACTTCCCGATGACCATGGAGGACGCGAAGGGCCGTACCATCCGCGTCGGCTTCGAGGTCGTCTCCGTCACGCGCGACGGTCGCGAGGAAGCCTATCACACAGAAAGCGTTTCCCGCGGCATCCGTATCTATGCCGGTTCCGAGAACACGACGCTCTCTCCCGGCGAACACACCTATGTGATCACCTACCGGAGCAACCGGCAGATCCGCTATTTCGACGATCACGACGAGCTTTACTGGAACGTCACCGGCAATGGCTGGCAGTTCCGCATCGCCCGCGCTTCGGCACGCGTGACCCTGCCGGGAGGGCAGGTGACGGACCTTACGGCATTCACCGGCGCCTACGGTTCGACCGGGCGCGACGTGCGCATGCAGGCTTCCGGGGCGGGTGCCGTCTTCGCCACGACGCGGCCGCTCGGCAGCGAGGAGGGGCTGACCGTCGTCGTCGGCTTTCCGAAAGGCGTTGTCGCCGCGCCGTCCGCCGAACAGGAAAGCGCCTGGTGGTGGCGTGACAATCTCAATCTCTTTCTGGCTGCGGGAAGTCTGGCGATCGTTTTCGCCTATTATTTCTTCGTCTGGCGCAGCGTGGGACGCGATCCGCGAGGCGGCGTCATCGTGCCGCGCTGGGATACGCCTGCGGGCATCTCTCCCGCCCTGGTCAACTATATAGACAACAAGGGATTTTCAGGCGGCGGCTGGACGGCCTTTTCCGCCAGCCTGCTCGATCTCGCCGTCAAGGGCTTCCTCACTCTGGAGGATCTGAAGTCGCGGGTCGTCGTGAAACGCACGGCAAAGGCCGCGC
>JBQGDG010000318.1:0-2270 GCA_052038935.1 Neorhizobium sp. | reverse complement strand
GTCTGGGCCATGTAATAGGGTGCGCCGGGCTGCTGGCCGATGCGCTCCTGGATGAACCGCTCGGATTCGGGGTCACGCTGGCCGGACTGGCGCTCCACATGGGCGAGTTTGGAGAACAGGCCGTCAATGGCCTGCTGGTCGTTGCGATCCATGGAATGTCTCCTCGGGTATGGATTGATTATTCTTCGCGCTGGCCGGTGAGGTTGAGCAGCAGCTGGAAGATGTTGACGAAGTTCAGATAGAGCGACAGCGCGCCGAAGACCGCGAGCTTCTGCTGGCTCTCCTGGTCGAAATTATCGGCATACTGCTCCTTGATGTTCTGGGTATCCCAGGCGGTCAGGCCGACAAAGACGACGATGCCGATCACCGAGATGGCGAACTGCAGGGCACTCGAACCGAGGAAGATGTTGACGATCGAGGCGATCACCACGCCGATCAGGCCCATGATCATGAACGAGCCGAATTTCGCCAGGTCGCGCTTGGTGACGTAGCCGTAGAGGCTCGTTGCGCCGAACATGGTGGCGGCGATGAAGAATGTCCGGGCGATGCTGGCGCCGGTGAACACCAGGAACACGGAAGCAAGCGAAAGGCCCATCACGGCGCAGAACGCCCAGAAGGCCATCTGCGCGCCCGAGGCCGACATGGCATGCATGCGGAACGAGAAGAAGAAGACGAAGGCGAGCGGCGCCAGCATCACCGCCCATTTCAGCGGGGTGGAGAAGATCGGCACGTAGAGCGCCGGCGTCGTGCCGACGATGAAGGCGACGAGGCCGGTAAGGACCAGGCCGAGGCCCATATAGTTGTAGACGCGCAGCATATGCTGGCGCAGGCCCTCGTCGAAGGCGGCGGCCGAGGTCTGGCTGAAGCCGCCGAAGCGGTTCTGGTTCGGATACATGTAGGTCTCCCGTTGAGATCTGTGAAAATGGCGCTCGGTCAGTAGAGCGAATTCCTGAGAAGCTCGGCCTCGTCGGTCAGGCCGGTATGGGGTGTGCTCGAGATGACGGCATAGGCGACCTCGCCGATCTGCCACCATGCCGCCTCAGCATCGGCAAGGTTGAGGTCGGTGACCGCCTCCACCGCGAAATGTCCCGGTCTTCCGGCAAACAGCGAGATCAGAGTGCCGTCGCCGGTGCGGATGCTGGTCTCCACGCTCGGGCCGAAATCGGCCGGGAAGACCTGCACGTCGAGCACTTTCCAGTCTCCCGGCAAGTCCGGCATGGTGATCGCGGTTGCCGCGCGGATATCGTCGCGGTCATAGGTCTTGACCTCCGGCTGGGAAGGCATGGCGGCCCGCACGATCGAGGTCTGGTGGGCGCGCACCGCCTGTTCGACGAAGGCCGGCGGATGGACGGACGCAATCACCTCGCGCGGCCCGATCGTCGAATGGGCGAACCATCCGGCCGAGACCAGCAGGCCGACGGCCGCCACCTTCCGCAGCGTGTTCCACATGCGGGCATTGGAAAGACCGGATGACAGGCGACGCGCCGCCTCGCGCGTCTCAGGCCGGCCGCCGATCGCGTCGCTCGTCATGGCAAGCTTCAGCGTCGTGCGCATGCCGAGATCGGCCATCACCCGTGCGGCGGCATCGGGATTGCCGGCGAGCCAGTTTTCCACCCGCAGGCGGCCGGCCGCATCGAGCTGGTTGTCCACATAGGCGTCGAGGTCGGTATCGAGAATCGTATCGATGTCAGTCATTGCCGCCTCCCACGAGTTTCAGATGGCTGGATTTCTTCGCGCCGGTTTCGAAATCCCTGAGCGCCGCCCGGGCGCGGGAAACCCGCGACATCAGGGTGCCGACGGGGATGCCGAGCGTATCGGCCGCTTCCTGGTAGGAGAGATCCTCGACGGCGACGAGATGCAGCGCCTGCCGCTGTTCGTCCGGCAGCGCCATGAAGGCCTTGCGCACCTGCGCCAGCCGCACGCTGTGTTCCTGATGCGCCGGATAGGAGGTCTCGACGTCGAGCGCGGCCTGTTCGTCCCGCCGTCCGCGGGCGGTCGCCGAGCGTTTGCGATCGACATGGGTATTGTGGACGATGGACAGCAGCCAGTTGCGAAGGTTGGCGCCGGACCGGAAGGTCGAACGGCGCTCGTAGGCGCGCACCAGCGCGTCATGTACGAGGTCCTCGGCATCCGGCGAATTGCCGGCCAGCGAGCGGGCATAGCGCCTCAGCGCAGCCAGCTGGCCTATAACGTCGAACAGTCGTCCATTGCGATCCATACCTGCATATACGGAGCCGCGTCGGATTCTCATCCATCGGGAAAGGAAAAAA
>JBQGDG010000317.1:0-1846 GCA_052038935.1 Neorhizobium sp. | reverse complement strand
GGCGTGAGGCAGGTCGGCCTGATCGACTTCCAGGACGCGATGATCGGCCCGACCGCCTACGATCTCGCCTCGATCGTGCAGGACGCCCGGGTCGACGTGCCGAAACAGCTCGCCGACCAGATGATGATCGACTACCTGACGCTGCGGCGCTCGCTCAGCACTGCCGCAAATTCCTTCGACGAAGCCGCCTTCATGAAGGCCTGGGCGATCATGGCCGCGCAGCGCAACTGCAAGCTCGCGGGCCTCTGGGTGCGGCTGAAGGAACGCGACGGCAAGCCGCAATACCTGAAACACATGCCGCGCACGCTGAGGCACCTTGCCGCTGCGCTCGCCCATGAGGCGCTCGCCCCCTTGCGCGATTGGTGCAGGCGGGCTGGAATAGATCTTCCCGAATCATAAATACGGCCAATCATGACGAACAATGCCCCCATCACGCAGGCCATGGTGCTTGCCGCAGGGCTCGGCACGCGCCTGCGGCCGATTACCGATACGATGCCGAAGCCGCTGGTCGCGGTCGCGGGCAAGCCGATGATCGACTACGGCCTCGACGCACTGGCCGAGGCCGGCGTTACCCATGCCGTGGTCAACGTGCATCATTTCGCCGACCGGATGGAGGCGCATCTGGCGGCCTATCGGAGACTTCGCATCACGGCCTCCGACGAACGGGCCGGGCTGCTGAATTCCGGCGGCGGCCTGAAGAAGGGGCTCTCGCTGCTCGAGCCGGGCATCGTCTATGTGATGAATGCGGATCTCTTCTGGATCGGCGACAGGCCCGGCCAGGACAGCAACCTGCGGCGTCTGGCCGGGTTCTTCGATCCGCGGCGGATGGATATGGCGCTGCTCTGCGTGCCGCTGGAGCGGACCACCGGCCACAACGGCAAGAAGGATTTCCAGCTCGATGCCGACGGCCGGCTGTCGCGTTATGCCGATGGAGACAATCCCGTCGTTTATGCCGGCGCCATCGTCATGCAGTCCTCGCTGCTCGACGATGCGCCCGCCGACGCCTTCAACCTCAACATCTATTTCGACAGGGCGATCGCGGAGGGCCGGCTGTTCGGCCTGATGATGAGCGGCGAGTGGATCACCGTCGGCACGCCGGAGGCCCTGCCCCAGGCGGAGGCCGTCATCGCCCGCGAGACCGCAAGCCGGACCGCGGAGGCCTGACCCGATGACGGCCGAACGGCAGAGCCGGATCTTCACCATACCGTCCGGCGCACCCTTCCTGAAGACGGTCGCCGCGGCACTCTGCGACGGCCGGCTGAACGAAACCTTCCGTTATGACGCCGGCGATCCGCAATCCAGTCCGCTGGCGCTCGCAGACGTAACGATCTTCGTCCCCACGCGCCGTTCGGCCCGCGTCCTGCGTTCGGAATTCGTCGAACTCCTGGGCGGCCGGTCCGCGATCCTGCCGGTGATCCGTCCGCTCGGCGAGACCGACGACGACAGCGGCTATTTCGACCTCGTGGCACCGGAGGAGATGGATCTGGCGCTGCCGATCGGCGGCACCGCGCGCCTGCTCGAACTCGGCCGCCTCATCCTCGCATGGCGAAACCAGCTGCCGAAGATCGTCCTCGACGTTCATTCGCAATCGCCGCTCGTCGCGCCTGCCAGCCCGGCCGATGCGATCTGGCTGGCCCGGGCGCTGGCCGAACTGATCGACGCGATCGAGACGGAAGAGCGCGACTGGTCCGACCTGAAGAGCCTGGACACGGGAGAACACGCGCTCTGGTGGCAGCTGACGGCGGAATTCCTGAAGATCGCCAGCGCCTTCTGGCCCTCGCGCCTGGAGGAGCTCAAACGTTCCTCACCGGCAAGGCATCGCGCCGCCATCCTTCGCGGCGAGGCC
>JBQGDG010000316.1:0-9445 GCA_052038935.1 Neorhizobium sp. | reverse complement strand
GTCGCCAGGCGTTCCGGCGCCGCGTCGCAATTGCTGAGGATGTAGAGATAGGCGTCGCGCGCCCGGGGCTGCTTGTCGGTCTCCGCGAAAGCCTCGGCGAGACGCCACAGCACGTCCACCTCGCTGCAGGTCAGCAGGGTCGGGTTTTCGGCGGCGATGCGGATGACCTCGTCATAGGTCTTGGCGTCGGAGGCGACGGTCAGTTGCGTGCGCGCTTCGGCCAGCTTCAGGCGGTCGAGCAGATCGGCCGGCGGCTGCCAGTTCGGGTCGCTCGCCTGGCGATCGTCGATCGCCTTGCGGACGTCGGCATATCTGGCCTGCGCGTAGAGCTGCCACATGCTTTCCAGTTGGGGGTCGGTCGTCGGCCGTGCCGCAAGCGGATCGTCCGGCGGCGTCCAGTTGGGATAGAGCGCGCGCAGACGGGAGATCTCGGCCTGCAGCCTTGCGGTATCGCCTCTGGATGCGAAATAGCGGAGCGCGCTTTCATCGACCTGGGGCGTGTTCGCTCCGGCAGCCGGTGCGGGACGCGGCTGGGCCTGTCCCTGGGCTTGCGGTTGCGGCTGCCCGGTCGCCTGCGCGAGTTCCTGCGGCACGCCCTCGGAAGAGCCTGAAGGCCGCCCCTGCGCGATCACCAGGGAGGATCGCGGCGATTTCTGATCGGCCGGGCTCGGCACGCCGGCAGACAGGGTCGGCGGAGAGGGCGTCTGTCCTGCGCCGGAGATCGAGGAAGGGGCGTCGGCGGTGAGCGAGCCCGTCACCTGGCCGAAATCGATATCCGATCGCCGTTCGATGATGATCAGCGCCGTTACGGCCAGGCCGAAAGCCGCCAATGAGATCAGCGAAAACCGCATTTGCATTCCGGTCCCTGTTTATCCAGATGTCGTTGCCTGCTCCCGCGGAGGGGATGATCCAACTCGGTTTCCAACCTAGCGCACACTTACACCACCACTATCCCCAGAATGAGCGGATATGGTTAACGAACAATTTAGATTTCATCCGTAAATAAGTGAACACGAATAAACGTCGAAGTGACTCGAAGCTGTTCCGCGGCCATTCCGTTGCGGTCTGGCGACCCTCGCGGACGAGCGGGCAATGTGTAGTGAGTGCTGCCCCAACACCTGGAAATACGATGACGGACAGGCTCACTATCATCCCTTTTAAGAAGTGGTTCATTCGGTCCGGCGCGGCCACTGCTCTCTGCCTGGCGACACTCGCCCTCGCCGGCTGCGGCGGTCGCCCCATCCAATCGGAAGCATTCGTCAAGAACCTCCCCGCCGAGCAGGCCATGGTCATGCCGCCGCCCGCCGGTCCGTCGATCGTCAGCATCATCGAACGCCGGTTCGACAATGCCATCAGCCAGGACATCCATCTCGCCACCTCCGCCACGACGCCGGGCCAGAACCTGTTCAAGGTACAGCTCTTCGGCACCGAAAGCGCCTTCAGCCAGACCGACAACAACCTGCGCATGTCGTCGATCACCGAGGGAAAGATCGCTTCCGAGATGCGTGCATCCCTGCCGCGCGTGCGCATGGCGAAGTCGCAGTTCTACGTGCAGAACAATTACGGCCCGTTCGGCTATGCTTTCGGCCGCGGCTCGGGCACGGACCTCTGCCTCTTCGCCTGGCAGCAGATCCGTTCGCGCACCGCCACCATGTCGCCGCTCGCCAATTACGGCGTCATCCAGATCCGCCTGAGGATGTGCGAGGCGGGGGGCACGGAAGCGAAGCTGCTGTCGACCATGTACAACTTCACCATCACCGCCGGTGTCGATGCGGCCGGATGGAACCCCTACGGGGCTTCGCGGGCGCTCAACCCCGCCGTCGGCGGCACCGGCGCACCGATCTATCCGCGTCCGACGTCTTCGGAACCGATCGTCCAGACCCTGCCGCCACGTCGGGCGGAAGCGCCCGTGCGCCGTCCTGCAAGGCAGGTGCGGCCGGTCGCGGCGCCCGTGTCCGTCGGCCCGGTCGAACCGGATATCCAGCGGCCGATCGTGCCCGCCCCGTCGGGCCCGGGATATGCGGTGCCGGCGGGCAATCCCGTCGGGCGCTCGGCGCTGCCGTCTTCATCCGGCGTCAACCCAAATCCGGTCCAGAGGGTGACCGTGCCCTCCCCATCCTGTACCATGACGACCGACGGTGCTGACGTTGTCTGCCGCTGATCTGTTGTCCCGCCGCCAGGTCCCATCGAGGTAGGCCGTCATGAGAAAACTCTATTCCGCCGCCATATGGGCGATCGCCACCGTGATGATCATCGTCCTCGTGACGCTGCCGATCAACACGCGCACGCAGCTCATCGCCAGCATTCTCATCGTCACGGTCATGGCGATCATCAAGCTGCTCGATGCAGGCGGCAAATGGCGTCTCGTGGCGCTCGCCTTCGGCACCGGCATGGTCTTGCGTTACGTCTACTGGCGCACGACGAACACCCTGCCGCCGGTCAACCAGCTCGAGAACTTCATTCCCGGCCTGCTCGTCTATCTGGCGGAAATGTACAGCGTGCTGATGCTGTCGCTCAGCCTGTTCGTCGTCTCCATGCCGCTGCCGCCGAGCCGGCCCGGCGGGCGCAATACCGGCGAACTGCCGACCGTGGACGTGTTCGTGCCGAGCTACAACGAAGACGAACAGCTGCTCGCCAACACGCTGGCGGCCGCCCGCAACATGGACTATCCGCCGGAAAAACTGACCGTGTGGCTGCTCGACGACGGCGGGACGGTGCAAAAACGGAAGTCCGCAAACGTCAGCGACGCGCGCGCTGCCGAGGCCCGCCACGACAAGCTGAAGCAGCTCTGCGAAGATCTCGGCGTTCGCTACCTCACCCGCGAGCGCAACGAGCATGCGAAGGCCGGCAATCTCAACAACGGCCTTGCCCATTCGACCGGCGAACTCATCGCCGTCTTCGACGCCGACCATGCGCCGACGCGCGACTTCCTCCTCGAGACGGTGCATTACTTCGAGAAGGACCAGAAGCTCTTCCTCGTCCAGACGCCGCATTTCTTCCTCAATCCCGATCCGGTCGAACGCAATCTGCGGACCTTCGAGAGGATGCCGAGCGAGAACGAGATGTTCTACGGCATCATCCAGCGCGGTCTCGACAAGTGGAACGCCGCCTTCTTCTGCGGCTCGGCCGCCGTCCTCAATCGCAAGGCGCTCGAAGTCTCGAACGGCTTCAGCGGCATCAGCATCACCGAGGACTGCGAAACCGCGCTCGATCTGCATGGCCTCGGCTGGAACAGCATCTATGTCGACCGGCCGCTGATCGCAGGCCTGCAGCCCGCCACGTTCGCGAGCTTCATCGGCCAGCGCAGCCGCTGGGCGCAGGGCATGATGCAGATCCTGCGTTTCCGCTTCCCGCCGCTGAAACGCGGCCTGTCGATGCCGCAGCGGCTCTGCTACATGTCGTCGACGCTGTTCTGGCTGTTTCCCTTCCCGCGGACGATCTTCCTCTTCGCGCCGCTGTTCTACATCTTCTTCGATCTACAGATCTTCACCTCGTCCGGCGGCGAATTCCTCGTCTATTCGCTGACCTACATGGTGGTGAACATGATGATGCAGAACTACCTCTACGGATCGTTCCGCTGGCCCTGGATTTCCGAGCTCTACGAATACGTCCAGACCGTGCACCTGCTCCCGGCGGTCGTCTCGGTCATGCTCAACCCGCGCAAGCCGACCTTCAAGGTGACCGCCAAGGACGAATCCGTCGCCGTCAGCCGCCTGTCGGAGGTCAGCCGGCCGTTCTTCGTCATCTTCTTCGTGCTGATCGTCGCCATGGCGATGAGCATCTACAAGATCTACAACGAGCCGTTCAAGGCGGACGTGACGCTCGTCGTCGGCGGCTGGAACCTGCTCAACATCATCATCGCCGGCTGCGCCCTCGGCGTCGTCTCCGAACGCGGCGAGCGGCAGGCGTCGCGTCGTGTCCGGCTCAGCCGCCGCTGCGAATTCGGCGTGGACGGCAAGTGGTTCACCGCGACGATCAAGAACGTCTCGGTTCATGGCGCGGCCCTCGAAGTCTATACCGAAGGTGCTACCGGCATCGCCATGGAAACGGTCGGCGCCATCCGCTTCCAGCCGTTCAGCGACATGCCGGTGAGCGAGCTCCCGGTCGAGATCCGCAATTTCGACCGGACCGGCGACGTGACGTCCGTCGGCTGCCGCTACATGCCGCAAAAGGCAGTCGATCATCGCCTGATCGCCGATCTCATCTTCGCCAATTCGGCCCAATGGACGCAGTTCCAGACGTCGCGGCGCAACAATCCCGGCCTTCTGCGCGGAACGCTCTGGTTCCTGTGGCTTTCGATCTACCAGACGAGCCGCGGTCTCGGTTACCTCATGCGCGACCTTGGCAAGGCACGCAGCGCGGACCACGGTTGAGAGGACACGATATGAACAGGCTCGTCATCCTTCTTCTTGCCGCCTTCGCCGCCGCTCCCGCAATCGCCCAGCAGGGCGCCAGCCCGTTCGACATGGGGGTCGAGCGGCGCGACCAGGGACTGCAGGACCCTGCGGCACCGGCAAGGCCGTCACCGGCTCCATCGCCTCCCGTCCCCGCTGCGCCTGCCCCGAATGCCGCGCCGGCTCAGGGCTCCGCGCGTCCTGCGACCCCGGCGCCCGCAATGCCGACACGCCCCGGTCAGCCGGCAGCGACGGTCGCCCAGCCTTCACCTTCTGCCCCGCCCGGTGGCGCGCCTGCCGCAGCAACGGATACGACACGACGGTTCCTCCTGCCCTTCTCGGCGATGCGCCTCAACGGCGAAACGGAACAGCGGTCGTGGTCCATCTACCTGACCGCCGATCAGGCCGGCCATACCGCCAAGCTGCACGTGGCCTATCAGAACTCGATCTTCGTCGCGCCGGAGACGTCCAAACTGACGATCGCGATCAACGACGTGCTCGTCGCCGCCGAGCCTATCGCATCGGCCGAGCGGGCCGCCGAACGCGTGTTCGACGTGCCTGCCGGCCTTCTGAAACCCGGTGCCAACGTGATCCGATTCGGCGCCAGCCAGCGCCACCGCACCGACTGCACGGTCGAATCCACCTACGAACTCTGGACCGAGGTCGATCCGGCCAAGACCTTTCTCTCCTTCGACGGCGGCGACAACCGCCGGCTCACGAGGCTCGACGACCTGAGGGCGGTCGGCGTCGACGGCAAGGGCAATACCCGTTTCCGCATCATCGCCCCGGCACTCGACCAGATCGGCGCGACCGATACCCTGATGCGCCTCTCCCAGGGCCTGGCGCTGATCGGCGGCATGCCGAACCAGTCCTTCACCTTGCGCCGGCAGGTCGAGGGCGCGCTCGAGCCAGGTGAAATCGCGGTCTTCGTCGGCACGCCGGACGAACTTCGCTCCACGCTTCCGGACCTCACTCCCACCGCCAGCAACGCGGCGGTCGCAAGCTTTGCGGACTTCCCCGGCAGCAACGGCGCCTCCGCACTGGTTCTCGCCGGCCCGAACTGGCCCGCCATCGACGGCCTGATCGACAGTTTCGTCGGCTCCATCGACGGATCGGCGACGCAGCGCCGCGAGACGCTGTCGACGGATACCTGGCGCGGCATGGATACGCCGTTCCTGTTTTCCGGCACGACCCTCGATTTCAGCGCACTCGGCGTGCCGAGCCAGGAATTCTCCGGCCGGCTGTTCCGCACCAATTTCACCATCGGCGTGCCGGCGGACTTCTATGCGAATGCCTATGGCGAGGCGCGCATCCTCCTCGACGCCGCCTATGTTCCGGACGTGCTGCCGGGCAGCCATATCGATATCTTCGTCAACGGCAACATCGCCTCGACGGTACCGATCACCTCCAAGGGCGGCGCGGTGCTGCGGCACCTGCCGATCAAGCTGACCCTGCGGCACTTCAGGCCGGGCGTGAACGTCATCACCATCGAGGCCGCCCTGCGCACAGCCTCCGATGCCGCCTGCACGCCGGGTGCCAGCGGCGACGAGAAACCGCGGTTCGCGCTGTTCGGCACATCGCAGTTCCACATGCCGGACTTCGCCCGCATCGCACAGGTACCGAACGTCGCCGCGACCGCCGGCATAGGCTTCCCCTATTTCCTCGGTCAGGGGCCCGTATCGCTGTTTCTCGGCCGGATCGACGAACATACCCTGTCAGCCGCCGCGACCTTCGCGGGCAAGATCGCCATCGCGTCGCATCGGGTGATCCCGCTCAGCGTAACGATATCGGCGGCCCGTATTGCCGGCCGGGACGCCGTCTTCGTCGGCGGGATTTCCGAAATCCCCGTCAATATTCTCGCGCAGCTGAAGATCGACCAGGACAGCCGCAACAGCTGGAGCCCGGACCTTCCCGGCCAGCAGGTGGCGTCCGGCCCCGGCCTCAGTCTGCAGGACTGGCAGCAGCGGGCGGACGGCAACTTCCTCAGCCGGCAATTCACCAAGGTGAGCGACTGGGCCAAGGAGAATTTCGACCTGTCGCTCTCCGCCCTGCGTTTCGCCCCGGCCACCGATCAGCTCTACAAGCCGCCGCGCTCGGCGCATCTCCTCATCGCGCAGGAGAGCGATCCGACGGGGCTCGGCACCTGGACGGCGGTGCTCGCCCCCGACAGCAACGAACTCGCCGAAAGCATGCAGGCGGTGTCCTCGCGCGAGGAATGGGAAAAACTCGGCGGCCGCATCAGCATCTATAGCGGGCCGGATGTGGAGATGGGCACGGTCCCGGTCAGCTGGTTCCGCTTCATGCCGACGCAGGACCTGAGCTTCGCCAACGCGCGGCTGATCGCGGCCAACTGGCTCTCCGACAACATCATGTCCTATGCGCTGCTTCTGGCTGCCGGCAGCGTCCTGCTCGGCCTTGCGACCGGCGGCCTGCTCAGCCTTCTCGGCCGCCGGTAGGAGCGCCACTGCGAGTTAACGGATGACGGGCTTCCTCCCGTCTCCGAAACGCCTGCTGACAAAGGCCGATCCCTGCAGGCCGAACCGCCAGGGGCGCTCTACTGCCTGCGAGATTCCGATACGCTGCCCGGCCACGACGAGCGGCAGGCGCTCCGGCGCACTCAGCGCGAAGGGCGGTTCGGCCAGAGACATGCCGTCATGATCGATGGTTATGGCCAGGGCCTGGCAGAGCCGGCCCGGCCCGGAGCACAGCAGGAGCGGATCGGCGCGGCCGCGGCGCCGTTCCATCTCGCCGATCCCGGCAACCGGCTGGAGCGCCCTGATCAGGACCGCGCTGCCCGGCCGGCAGACGAAATTCAGGCACCAGTGGATGCCGTAGGAGCGGTAGACATAGGCATGGCCCGGCGGTCCGAACATCGCCCGGTTGCGGAGGTTCTCCCCGCGAAAACTGTGCGAGGCGGGATCATCCGGCTCATAGGCCTCCGTCTCGACGATGAGACCGCCGACACCCGAGACGTCGAGCCCCGTCCCGATGAGGTCATGGGCGACGTCGATGGCCGAACGATCGAAGAAAGCTTCCTGCATGTCCACTCCCGGCAACCGGCGGCGCATCCAGGATCTGCCGTAGCAACTGCCCGGCCGGCCGGAAAGCCTCATTTTTGCGCGCAAGCAAGTGGAGCGAAGCCCGTCGTCATTTACCAGCCGCTAACGCCATTTATTCTTCGCGCTTTCCCGACCGGCGAAATCTATATCTATTAGATTTACCTAACATTCCTATGGAGGGGAAAGTGGGAATGGAATGTCCTGACACGGCCGCCTATGAGCCGATCGGCCCGGAAGAGCTGGAGAGGCTGCAGACGATATTCGAAACCGCACGCTACATCGCCTGCATGTCGCCGCACGATCCCGCGGCGGAGCGGCTGGCGGCCATGGCGATCCGGTTCTACCAGCTGGGCATTCGCGACGACAACGCCCTCATCGACACGATCGTAAAGACGAACCGCGCGCTGCGGCAGGCCTAGTATCGATCGGGAAACGGCAGATCCGGCGGCACGCCGTCCTTTCATGACGCAGGTCAATGTGCGGGTACGCCGCTATCCTCTAGGAACGCTTCATCGGTTTCCAGAGGTTTCTCCGCGCCATGACATATGCAGCCTTCGTCTCGGCGGTTCTTGCACTGCTGCTTGCCCCGGGGCCGACGAACACGCTCATCGGCATCGCCGGAGCCCGCGGCGGACTGAGGGCTGTGATCCGCCTTCTGCCGGCCGAACTTTCCGGTTATCTGACGACGATCCTGCCGCTCGCCTGGCTCGGTGCGGAGGTTCTCGCGCGCTATCCGGCGGCCGCCGCCGGGTTGAAGATCGCCGCTGCGGGCTGGGTGATGTTCCTGGCGGTCAGGCTCTGGCGGAAGCACGGCGATCGAGACGGCGATGGCGCCATCACCCGGCGGCGGATTTACGTGACCACCGCTCTCAACCCGAAGGCGCTGATTTTCGGCCTCGTTCTGCTGCCCGCCCCGGAGGATGTGCAGTTCCTGCCGAAGCTCTTGCTCTTCTGCCTTATGGTCGCCGGCATCGCCCTTGCATGGGGCGCCATGGGCCGGCTGACGCAGAAGGGTGCCACCGGCACGGCGCGGCTGCTCGTCGTGCAGCGGATCGCTTCCGTCTGGCTGGCGGTGGTGTCGGTCACCCTGATCTCGTCCCTGCTCGGCGCATGACCCGCCCTCCTGCCGGCCAAAGACAACAAAGCCCGGCGTGCAGCCGGGCTTTGTCTGGTTCGGACGATCCATCGACAGTCAGATGAACCAGTCGGTATCGATCTCGTCGGCATAGATGCCGCGCAGATGGACAGAGCCGCCGCCTTCGAGGAAGAGCGTCGCATAGCCGTCCGTATCGGTATCGACGACGAAGTCCTGGCCGTCGAGATCGATCAGATCGCCTTCCTCGTCGCCGAAGAAATCGTTGATGATATCGTCGCCCTGATCGTCACCGAAGAAGAAGATATCGGCACCGGTACCGCCGGTCAGACGGTCGTCGCCGGAGCCGCCATACAGATCATCGTTGCCGGAGCCGCCGAACAGGCGGTCGTTGCCGGCATCGCCATACAGGATGTCGTGGCCGGCACCGCCATAGATGGTGTCGTTGTCGTCACCGCCGCCCAGCTCGTCATTGCCGTCGCCGCCGCCGATAAGGTCGTCGCCGTCGCCGCCTTCGACGACATCGCTATGGGCGCCCGCCCAGAGATCGTCGGATCCGTCACCACCGCTGAGGTAATCCTGGCCCGACCCGCCGAACAGCGTGTCCCAGCCGTCGTCGCCATAGAGGTCGTCATTTCCAAAGCTGCCGCCGATCAGATCGTCGCCGTCACCGCCGGAGACGGTATCATTGCCGCCACGCGCATACACTTCGTCGTCGCCGCCACCGGCATCGATATTGTCGGCGCGATCCGTTCCTCGGATAAATTCGTCACGGTCAGAATATTCCACGGCCATTCCGTTTCCTCCAGGTTATTTGACTTCGTCCGCAAACCGATCGAGACCGGTTTATTGCGGCACACGCATACCACCGTTCCGCTATGTCTTTTTAGAGGCCGGAT
>JBQGDG010000315.1:0-8145 GCA_052038935.1 Neorhizobium sp. | reverse complement strand
CGAGACCGGAATCGGCGATCGCCTGCTTCATCGCCACGTGGTTCCAGGCGCCGCCCTGCGAAAGGAAGCGCATGGCGCGACGGTCAACGAGATCCGTGACGTCGATATCCGGTTTTCCCCAGACCTGGCATTTGAAGCCGTGTTCGGCAAAATCGGGAGAAAAGGAAATGCCGGACTTTGCCTGCCGCAAGGATTCGGTGACTTCGGCCGCGTCGTTTCCGATCGAGGACACGATACCGAGACCCGTGACAACTACCCGTCTCATCTGATCCAACCTTTGTTGTTTTAGTGAGGGGCCTGAAAGCGAATTCAGGCCGTCTTGTCTTTCGAGAGGCCGACGCGAAGGTCCGTCGCCTGATAGATGGTCTCGCCGTCGGCCTTCAGCCAGCCGTCCGCGGTGCCGAGGACGAGGCGCCCCTTCATGACCCGCTTGAAGTCGATACCATATTCCAGAAGCTTGGTATGGGGGCGGATCATGCCCTTGAACTTCACCTCGCCGGTGGAAAGCGCCATGCCGCGGCCTTCTTCACCGAGCCAGCCAAGGAAGAAGCCGGTCAGCTGCCACATGCCGTCGAGGCCGAGGCAGCCCGGCATGATCGGATTGCCTTCGAAATGGCAGGGGAAATACCAGTCGTCCGGCTTCACGTCGTATTCGGCGCGGATATAGCCCTTGTCGAACGTGCCGCCGGTTTCGGAAATATCGGTGATGCGGTGGACCATCAGCATCGGCGGCAGGGGCAATTGAGCGTTGCCGGGACCGAAGAGTTCGCCATGTGCGCAGGCGATGATTTCTTCGTAGCTGAAGCTGGACTGTCTGGTTGCCATCGAATTCCGTATCCCCTTGCGGTCGCCTTGGGCTCTAGCCTTAAACCAAGGCCGGCCCGGATTGAAGCGTTCGACATTCCGGACCCGGGGGTATTGCGGTCCTGGAACATCGTTTGTCACGTCCGCATATAGGAAGCGTGGCACGCAAACCAGAGGCCCGAGCACAAATTCCGAAGATTTGAGGGCTCTGCGGTTATCCGACGCGGGAAACTGTTGAATCTTGGCGTTTCAAAAGTTATATCGGAAATTCAAGATAGTATTGCCAATTTGCGGAGCTCCGGGACAGTATGGCAGAAGCCATTACGGACATCGAGGTGAAACTGCGCCATCACGGCCTGCGCCCCACGCGGCAGCGGGTCGCCTTGGGGGATCTTCTCTTCGCCAAGGGTGACCGGCATCTGACCGTCGAGGAACTGCATGACGAGGCGGTTATCGCCGGCGTGCCGGTTTCGCTCGCCACCGTCTACAATACGTTGCACCAGTTCACCGAAGCGGGACTGATCCGCGTTCTCGCGGTCGAAGGCGCGCGGACCTATTTCGACACCAACACGTCCGACCATCACCACTTCTTCGTCGAAGGCCGCAACGAAGTGCTCGACGTACCGGTCAACAATCTGGAAATCGGCAATATTCCGGAACCGCCCGAAGGCATGGAAATCGCCCATGTGGATGTCATCATCCGCCTGCGCGAAAAACGCTCCTAGGACTTCCGCCGCCTCTTCTTCAACGGTTTCATCGCCTCTTCGGGCGGGCGGCCGGGGCGCGGCATATAGCGAGGCAGCGTCCAGCCGTAATGGATGGCGCCGCCGCGCAGTGCGAATGCGATTACAACACCCATCCCGGCACTGGCGACCAGGGGCTGTCCCGTGACATGGGACAGGGTGAATGCGCCCGATCCTCCCAGCGCTGCGGTAATGTAGATTTCCGGTCGGAGCAGCACCGACGGTTCGTTAGCCAGCATGTCGCGCAGGATGCCGCCGAGCGTCGCCGTCATCACGCCCGTGACGATGGCGATGGTGGGCGAGCCGGTGGCGGCCATGCCCTTGGCGGCGCCCAGGACGCAATAGGCGGCCAACCCGACCGCATCGAGCCAGATCAGCAGCCGATAGCGCCATTCGACGAGATGCGCGGTAAAATAGACGACGGCGCCGGTCAGGACCGAAATCACGATATAGGTCGGGTCGATTACCCAGAAGACCGGCCGAGCGAGGATGATGTCGCGCACGGTGCCGCCGCCGAGACCGGTGATTGCTGCGAGGAACAGGAAGCCGATGAAATCGAGTTCCTTTCTCGATGCGGCCAGCGCGCCGGTCGCCGCAAACAGCGCCACGCCGGCGTAGTCGAGTATCGTCAGCAGGTACATACGGTTCTCCAGCGTCGCGCAAGTGCTCGGGGCTAAGGATATCCCGTGCCGCCCGCGCCCGTCATCCGCATCGAGGCACCATGAACAGATCAATTTGTCGAATGGTAGGATCCGTGAAGAAGCGTCTGGTCTCGATATTTCAAGCGATCGCCCTGCTGGTGATGATGCCTGCCGCCGCCGCGGCTCAGCAGAAGCTGGTGAGCGATCCCGAAATCTTCGAAAAGAGCCATTTTCAGGAGGTCTGCAAGCTGGCGCAGTTCGGCCCGGACTTCATCAAGCGCTTCGACATCAACAATGACGGCATTCCGGATGCAGTCGTCAATCACGGCGAACTGACCTGTGACGGTGTGCGGGGTCCCAGATGCAGCGCCGACGGCTGCCCCCAGAACTTCTACATCCAGGCCAAGGAAGGCGGCTATATCATGATCGCCACCGCCCAGATCTACGGCTACGACTTCGTCAAATACTTCGGCAACATGGTCTTCATGTTCAAGATGCATCCGCGTTTCTGCGAGCGCACCGACGCAGTGCCCTGCGATATGCGGGTGCGTGTCCGCGGCGGGCGCTTCGTCACCATCTCCAAGCAGTGATCGGGCCTTCCGCTAGAAGCTGTCGATCCGGCCCGTGAGCCGGTACCCGGCGATCGCCATCCATTCACGCACGGCGGTGGCCGAAAGCTGGGCGTTGAGTGCCGGCTGGGTAAGGTCGAGGCCGAGCGAAACCTTGCCGCTGGTGCGGAAATCGACCGGCCAGGGCGTCACCGGGATGCCCGACTTGGCGAACAGGGCCATCGATCGCGGCATGTGGAAGGCCGAGGTGATCAGCGCGCAGTTGCTCAAGCCCCGGCTCTCCAGCATCTGGGCCGTATTGATCGTGTTCTCGTAGGTAGTGCGCGAGGTGTTTTCCTTCACCATCCGTTCGGGGGCGATACCGAAGGCGGTGAAAAAACGCTCGGAAGCCTGCGCCTCGCCTTCATAGATGCCGCTGAACGAACCGTCGCCACCCGAGATCAGGATGCGGGATTGCGGATATTTCAGCGCCAGCCGCAACGCTTCGACGAAACGGTCGGCGGCCTGGTTGAACTCGAATCCGCCGCGGGCGGTCGTCACCTCGCTCTCGAAGACGCCTCCGAGCACGATCGTGCAGGACAGGACTTCCGGATCCGCCGGTTTCGGATAACGGGCTTCGAGCGCCTGCAATGCGAACGAGCCGGCGGTCGTGTAGAGGGTTACAAACAGCACGAGCGATGAAAGCAGCGCGGATAGGCCACCGAGCCTGCGCCAGCCGAAAAATGCCAGCAGCGCAGCGAATGCGGCAAGCAGAAATGCGACGGAAAGAGGCTGGGCGATCAGCCAGAACAGTTTGGAAATCAGGAACATGATCGCTCGTGCAGTTGATTCGACCGCAGTCTACAGGGCTCGTCCGCGCCCGTGAACGATCGGCTGGTGGAAATGCAGCTGCAACGGGCGGGGCAGGAGGGCGGTGAAGAGCGCGACCGCCACGACGAGAACCGCCACGATCCAGAGCGCATTCTCGCCGGCATGCCGGGTGACGAAGGCGCCGGTGACGGCGCCGCAGGCCATGCCGGTCCAGGGTACGCACTGGATCAACCAGCCGGACGGATTTCGGTCGCCGACGAGCCACCGGCCGATGCCGCGGCCGAAGCGGGACAGGGCTCCGGTGACATAGGTGAGGCCGATCGGCAGGCCCTGGACATGTTCCACCGTGGCGTTGATCATGCCCATCGACAGGACGACGAGGTAGAATTGCAGCGTCGCGCCGTCGGCGGGCACGAAAGCTGCGGCGGCGAGAAGGATCGCGACGGCGGACAGGACCACGAACGTGCGGCGGGCGGAGACCGTGTGGGCAAGGACGATCCCGGATGCATTGCCGAGGATGAAGACCCACAGCGCGAAAAACAGGACGAGCGCATGGGCATAGTCGCCGCCGGCAAAGGACAGGGCCGCCCGCGTCGTGTTGCCGGTCATGAAGGAGACGAAGTCGCCCGACAGGAGAAGGCCGACCGCATCGGTCATGCCGGCGATGAACGAAATGGCGGCCACCAGCGCCAGGCCGGTGGCGGTCCGCCGCCTGTGGATGATGTGCCGACGTCGCTGCAGTGTCATGAGCCCCTCTTCACGCCATCCTGCCCGGCATCCGCCGTCCGGCATTGATCCAGCGCAAAAATCCGAGGAGACCGGAAAGGAGACCAGGCTAACGGGCCTTCAGCCAGGCCTCGATGCCGCGCGCTGCGGCGCGCCCGGTCGCAAGACAGGCGGTCAGCAGGTAGCCGCCGGTCGGGGCCTCCCAGTCCAGCATTTCGCCGGCCGCAAACAGACCGGGGCGCGATTTCACCATATAGCTCTCGTCTAGCTCTTCCCACGCGATGCCGCCGGCAGACGAGATCGCCTCCGCGATCGGGCGCGGGCGTGAGAGCGGAACGGCCAGCGCCTTTATCGTTTGCGCCAGCCGGTCCGGGGCCATGCGGTTGGCATCCGGCGTCACCTCCCGCAGCAGGGCCGCCTTGACGCCATCGAGCCCGGCGCCCTTGCGCAGCCGGGTGGAGAAGCTCGCCTTGGGATTCTGGCCGGAAAGCTCGCGGGTCAGGCGCTCTGCCGTGCGGCCGGGCGCAAGATCGATGGTAAGCGACACCGCCCCTTGGCGCGCAAGGCGGTCGCGCAATGCCGCCGAATGCGCATAGACGAGGCTGCCCTCGACCCCGTGTTTCGAGATCACGAATTCGCCCTGGAAAGTGCCGGCGTCGGATGTGGTCGAGACGGATTTGAGCGGAGCGCCGGCGAAGCGCTCGATGAAGACTTCGCTCCAGGGCACGTCGAAACCGCAATTGGCCGGTAGAAACCCTCGGACCGTGATGCCTTGTTCCGTCAGCCATGGAACCCAGGCTGCATCCGATCCAAGGCGGGGCCAGCTCGCGCCGCCGAGCGCCAGCAGTGCCGCATGCGGTTGGATGGCTGTCTCCCCCTCCGGCGTCTCGAATTGGAGGCCCTCGCCGTCGAAACCTTTCCAGCGATGCCGTGTCCTGAGCGTCACGCCCCGTGCCTCAAGCCGTTTCAACCATGTGCGCAACAACGGCGAAGCTTTCATCGCGATCGGAAACACGCGGCCGGACGTGCCGGTAAAGGTCTCCGTGCCGAGCCCTGCCGCCCATTCGCGGATGTCTTCCGGAGTGAATGCCTCGAGCGCCGGCCGCAGCCGCGCGGAAGACGTGCCGAACCGGGCAGCGAAGCGAGAAAAGTCTTCCGAATGGGTAATGTTCAGTCCCGACTTGCCGGCAAGCAGGAATTTCCGCCCGAAGGTCGGCATCGCCTCATAGACGGTTATGATGGAATTCTGCGGAGGCAGGGCGACGGAAAGTGCCTCGGCCGCCATAAGTCCGGCCGGCCCACCCCCGATGATCGCGATAGTCCTGGTCATAGATCTTTCGTCATAGGTTCGGCTGTGTTTCCGCGGAAAGCGGGCCGCGGCTGCGCCGCATCTCCACGACGATATGCCCGAACAAGGCCGCGAGGACAATCGGGCCGCCGATCAGGGTCGCCTGCGGCGGTATCTCGGCGAGGAAGATCCACACCCAGAGCGGCGTGAGCGGAACTTCCAGCGCGATGATCAGGCTGGCATCTGCGGCCGGAATGCGGCGGGCGCCGAATGTGTAGAGGATGAGACCGAGCGCATTCTGCATGATGCCGAAAAGGAAGATCACCGCCACATCCTGTCCCGTCGCCATGGCTGGACTGGCGAACCAGAACGCCGAAAGCGAGCAGAGATAGGCCGAAAACGCCATGGCTGGCAGCATCGGTACGTCCCGATGCTGGCGCATCACGACAGCAAGGGCTGCAACCGTCAGCGTCATGATCCCCGCAAGACCCTTGCCCAGCAGCGAGCCGCTGCCGCCTGCATCCGTCAGCATCACGGCGACGCCGCCGAACGCGACGGCGCTGGCGATCAGCGTCGAGCGGCTGGGTTTCTCGCCGATGAGGACAAGGGCGATGCCGGCCGTGACGAAGGGTACCGTGGCATAGATGACCATCGCATCGGCGACGGAGGTGTAATAGATTGAACCGAGGCCGGAGATCATGCTGCCGGCGGACAACAGTGTTGCAAGGATGGTCGGTCCGCGTATGGCCCTCAGGATTTTCCAGGCACGGTGACGCTCAAGATAGAGGAAGAACAGGAAGGTCGCCGTTCCCGACACCAGGCCGCGCAGAAAGATGATGGTCGGCAGGTCGGCGGAAATCGCCCGCATGAAAAGGCCCGACAACGACCAGGCCAGCGCCGACAGCGCAACATAAATCACACCCAGGCGATACTGGCTGTCTTCGCTGGACATCGTCCCGACCCCGACGAGAATGAAGGAAGCCGGGACGTTAATCCCGGCTTCGAAAAGCTACAAGCGATACTTCCTGTCCAAGGCGACGCGAACACATTATTCGGCACCCGGAGATAGATAGACGGATCGTGCCGGGTATTCCGGCACACCTGTCACGCCTTGCCGTATCCCCCGGCCGTCGGCGTCACGACGGTCACGGCTTCGCCGGCCTTGATGACGGTCTGGTCGCAGCCCTGGAGTTCCTCGACCGTGCCGTCGAGGCGGCGCACCGTCGTTCGGCCCATGTCGCCCGCGTCGCCGCCTGCAAGCCCGTGCGGCCGGATCGTCCGGTGCGACGACAGGATGGCGCAATCCATGGTCTCCAGGAAACGGATGGTCCGCTTCGTACCGTCGCCCGCCGAATAGGCCCCCTTCGCTCCCGAACCCGTGCGGATATGGAAGTCTTCCAGCAGCACCGGATAACGTGTCTCCAGGATTTCCGGGTCGGTGAGGCGCGAATTGGTCATGTGGACATGTACCGCGTCGGTGCCGGCAAAGCCGGTGCCGTCGTTGAATTGTCCTGCCGGCGAACCGGAGCAGAGCGTCTCGTAATATTGGTAGGTCGCATTGCCGAAGGTCAGATTGTTCATCGTGCCCTGGCTTGCTGCCATTGCCCCCAATGCGCCGAAGAGAGCATTGGTCACATGCTGGGAGGTCTCGACATTGCCGGCGACGACGGCCGCCGGATATTGCGGCTTCAGCATCGAACCTTCCGGCACGATGATCCTGATCGGCTTCAGGCAGCCGGCATTCATCGGGATCGAGCTTTCGACCATGACGCGGAAGACATAGAGGACGGCCGCCCGGGTGACCGGCTCCGGAGCGTTGAAATTGTTCCTTTTCTGCTCGCTTGTGCCGGTGAAATCGACGGTCGCCTCACGCTTCGCCTTGTCGACGGTGATCTTCACCTTGATCGTGCTGCCCTGATCGGTCGCGTAGGAAAATTCCGCGTCGTTGAGCCTTTCGAGGACGCGGCGCACGCTTTCCTCCGCATTGTCCTGTACATGGCCCATATAGGCCTGCACCACATCCAGCCCGAACTGGCCGATCATCTTGCGCATTTCATGCACGCCCTTTTCATTGGCGGCGATCTGCGCCCGAAGGTCGGCAACGTTCTGGGCGACGTTGCGGGCAGGGTAGGGATGGTCGGAGAGCAGCTTTGTGATGCCCGCTTCGTCGAACCGGCCGCGATCGACGAGCAGCACGTTGTCGAACAGCACGCCCTCTTCATCGACGGTGGTGGCAAGCGGTGTCATCGACCCCGGCGCCGTGCCGCCGACATCGGCATGATGGCCGCGGGAGGCGACGTAGAAGAGAATGCTCTTGCCCGCCGCATCGAAGACCGGCGTGACGACCGTAATATCCGGCAGGTGCGTGCCGCCGTTATAGGGGGCATTCAGCGCGAACACGTCGCCGGGGCGGATCCGGCCCCTGTTCTGCGCGATGACGCTTTCGACCGAACGGTCCATCGAGCCGAGATGCACCGGCATATGCGGGGCATTCGCCACGAGCGCGCCGTTCTCGTCGAACACGGCGCATGAGAAATCCAGCCGCTCCTTGATGTTGACCGAGG
>JBQGDG010000314.1:0-2481 GCA_052038935.1 Neorhizobium sp. | reverse complement strand
ACGGCGTTGGTCGTGTCGTCCGCGCCCTGGTCGATGACCTTGAGCACGTCTTCCGGACCGATGATCGAGGCGGTGACCTGTACGCCGCCGGTGCCCCAGCCATAGGGCATAGGCATTTCGCGCGACGCGAACGGCACCTGATAACCGGGAATGGCGATCGCTTTCAGGATCGCACGGCGGATCATCCGCTTCGTCTGCTCGTCGAGATAGGCGAAGTTGTAGGTGGCGAGATCGGCGGTCATTCGGCGGCGTCCTTAATCGCGTTGTCGGCATTGCGGGCGGCTTCGATGTCGGCGCGCATCTTGCGGACCATCGCAAGCTCCGCCTGGAAATCGACGTAGTGCGGCAGTTTCAGGTGCTCGACGAAGCCGGTCGCCTGCACGTTGTCGGAATGGGAGATGACGAATTCCTCGTCCTGTGCCGGTGCGGTGATGTCTTCGCCCAGCTCCTCGGCCCGGAGCGCGCGGTCCACGAGCGACATCGACATCGCCTTGCGCTCGCTCTGGCCGAAGACCAGGCCGTAACCGCGGGTAAACTGCGGCGGTGCTTTCGATGAACCCTTGAACTGGTTGACCATCTGACATTCGGTCACACGGATACGGCCGAGCGAGACCGAAAAGCCGAGTTCCGGTACCTCCATCTCCACCTCGACTTCGCCGATGCGGATCTCGCCGACAAAGGGGTGGTTGCGGCCGTAACCGCGCTGCGTCGAATAACCGAGTGCCAGCAGAAATCCCTCGTCGCCGCGCGCGAGCGCCTGCAGGCGCAGGTCTCGACCCATCGGGAATTCCATCGGCTCGCGGGTGAGGTCGCCTGCGGCATGATCCTGCGGCAGTTCGCCATCCGGCTCGATCAGGCCCTCATGCGCCAGGATGTCGGAGACGCGCATGATGTCTTCGTCGCCGGCTGTCCGGCGGACGGGTTCGTCGATCGCTTCGTCGGTCAGCAGCGACGGGTCGAGCAGGCGGTGGGTGTAGTCGAAGGTCGGGCCGAGGAGCTGTCCGCCCGGCAGGTCCTTGTAGGTAGCCGATACCCGCCGTTCCACCTGCATACCGGCGGTGTCGAGCGGCACGGAATTGCCGAACCGAGGCAGCGTCGTCCTGTAGGCGCGCAGAAGGAAGATCGCCTCGATCAGGTCTCCACGCGACTGGCGTACGGCGAGCGCCGCCAGCGAGCGGTCATAGAGCGAGGCTTCGGCCATGACCCGGTCGACGGCCAGCCCTAGCTGTTCTGCAATCTGTTCGATCGTCACGGAGGGAAGCGATCGGTCGCCCCGGCGCCGGTCGGCGAGAAGCTTGTGGGCATTGGTGATGGCGGCCTCGCCACCCTTGACGGCAACATACATGGTCCATTCTCCTGCCCCGGCGCTGCGGCGAATGGCGCGCAAGCGGGGTTTCGTCGTTGCTCTGCGGCGTCAGCCGGTGATTTTCGTCGTGCGGGGCAGGCACAGGAAGCGCCGGCCGGCCGTCAGAACGACGTCGATACCCCGGGGAAAAAGCGCACGGTTGTCTGCCCACAGGCGTGGGAAGGTCTCGGGAAGGCCGGTGATCTCCATACCCGCCGTCTGCAGGATGCCCGGTCCGGACAGGGTGAAGACCTGGCCCGCGTTGACGGACGCGACTTCTATGATGAGTGTCGTGGAGCGGTCGGGATATTCCTGCGTGCCCTGGGAGAATAGGCCGAAGGAGGCAGGAGCGGTGCCGGCCTCCATGAAGGCGAAACGCGCCTCCGCCTTCTCGCGGGTCAGCGGCGCTCCGGAATGGAACGCGATCCAGTCGCCGACCGCGGATTTTGCGAGGCCTGCACTCAGCCATACCGGCGTGTCGTGATCGCAGAGCGTCAGCGCGATGGCGCCCGCGGCCGCACCGAGCGGCTCCGGCTGTCCAGCGTCGTGCTCGACTTCCCGGATCGTGCCGGGACGCGCCATTCCGTCCATCAGCAGGCGGAAAATGCTCTGGGATTCGAAGACCGGATTGGCAAATCCTCCGGCGAAAGCTTCGGTATTGGTTGCCATCAGTCGTCCCCCCTCACCATCGTGAAGAAGTCGACCCGCGTCGCCGCCGCTTCCTCAGCTTTTGTCTTGTCCTCGGCCGCGATCCGTTGTTCGACGGGGGCAAGGACCGCTCTTTCGATGAAGTCGCGCGTTGCGACCGCCTGCCACATTGCGTCGAAGATCGCTGCGAGCCGAACTTTTTCCTTATCCGTTCCCAGCGCCTGGGCATGGCCGACGTTGCCGCCATCGAGTGCGACGGGGGCGCGCGTCACCGTGGCCTCGCCGAGATTGAAGGCGCTGCCGCCGCCGCCGATCCGCCCGCGCACCATGACGAGGCCGGTTTCGGGTCCGCGAACGGGTTTCGCATCCGGCTTGTCCTTCAACGCCGTCCACGCCTCGTTCAGCTCCTTTGAGGTGGCGCCCGCCAAAAGGCCGGCGCAGCGGCGGCGCCCCGCCAAGTCCGCATCCGTTGCGGCCTGCTCTGCAAC
>JBQGDG010000313.1:0-30791 GCA_052038935.1 Neorhizobium sp. | reverse complement strand
GCGGGATATCGCCGCCGTCGACCTGCGCCTGAGTGATCGCACAACAATTCAGCTGACGTCCGCCGCGGCCGAACGCCGCCAGCAGGCCGTCGATGCCCGGGCAAAAGCCTTGAAGAAGGCAGGGGAGCAGTCGTGAACGTCTTTGGTTCTTCCCATTTCGGCCTGCCTCGCATGAAGCCCCTGTCTTCGAAGCGCAGCCATGTCGTTTCGGTGCTCGACATCGGCTCGACCAAGGTCGTCTGCATGATCGCCCGGCTGACACCGCGCCAGGAAAGCCAGATCCTGCCGGGGCGGACCCATCACATCGAAATCATCGGTATCGGCCATCAGCGCTCGCGCGGCGTCAAGTCGGGCGTGATCGCCGATCTGGACGCGGCCGAAAGCGTCGTGCGCCTGGCCGTGGATGCCGCCGAACGGATGGCCGGCCTGACCGTCGACAGCCTGATCGTCAACGTTTCCGCCGGACGCCTCGCCAGCGACGTCTATACCGCCGCCATCGATCTCGGCGGCCAGGAGGTCGAATCGGCCGATCTGCGCAAGGTTCTCGTCGCGGCAAGCCATCAGTCTCAGCGGCAGGACAGGGCGATCCTGCATTCGCTGCCGACCGGTTTCTCGCTCGACGGCGAACGCGGCATCCGCGATCCGCTTTCGATGTACGGCGACGAACTCGGCGTCGACATGCATGTCGTGACGGCGGAACGGGTGACGCTGAAGAACCTCGAGCTCTGCGTCAACCGCGCGCATCTGTCCGTCGAGGGCATGGTCGCCACGCCCTATGCCAGCGGGCTTGCCGCCCTCGTCGACGACGAGGTGGAACTCGGTTGCGCCGCGATCGACATGGGTGGCGGCACGACGACGATTTCCGTCTTCGCAGAAGGCAAACTCGTCCATACCGATGCGATCGGCCTCGGCGGGCATCATGTCACGACGGATCTCGCCCGCGGGTTGTCCACCCGGATCGAGGATGCCGAGCGCATGAAGGTGGTCCATGGTTCCGCGCTGGCGAACGGCGCCGACGAACGGGACGTCATTTCGGTACCGCCGATCGGCGAGGACGACCGCGATCAGCCGACCCAGGTGCCGCGCTCGCTCGTCACCCGCATCGTGAGCGCGCGGATCGAGGAGACGCTGGAACTGATCCGCGACCGGATCCAGAAGTCGGGCTTCAGCCCGATCGTCGGCAAGCGCGTGGTTCTGACGGGCGGTGCCAGCCAGCTCACCGGCCTGCCGGAGACGGCACGGCGCATTCTCGCCCGCAACGTGCGGATCGGGCGTCCGATGGGCATTTCGGGCCTGCCGACGGCGGCCAAGGGACCGGCATTTTCCACCGCGGTCGGACTGATCATCTACCCGCAGGTGGCGGACATGGAAACGCATGCCTCGCAGGGCGGCCTCATCGCCTCGCTCGGCAACGGAAACGGCAAGCTGGCCCGCGTGGGGCAGTGGCTGAAGGAGAGTTTTTGACCGGGTGGCGGCCCCTTTCGGTCAAAGTGGAATAGAAGTGAATTGGCCAGCTCGGCAATGCGGCCAGGAGAAGAAGGAACAGGTACAATGACGATCAAGCTGCAAAAGCCTGACATCACCGAGCTGAAACCTCGGATCACGGTATTCGGCGTCGGTGGCGGTGGCGGCAACGCCGTCAACAACATGATCACTGCCGGTCTCGAAGGCGTCGATTTCGTCGTTGCCAACACCGATGCACAGGCGCTGACGATGACCAAGGCCGAACGCATCATCCAGATGGGCGTGCAGGTCACGGAAGGTCTCGGTGCCGGATCGCAGCCTGAAGTCGGCCGCGCGGCCGCCGAGGAATGCCTCGACGAGATCGTCGACCACCTCAACGGGACACACATGTGCTTCGTCACCGCCGGCATGGGCGGCGGTACCGGCACCGGTGCCGCTCCGGTCGTCGCGCAGGCCGCCCGCAACAAGGGCATCCTCACCGTCGGCGTCGTCACCAAGCCGTTCCACTTCGAAGGCGGGCGCCGCATGCGCCTGGCCGAGCAGGGCATTCAGGAACTGCAGAAGTCGGTCGACACGCTGATCGTCATCCCGAACCAGAACCTCTTCCGCATCGCCAACGACAAGACGACCTTCGCCGACGCGTTCGCCATGGCCGACCAGGTTCTCTATTCCGGCGTCGCCTGCATCACCGACCTGATGGTCAAGGAAGGCCTCATCAACCTCGACTTCGCTGACGTTCGCTCGGTGATGCGCGAGATGGGCCGCGCGATGATGGGCACCGGTGAAGCCTCCGGCCAGGGCCGTGCAATGCAGGCGGCGGAAGCCGCGATCGCGAACCCGCTGCTCGACGAAACGTCGATGAAGGGCGCTCAGGGCCTTCTGATCTCGATCACCGGCGGTCGCGACCTGACCCTGTTCGAAGTCGACGAAGCCGCAACCCGCATCCGCGAAGAAGTCGATCCGGATGCCAACATCATCCTCGGCGCGACCTTCGACGAAGCGCTCGAAGGCCTGATCCGCGTCTCCGTCGTCGCCACCGGCATCGATCGCGTTGCCGCCGACGTGGACCTTCGTGCGGCTGAGATGCGCGCCGCGCAGAAGCCGATTATCCGTCCTTCCGCGGCCGTTGCTCCGGCTCCGGCCGCACAGCAGCCTGTCATGATGCAGGCCCCTCAGGCGCCTCAGGTTGCCAAGCACGTCGATCCGATCGCCGAAACCATCCGCCAGGCTGAAGCCGAGATGGAACAGGTGCTCGCCATTCCGACGCCCGTCGCACCTGCACCGCAGCCGGTGGCCCCGCAGCAGGACGAGTTCCGCCCGCAGAGCCGCATCTTCGCTGCTCCGCCGGCAGAAGCACCCGCACCCGTGATGATGCGCCCGTCGCAGCCCGCTCCGGTTCATCATCATCAGCCCGCACCCGCGCCGATGATGAGCCAGCCGGTACAGCGCATCGCCCAGCCTGTTCAGCACGAGCCGATCATGGAGCCGGTGCGCATGCCGAAGGTGGAAGACTTTCCGCCGGTGGTGAAGGCAGAGATGGAACATCGCACCCAGCCCGTCCAGCACGTGCAGGAAGAGCGCGGTCCGATGGGGCTGCTGAAGCGGATCACCAATTCGCTCGGCCGCCGCGAAGAAGACGATCATGTCCAGTCCGACATGACGGCTCCGGCTCCGGCACCGCAGCAGCGCCGGCCGCTGTCCCCGGAAGCGAGCCTCTATGCTCCGCGCCGCGGCAATCTGGATGACCATGGCCGTGCCGCTCCGGCAGCGCATCATGAAGACGATCAGCTGGAAATTCCGGCCTTCCTTCGCCGTCAGTCGAACTGAGTTAACGGCGGATAGAAAAGTTGAAGAGGCCCGGATTTGACCATCCGGGCCTTGCCGCGTTGAAGGGGTGAAGGCTGCAGAAAATAGGCTATTTCCTTCAATAGCTTGTTGGGCAAAGCCGGTTTGTTGCACGCTTGTGCAGAAAGGACGTCCGCCTGTCCCGGCGAGCGTAACAATCCGAAACGAACAGTGATTTGGAAAGCACCCTGCCGACACGTATTTAGGATGACGACAGACGTCGGCCCGGTCGATTCATCGCAGTTCGACGTCACGCGAATACGGACCCCCTGCTTGGGGTACGACCATAAGAAGGCATAGATTTATGACAATTGGATTGCTCGGGTTTCAGGCAACGATCGCTGCTCCGGTTACGTTGAGCGGCATCGGTGTTCATTCTGGGGCGCCCGTGATGATCACGTTCCAGCCTGCCGAGGCAGGCACGGGTATCGTTTTCAGCCGTAATCTCGACGACGGTTCCACGATCGAATACCGGGCGATTTCCTCGCAGGTCGGACCGACGGATCTGTGCACCGTGCTCGGCGTCTCGCCGACGAAATGGGTCGCGACCATCGAACACGTCATGGCGGCGCTCTACGCCCTCGGCATCGACAACGTCATCGTCGAGGTGGATGGCGCCGAGATGCCGATCATGGACGGCAGTTCCTTTGCCTTCATCGAAGTGATCGAGCAGGTGGGCATCGTCAATCTCGGCATCAAGCGCCGTTACATCCGCGTAATCAAGCCTGTGCGAATCGATGCCGGTGCATCCTGGTCGGAGTTCCGCCCCTATGACGGCACCCGGTTCGAGGTAGAGATCGATTTCACCTCGCCGCTCATCGCCCGCCAGAGCTGGAAGGGCGACCTGACCGCGTCCACCTTCAAGGCGGAACTTTCCCGCGCCCGCACCTTCGGTTTCATGCGCGATGTCGAGCGGCTCTGGGCTGCGGGTTACGCGCTCGGATCCTCGCTGGAAAACTCTGTGGTCATCTCCGACGACGACACGGTCGTGAACGTCGAAGGCCTGCGTTACAAGGACGAGTTCGTCCGTCACAAGACGCTCGATGCGGTCGGCGATCTGGCGCTTGCGGGCGCGCAGTTCATCGGTTGCTACCGTTCCTATCGCGGCGGCCACAAGATGAACGCCAATGCGCTGAAGGCGCTTTTGAGCGACCCGACCGCCTACGAAGTGGTCGAGGCTCCTTCGACGGTCGGGACCCGTGTCCGTGCCGGCGAGTTCGTTCCGGTCAGCATGACCGAATGCGCGCCCTGGTTCGCCTGAAAGTTATAACCTCCGTCAGACTGGCCGCTTCGCAAGAAGCGGCCTTTTCTTTTGCAGAAGCGGGGTTGCCGGCTGCTGCCGCCACAAAAATGTATTAATGCCAACCCATTGCGTTGCCCTGACCTTGCTTTTATGGCTAGTACGCCTCTGGGCAACGGGTAGTTTTACGCGGGGACGATCAGGGACTGTCGGATGGCTGATGGAAAGACTGTAGGAATGCGTAGCTTTACGAGGGTCGGTCTTCTGTCGATTGCTCTGATCGGGACCGCACTCGGAGTGGCGGCGTGCCAGTCCGACAAGGACATCGATATCACCAAGCTCGGTTTCGAGAGCGAATCGCCGGAGATGCTCTACAACCAGGGCCTCGCCAACATGAAGGCGGGCAACATGGTGGAGGCGAGCCGCAAGTTCGACGCCATCGAGCGGCAGAACCCGTTTACCGAATGGGGCCGCAAGGCGCTGGTGATGAGCACGTTCTCGAAGCAGCGCATGGGTCGTAACGACGACGCTATCGCGAGCGGCAACCGCTATCTCAACCAGTATCCGCGCTCGCAGGATTCGGCCTATGTCCAGTATCTGGTCGGCCTGAGCTATTCCAAGCAGATCGCCGACGTGACCCAGGATCAGAAGCCGGCGTTGCGGACCATCGAGGCGATGTCGAAGGTCGTCAACGACTATCCCGATTCCGAGTATGTCGAGGACGCGCAGGCGAAAATCCGCTTCGCCCGCGATCAGCTCGCCGGCAAGGAAATGCAGATCGGCCGCTACTATCTCGAGCGCAAGGAATATCTTGCTGCGATCCAGCGTTTCCGCACGGTGGTCGAGCAATATTCCAACACCAATCAGGTCGAAGAGGCGCTGGCTCGGTTGACGGAAACCTATTATGCGATGGGCATCGTGCAGGAAGCGCAGACCGCCGCCGCCGTGCTCGGACGCAACTATCCTGATAGCCAATGGTACGCCGATTCCTACAAGCTGCTGCAGTCGGGCGGCGTGGAGCCGCGCGAAAACAAGGGCTCCTGGATCTCGCGCGCCGGGGCGAAGCTCATCGGCGCCTGACGTGCCCAAGGTCATTGGCGAGGCCGCATGCTGATCCAGTTGTCGATCCGCGATATCGTTCTGATCGAGCGGCTGGACCTCGGTTTCGAGGCCGGGCTCTCGGTTCTGACGGGTGAGACGGGGGCAGGAAAATCCATCCTGCTCGACAGCCTTTCGCTCGCGCTCGGCGGGCGCGGCGACGGCGGGCTCGTGCGCCACGGCGAGGACAAGGGACAGGTCACTGCGGTCTTTGACGTGGCCGGCGGCCATACCGCCCGCAAGCTCCTCAGGGAAAACGGCATAGACGACGATGGCGACCTGATCTTCCGGCGCATCCAGTCGGCGGATGGACGCACGCGTGCCTCGATCAACGACCAGCCGGTCAGCGTGCAGCTGATGCGCCAGGTCGGGCAGTATCTCGTAGAGATCCACGGCCAGCACGACGACCGGGCGCTGATCGATACCAATGCGCATCGCGCCCTTCTCGACGCGTTCGCCGGGCTTTCGGAGCCGGTCCAGCAGGTCGCGGGCCTCTACCGTTCCTGGCGGGATGCCGAGCGGGCGTTCAAGACTCATCGCGCCAAGGTGGAGGCCGCCGCCCGCGAAGCAGACTATATCCGCGCCTCTGTCGAGGAGCTCGAAGCGCTTTCGCCGCGCGACGGCGAAGAGGACGAGCTCGCCGAACAGCGATCGAAGATGCAGAAGTCCGAGCGGATCGCCGGCGATATTTCCGAGGCGTCCGAATTTCTGAACGGCAATGCCTCGCCGGTTCCGCTGATCGCGTCACTCGTGCGCCGCCTGGAGCGCAAGAGCCACGAGGCGCCGGGGCTGCTGGAAGAGACCGTGGAACTGCTCGACCAGGCGCTCAACCATCTTTCCAACGCACAGATGGAAGTGGAGGCGGCACTGCGCCGTACGGAGTTCGATCCGCGCGAACTGGAGCGCGTCGAAGAGCGCCTGTTTGCGTTGCGTGCCGCTGGTCGCAAATATTCCGTAGCGGTCGTCGATCTCCCCGCGCTCGCCGAAAAGATGATCGCCGATCTGGCGGATCTCGATGCCGGCGAGGAAAAGCTCGGCGAGCTGGAAAAGCTTGCGGTCGCCGCCAAGGCCGAATTCGATCGGGCTGCACTGGCGCTTTCCGAACGACGCAAGAGCGGCGCGGAAACGCTGGCTGCAGCCGTCATGGCCGAACTGCCTGCGCTGAAGCTCGAACGCGCCCGCTTCATGGTCGAGGTGACGGACGATCCCGAGAGCGCTACGGCCGATGGGATCGATACGGTCGAATTCCACGTACAGACCAATCCGGGCACGCGGCCTGGTCCGATCATGAAGGTTGCTTCCGGGGGCGAGCTCTCACGTTTCCTGCTGGCGCTCAAAGTCGCGCTCGCGGATCGCGGTTCGGCGCCGACACTCGTCTTCGACGAAATCGATACCGGCGTCGGTGGAGCGGTCGCCGATGCGATCGGCCAGCGCCTGAAGCGGCTTTCTGCCAACGTGCAGGTGCTTTCGGTGACCCACGCGCCGCAGGTGGCCGCCCGGGCCGCGACTCATCTCCTGATATCCAAGGGGCCGGCCGGCGAGGGATCCGACAAGATCGCCACCCGCGTGGCGACCATGGCACCGGAGCACCGTACCGAGGAAATCGCCCGCATGCTTGCCGGCGCTTCGGTGACGGACGAGGCGAGGGCGGCGGCGGCCGCACTTCTCGCCGGCAACGGGTGACACCTACTTCCCCACGGCGGTCGAACTATTCGGTTGCCTGAAGCGCTCTCGCCTTGCCCGCCATACGGCCGACGACCTCGTCCCTCCAGACGAAACGATGGATCAGAGCCATGGCGACATGACCGGCGACCATGGCGAGCAAGGTCCAGGCGAGCATGCCGTGGAGGAGGTTGGCCGGTGCCACCATCCAATCCACCCGCTCGTTGCCCGGGGGAACGATCTGGATACCGTAGAGCGCGAGCCCCCATTCCGATCCGAATGCGCGCAGGATCGCCGCGGCCGGTATCGCCAGCATCAGCAGGTAAAGCAGGACATGACCGGCACGGGCCAGAATGCCCAGCGCGCCGGTCTCATGCACCGGTCGATCTCCGAGATTGTAGAAACCCCACAAAGCCCTGAGAACGGCCAGAACCAGGATGGTCGCGCCGAGCGAACCATGGGTGGAGTTGAGCAGATCCGTCAGCGCCGAACGTCCGAAGAGCCTGCCGATAACGAGGCCGGAGAACTGCCAAAGGACAAGCAGAGCCATGATCCAGTGAAAGGCCCGGGACACCGGACCATAACGCAGTCCGTCGTCTCTCCAGCGCTGCATCATGGTGATTTCCTCTCGGCGGCAATCTGAAATATGAATTTCCGGCGCGGGTATTACGATGCAGCGCTGCGAAGCGTCCAGCCGCCCGGACATGTATCCTCGAACAAGTTCGTGAACGCGGCGCCGGGATCCGGTCCGGCTTCCAATCTGCAGTGTTTGCACTAGAACTGCGGTGAAGATGGAGATTCCCGTATGGCTGCCGACCAGACCCCGATCGATACGTTGACCGAAGAAGCGGCTGTCGCCGAGCTGGAACGGCTGGCGAGAGAACTCGCCCGTCACGACGAACTCTACCATGCCAAGGACGCACCGGAGATCTCCGACGCGGAATATGATGCGCTGAAGCGTAGAAACGCGGCGATCGAAGAACGTTTCCCGCAGCTCATCCGCGCCGACAGTCCGTCGATCAAAGTGGGCGCGGCCCCGCTTCCGACCTTTGCGCCGATTACCCATTCGCGCCCCATGCTGTCGCTCGACAACACGTTTTCCGACGAGGACGTGCGCGACTTCGTCAACTCCGTCTATCGCTTTCTCGGGCAACTGCCGGACGCTTCGATCGCGTTCACTGCCGAACCGAAGATCGACGGCCTGTCGATGTCGCTTCGCTACGAGAATGGCTTGCTGGTCAACGCCGCAACGCGCGGCGACGGCACGACGGGTGAAAACGTCACCGCCAATGTCAAAACGATCAGGGAAATCCCAAACCGTTTGCCCAAGGACGTTCCGGCGATCGTGGAGGTGCGCGGCGAGGTCTACATGGCCAAGAGCGATTTTCTGGCGCTGAACGCCGAGATGGAGGCGCAGGGCAAGCAGCTCTACGTCAACCCGCGCAACACCGCGGCGGGCTCTCTGCGCCAGCTCGACGCCAAGGTGACGGAAAGCCGCAAGCTGAAGTTCTTCGCCTATGCCTGGGGCGAGATTTCCGAGCCGAACGATCTGCCGAAGACGCAGTACGAGATGGTCCAGACCTTCAAGGACTGGGGTTTTCCGGTCAACCCGCTGATGAAGCGTCTGAACTCCGTCGAGGACATTCTGGCCCACTATCATGAGATCGGACTTGCCCGACCGGATCTCGACTACGATATCGACGGGGTCGTCTACAAGGTCGACCGGCTCGATCTGCAGGCTCGTCTCGGTTTCCGCTCACGCAGCCCGCGCTGGGCGACGGCGCACAAGTTTCCGGCCGAACAAGCGTTCACGACGGTCGAAAACATCGACATCCAGGTGGGCCGCACCGGTGCGCTGACGCCGGTCGCGCGTCTTACTCCCATCACCGTCGGCGGTGTGGTCGTCACCAATGCGACGTTGCACAACGAGGATTACATCAAGGGCATAGGTAATTCCGGCGAGCGCATCCGCGAGGAAGATCACGACATCCGCATCGGCGATACCGTTATCGTGCAGCGCGCGGGCGATGTCATCCCGCAGGTGCTGGACGTGGTGATGGAGAAACGGCCTGCGTCCGCGGTCGCCTATGAATTTCCGAGGAAATGTCCGGTCTGCGGCAGCCATGCCGTCCGCGAGAAAAACGAGAAGACCGGCAAGCTCGACTCCGTCACCCGCTGCACCGGCGGTTTCGTCTGCCGCGCGCAGGCGACCGAACATCTGAAACATTTCGTCTCGCGCAATGCTTTCGATATCGAGGGATTCGGGACCAAACAGGTCGATTTCTTCTTCGAGAGCGAAGAGGATTCGCTGAAGATCCGCACCGCTCCCGACATCTTCACGCTGAAGAAACGTCAGGCTGCCTCGACACTGACAAAGCTCGAAAACATCGAGGGCTTCGGCAAGGTCAGCGTCAAGAAGCTGTTCGACGCCATCGACGAGCGCCGCTCGATCGCCCTCAACCGCTTCATCTATGCGCTCGGCATCCGCCATGTCGGCGAAACGACGGCCAAGCTTCTCGCCCGTCACTACGGAACCTACGAAGCCTTCGACAAGGCGATGAAGGACGCGGCGTCACTGGAGGGTGACGCCTGGCAGGATCTCAACAACATCGAAGGTATCGGCGAGATCGTCGCCCGCGCCATCGTCGAGTTCTTCAAGGAGCCGCGCAATCTCAAGGTGATCGCCGATCTGCTCGAGGAGGTAACGCCGCAGGAGGCCGAGCAGGTCGCCGTCTCCGACAGTTCGGTCGCCGGCAAGACGGTCGTCTTTACCGGCTCCCTCGAAAGGTTCACTCGCGACGAAGCCAAGGCACGCGCCGAAGCCCTCGGCGCCAAGGTGGCGGGTTCGGTGTCGAAGAAGACCGACTACGTCGTCGCCGGCCCCGGCGCCGGCTCCAAGCTGGACAAGGCGCGAGAACTCGGCGTGGAGGTGATGACGGAGGACGAATGGCTGACCTTCATCGGCGGATGATGCCGGACGTCCCCTGTCCGACCTTTGCCGAATCATCCGATCGCGCCTAAAAGCTTCCGCACCGCTATACCTGGGACGGACTCCTTGAAGACAATTGCCATCGATTTCGAAACCGCCAACGAGCAACGCGGCAGCGCGTGCTCGGTGGGGCTCGCCTGGATCGAGGACGGCCGGGTTGTGCGGGTCGAGGAGCGCCTGATCCGTCCGAGGGATATGCGTTTCTCTTCCTTCAACATCGCCATCCATGGCATTCGTCCCGAGCAGGTCGAAGACGCCGGCGAGTTTCCCGAAGTGATGGACGAGTTTGCGGACGATTTCCGCGGGGCGACGATGATCGCCCATAATGCCTCCTTCGACTTTAGCGTCTGGCGGGCATGCCTCGACCTCTACCGGCAATCCTATCCGGAGCTCTCCTATCTCTGCAGCGTCAAGATGGCGCAGAAGGTCTGGCCGCATCTCGGTTCCCACAAGCTGAACATGCTTGCCCGCCACCTCGGCCTGAACTTCATGCACCACAACGCGGCCGAAGACGCGGCGGTCTGCGCGGAAGCGTCCATTGCGATCGCGCAGGCGCTGCGGGTCGCCCATGTCCGCGATATCCCGCTCGCAATCGGCATGCGGGCCGGGCGACTGTTCGCCGGCGGTTACGACGCCTGCACGTTGCGCAGGCAGTAAAAGCCGGCGGGTTTCGATCCGGAGGGCCCAGGCATCTTGCAAGCGGCAAGCCGGACCTTATCTCTGTTCACGGATCGTTTACCGGAGAAATTGACCCCATGCGCCGACCCAGCCGCCGTCTCGTTTCGCTCGCATCCGCCGCCGTCATTGCCGGCGCGATCTGCGCACCCGCTCTGGCCGAAGTCGTCGGCAAGGTCGGGGTGGACTGGATCGGCAACGATATCATCGTCGAGGCTGTTCCCGATCCGCAGGTCAAGGGCGTGACCTGCCACGTTACCTATTTCGACCGCAGTGTCATCGACAGGCTCAAGAACGGCAAATGGTTCGAAGATCCGTCCAACAACTCCATCGCCTGCCGCCAGACCGGGCCGATCGAGATCGGCGACATCGAGCTGGACGAAGGTGGCGAAGAGGTGTTTCGCCAGGGACGGTCGCTGATCTGGAAGGATCTTCTCGTCAAGCGCATCTACGACAAGGCGAACGACACGCTGGTCTATCTCGCCCATTCCCGCCAGGTCGTGGAAGGATCGGCGAAAATGGCGATCTCCACGGTTCCGCTTTACGGCCAGCAGGTGACGTGGACGAAGGGCAAGCCCTGACAGCCCGCCTCGCGGCGGGGCGGACGCGCCGCCCTGCGGGTCGTTACCGCAGATAGACGGTGCTGCTGCCGTTGGGATACGTCTCTATGGCGATGACGTTTCTCAGTTGAACATTGCGTTTCAGCAGGGCGTTCCGCAACACGGCGTTGCCGCGGATTTCGTTGCGGGCGCGTTCGGTCTCTCCGGCACGCGGCGTGAAACTGCGGTGTTTCGACATGCCATCCAGGGACGGGTTCGTGTAGACGATATGGAGTCGCGGCCCGGCAGACGCCTGCTGGGCCTCGGCGGCCTGGCTGAGTGACAGCGACATCAAAAGCGCGGCGGAAAAAATCTTTCTCATCCTGGTTCTCCTTCGTTCGACCTGCAAGCCCCACTTGCCGGATACGGACGTGGAGTTCTTGTACGATCGAGCGCTCGCGGTGATGCGATGGAGCGGCTTGCGGCAATTGGAGAGTCTCAGACAAAAAAATGCACCCGGCAGAACCCTGCCGGGTGCTTTTTAAGATGCTGGACGCCGTGAACGGATCAGGCTGCTTCGCGCGCCAGTTCGTCGGCAATGACCGTATCCAGGTTGAGGAAGCAGACCATGGTCTTTTCCAGTGCCACGATGCCGCGGCAGAAGGCTCGCTGGGCTTCGGGAATGATTTCCGGTGCCGGCTGCAGGTCCTCCGAACGGATCGTCATCATGTCGGAAACCTGTTCGACCAGCAGGCCGACGAGCTTGCCGGCGATATCGGTGACGATGATGGCGGAGCGTTCCGACGGCTCGGTCATCTTCATGCCGAGACGGCAGGCCATGTCGATGACCGGGATCACCGCGCCGCGCAGGTTGATGAGACCCAGAACGTAGGGCGGCGTATGGGGCATCGGGGTGACCGGCGCCCAGCCGCGGATCTCGCGGATCGCCATGATGTCGATGCAGAATTCCTGATCGCCGAGATGAAAGGAAACGATTTCCAGATAGGCGCCGGACTGCTTGATCGCATTGCTCATGTCAGAACTCTTCCGTTGGTCTGCGAAGCCCGGAACGTCGGGGCGTCATGAATCATTCGTGAGCTGATCATTGCCGTGGAGAAGTGAAAAACAGGTAAAATCCGCCGGGATTGAAGAACCGAGCCTGCCGGGAACGTCGCGGTCCGACCTATCCTGCACCGTGGAATTCGACTAGACTTCCGACATGCAGCAGAACCCGAGCCATAGATCCGGAATTCCAGTGGCCCTCCTCGTCGGCCTCGGGGCGTTCCTCGCCTGCGCATGGGCGTTTTTCGGCTGGGTGAAATACGGTTCGGCGATCCTCCTTTCGGCGGGCGAGACTGCATTGTCCTGGTGCTTCTGAGGCATTTGCGCGCGGCATCCGGTTGAAACGGCTTGTTGAATTGCGCCGTCGTTTCGTTGCGTCTATCGATAGGCGCACCATTTCGACGACAAGAGACACGACATGAAAAGTCTGCGGATTACCCTTTGGATCGCTGCCTTCGCGCTGGCAGGCGTGCTGGTCTGGCTGACGCTGGAAGTGACACGCCAGAAGCAGACCATGGCGGAAGGCCCGTTCGGCGTTCCCTTCCAGCTGGTGGCGCAGGATGGCCAGCCGATCACGGAGCAGGCGTTCCGAGACAAGCCGACCGCGCTTTTCTTCGGGTTCACCCATTGCCCTGAAGTTTGCCCGACGACACTCTTCGAACTCAACGGCTGGATGCACAAGGTCGATCCGGACGGCACGAAGCTGAACGGTTATTTCGTCAGCGTCGATCCCGAACGCGACACGCCGGAAATCCTGGGCCAGTATATCTCCAACGTGACGGATCGGGTGAAGGGCATTTCCGGATCGCCATCCGCCGTGCATGAGATGATCAAGGGCTTCAAGGTCTATGCCAAGAAGGTGCCGGTGGACGCGGCGGATCCCGATGGCGACTACACGATGGACCACACGGCATCCGTCTTCCTACTCGACGGCGGCGGAAGGTTCGCCGGCACGATCGCCTACGGCGAAAACGCCGAGACGGCCGAGAAGAAGCTCGCCAATCTGGTCAAGGGCTGACCACCTTCACGGGTTGAATGACTGCGGCTTTCTGTGGCAATGCTCAGCGGCAATCAGAACAGAGAGAAGACCGTGAGCGAAATCCGCCTCTACGTCACCGCAACCGAAGAAACGGCCCCCATCATCCTCGACATTCTCTCCGAAGAGTTTGGCGAGGAGGATTATGCGATCGCCATCATGGAGATGGACGAGAAGCGCAATCTCTGGGAGGCCTCGGTCTACATGATGGCCGACGAGGAGGATGTCGTCCGCGGACGCGTCGCCGGCGCCCTCCGCGAGTCGTTTCCGGACAGCCCGATCGAACGGGAGGTCATTCCCGATGTGGACTGGATCGCCAAATCGCTGGAAGGACTGACACCCGTCAGGGCAGGGCGCTTTCTGGTGCACGGCTCGCATGACCGGGACAAGATCCGGCCGAACGACATCGCCATCGAGATCGACGCCGGCCAGGCTTTTGGTACGGGGCATCACGGAACGACGGCTGGCTGCCTCGAAGTGCTGGACGGCATATTGCGTTCGCGGCCGGTCCGAAACGCGCTGGATCTCGGAACGGGAAGCGGCGTCCTCGCGATCGCCGTGCGCAAGGTCCGGAAGATACCGGTGCTTGCGACAGACATTGACCCGGTCGCCGTCCGGGTGGCACGTGAGAACGTCCGCCGCAACGGGATCGCGGCCGGCATCCGGGTGGAAACGGCGCCGGGTTTCCATTCGGCGGCGTTCAGGGAGGACGGTCCCTTCGATCTCATCATCGCCAATATTCTCGCACGGCCACTGATGAAGATGGCGCCGGAACTGGCGCGCCATCTCGCGCCGGGCGGATCGGTCGTTCTATCCGGAATCCTGGCTCAGCAGCGATGGAAGGTGCTTGCCGCCTACAACGGCGCGGGCATGCGACATCTGTCGACGATCTGGAGAAACGGCTGGGTCACCATGCATCTGACCAATCGGTGATGTTGCGTCGCACAATTGCACTTCATGCATGGCTGTGAGTTCAAGATATGGAAAAGGCGGCGCCGGAGCGCCGCCTCTGGCCGGCTTGCGCCAGACCGATCCGCGAGCTTTGGGAGGACAAGCTCAAGCGGAGAAACTCTCGGAAGGTATATCCGGCGAGCAGTCTTCCACGGCTTAGAAAAGGTAGCTGGTAGCGCCCTTGCGGCGAAGCTCCTCGCGGCTCGTGCCGAGGTCCTTCAGGGTCTGCTCGTCGAGTGTGAGGAGGGCGCCATTGACGTAGCGGGCGACCTGACGCTCGCGGGCGCTGACGACGCGGTTGAATGCGTTACGGAAAAACGAATTGGCCATTGTCGGTGTCCTCTGCTGCAAACCGTGTCTGGTGTCGCTAAGCAATATAGGCAGGCGGTATCTGCATAGTGAGTGGGCTGCAGGCATTTGTGATATGCGTTTTTCGCATTGCTTGCCTAACGGATGGGCTGTTTATTTCGCGTCTGCACAATCAAAAGCTTGCCTGCCCGGACTGGCGGCAGGAAGATGAAATCCGTTAACTGTCCCGCGACACGGAATCACATCAGCCGGAAGCCAGCCATGTTTCAGTCCTTCGAAAACAAGTCCTCGCCCCAATTCGGAAAGGAGCGCGTCGCGGCACTTCGCAGCCGCTTCGGCGAACTCGGGGTCGATGGATTTCTCGTCCCTCGTGCAGACGAGTACCAGGGCGAATACGTGCCGGCCTCGGCCGAGCGGCTTTCCTGGCTCACTGGCTTTACGGGTTCCGCCGGTGTGGCGCTGATCACGCAGGGGGAAGCGATCGTCTTTGTCGACGGACGTTACGTGACGCAGTTGGCCGAACAAGTGGACGGCACGGTCTTTACCGGCGGCGATCTGGTCAACGAACCGCCGCATGTCTGGATCGATGCCCACGCGCCTCAGGGCTTCCGCCTTGGTATCTATTCCTGGCTGCATGCCGGTTCGGAAGTGCGCAAGCTGGCGAAGGCGCTCGCCGGTGTCGGCGGATCGCTCGTCGTCCTGGAAAGCAATCCGCTCGACGAATTGTGGGCGGATCGCCCCGCCGAACCGCAAGGCGCCGTCGTCGTACAGCAGGAGACGCATGCGGGCCGGCCGTCGCGCGAGAAGATCGCCGAAATCGCTGCCGGGCTGACGGAAAAGGATATCGCTGCGACCCTGATCGCCGACCCGTCTTCCGTCGCCTGGATCTTCAACATCCGTGGGGCGGATGTTCCGCACACGCCGCATCCGCTATCGCGTGCCATCATCGCCGCCGACGGCAGCGCGGAAATCTTCATCGACGAAGGAAAGCTCGGCGTCGAGGCTCGCGCGCATCTTGAACCGCTCGCGAAGATCCTCGCTCCGGCCAAGCTCGCCGAGCGGATCGCGGCCCATGCAGCCGGCGGCGGTCGCATCCTGGCTGATCCGGAGCTGACGTCGCTCGCACTGATCAGCGCGATCGAAAGTGCCGGAGGCAAGGTCGTCGAAGGGGTCGATCCTGCACGCCTGCCGCGGGCGGTGAAGAATGCCGTGGAATTGCGCGGCTCCGCCGATGCCCATGTCCAGGACGGCGCGGCGATGGTGGAGTTCCTCTACTGGCTCGACCAGGCGGAACCGGGTTCACTGACCGAGATACAGGCGGTGGAAGCGCTCGAGGCAGCACGTCGACGCACTGGGCAGGATATGCAGAACCCGCTCCGGGACGTCTCGTTCGAGAGCATCGCGGGAGCGGGCGAACATGCCGCGATCATGCATTACCGTGTGACGCGGGATAGCGATCGCGCCATCAAGCCGGGCGAGCTTTTCCTGATCGATTCCGGCGCCCAATATGTCAATGGCACGACCGATATCACCCGCACGGTGGCGATCGGAGACGTGTCGGATGACCGAAAGCGTTTCTTCACGCTCGTACTCAAGGGCATGATTGCGATCAGTACGGCGCGCTTTCCAAAGGGAACGCGCGGATGCGACCTGGATCCGCTGGCGCGTATCGCGCTCTGGAAGGCGGGTGCGGACTTCGCCCATGGAACCGGCCACGGCGTGGGCTCGTACCTTTCCGTGCACGAAGGTCCGCAGCGCATATCCCGGCTTTCCATGCAGGAGCTTCTGCCGGGCATGATCCTTTCCAACGAGCCCGGTTACTATCGGCCGGGCCATTTCGGGATCCGCATCGAGAACCTCATCTACGTGCGCGAGGGCGACGTCGTCGAAGGCGGAGACCTGCCGATGCGCAGTTTCGAGACCCTGACATGGTGCCCGATCGATCGCCGCCTCGTCGTCGCGTCCCTCCTGAACAGGGAAGAACTCGACTGGCTGAACGGCTATCACGCGGCGGTGCGCGGGAAGCTGACGCCGATCGTCGCCGAGCCTGCCGTTCGTGCCTGGCTGGAAGCGGCCACCGCACCCATCGACGGCTGAAGCGTTCTACAGGCCGAGGCCGAACCCGTAACGGACGACCATCACCGCTGCCCAACCGGCGGCGAGGATGGTCAGACCCGGAAAACGCAGGCAGACGACGAACGCCGCCACCATGGCGATCTTGATGTCCCAGCCGCCGTTGACGAAAGGCGGCGCCACAAGCGTTGTCAGGACGGCGGCAGGTACGGCGTTGAGCGCGGATTCAACCCGCGGCGGGATGCGTTTCAGGTTGCTCATCAGCACGTAGCCGCCAATGCGCGTCAGATAGGTGGCGACTGCGGCCATGACGATGAGAAGCAGCGTGTGGCTATCGACGGAAAACATGTTCATCTCGTTTTCCAATTCACATACCCTCCTTTTCCAGCGGCGATATGTCCGGTTCCAGTTCGGTCGTCTTCGGCGGCGGCAGGACGGCGGCGACCAGAATGCCGAGCGCAGCTCCGATGCTGATGTGCCACGGAGAGCCGACGAACTGATAGGAAGCCACCGAGCCGACTGCGCCCGCGATCATGACCGGGACAAAGTTGTGCCGATGCCGGAAACCCATGACCAGGCCAAGGAAATAGACGGGGAGGAGGACGTCGATGCCGAGAGCCTTGGGATCGCCGATGAGCCTGCCGAAGAAGGCGCCGATCACCGAATTGATCACCCAGAAGATCCAGACGATCGCGCCCATGGCAACATACCACCGGAAGGTCACCTGTTTGCCGGCGTCGTTTCGCTTCACAGTTTCGGCGAACTGGGGGTCGACCAGCAGGAAGAAGGAAAGCCAGCGCTGCAGCGGTGGATAACGACCGATCAGGGAGGCGAGGGCGGCCGAATACAGGACGTGGCGAAAGTTCACCGCAAGCACCGACAGCACGATCACCCAGGCTGCGACATGCTGGCCGAACAGCTCGATACCGACCAGCTGACTTGCGCCGCCGTAAACCAGGGCGCTCATCAATGCAGCCTCCGTCAGGCTGAAGCCGTTATCGACCGCAATGGCGCCAAACAGTATGCCGAACGGGGCCGAGGACAGTGCTACGACGAGGCCCTTCTTCAAGCCATCCGCAAGCTCTTCGCTCATGTTCATCTGCTGTCCCCGATATTCGGCGCCGGCATGGCGCCTTACGGGAGACGAAGCGGGCTGTCCGCATCGTCTCCATTCCGTCGGCGTGTAAGGGCCGCCGGGTTGGCTGACAATTGAATTGCGTTTATTCAACCATCGATTTTTATGAACTGTCGCGGCAGGTGGCGGCTTATTCCTGTCGTGCCACCGGGCGGGGCGATCAGTCGGCGAGGATCTCGGTGCTGGTGACGACGGCAACACCCTGCGCCTTCATCTCCGCCACAGCATCGGCGACACCGTCCGGATCGATGCCCCGACTGGCGTCGGATATGAACCGCACCTTGACCTCCGGCAGCATGTCACGGGCGTCGAGGGCGGAGAATTTCACGCAGTAGTCGGTGGCAAGGCCGCAGATATCCAGTTCCGTGACCTGCTGCGCCTTCAGATAGCCTGCAAGACCTGTTGTTGCAGCCTGATCATTGTCCCGGAAGGCGGAATAGCTGTCGATGGCGGGGTTCTCGCCCTTCTGCTGAATATAGTCGACCAGACCGACATCGAGATCCGGGTGGAATTCGGCGTCCGGCGTGCCCTGGATGCAATGGTCGGGCCACATGACCTGAGGCCGCCCAGAGAGCTCTCCCATGTCGAACGGCTTCTTGCCGGGATGCGCGGAGGCGAAGCTGCCGTGACCGGCGGGATGCCAGTCCTGCGAGGCGACGACGACATCGTAGCTGCCCTCTCGCATTAGCCGGTTTGCGACGGAGACGACCGCATCGCCATCGGCAACCGGGAGATTGCCGCCGGGGCAGAATCCGTTCTGAATATCGACCAGCAGAAGCGCCTTCATCACCGTTCTCCTCACTCGTTCGGACGGAAGCGATATCCGCCGCAGCTCTCCGCCGCGCTTCCGCGCGCCGGTTGCCGGTGCGGATACTAGCATGAGCCCGGGGCCGGGAGGGAAGCTATCAGGCAAGAATTCTCGACAGAAAGATTTGCCCGACATGCCGCGGCCGCCTCCGTGCCGAGAGGCGGCGAACCTCCGGCCGGCGTCCTGCAACAGGCGCTGACGCCTGTCGCGACCGAAATATCGTTCCACTGACGGCGACTTCTGGAGCAAGGGAATCCGATTTTCCTGCCTATTCCCTGCGTTTCCTGCCTCGCCGGTCCGTATGGACAGACTTATATACGGGGCTTGTCCAGGAGTTCGTCATGTCCGTATCAGCCTCATCCGCAGAGCAACGCGCAGCTATTCCGTCGTTCGGAACAGCCGGTATCGTCGCGCTGATCGTGCTCGTCTCGGGTACCCTCGTCCTCGGTTTCGCCTATGGTCCGGCCCACGGGGCGCTGTTCATGATCGGCGGTGCGCTCGGCATATCGCTGTATCACGCGGCCTTCGGTTTCACCTCCGCCTGGCGGGTTTTCATCGCGGAGGGGCGCGGTCGCGGACTGAGGGTTCAGATGATCCTGCTGGCGCTGGCGGTCATCCTGTTCTTCCCGGCGCTATCCAGCGGCGTCCTCTTCGGCAACGAGGTGCGCGGCAATATCTCGCCGGCCGGGATCGGCGTCGTCGCCGGTGCCTTCATGTTCGGTGTCGGCATGCAGTTGGGAGGTGGATGTGCTTCCGGCACGCTCTTTACCGCCGGCGGCGGTAATGCCCGCATGCTGATCACGCTGCTCTTCTTCATCATCGGTTCGTTCATCGCGACGATCAATTTCGACTGGTGGGTCGGCTTGCCGTCGTTGCCGCCGATCGCGCTGTTCCAGACCTTCGGTGCTCTCGGCGGGATCGCAGTCTCGCTCGCGATCTTCGCCGCCATTGCGGCGATTACCATCGTGGTCGAACGGAAACGCAACGGGGTGCTCGAACAGGCGCCGCCGTCGCCGCGCCATGGATTTGCCCGCTATCTGCGAGGTCCGTGGCCGCTGGTCTTCGGCGCCGTGGCGCTCGTCGTCCTCAATTTCGCGACGCTTGCGCTCGCGGGCCGCCCCTGGGGAATCACGTCGGCCTTTGCATTGTGGGGTGCCAAGGGCGCACAGCTGATCGGGATCGATCCCGGCGCCTGGGCATACTGGCAACAGCCCGGCAATGCCAAGGCGCTCGCCGGAAGCGTGTTTGCCGACGTCACGTCGGTCATGGATTTCGGCATCGTCGCAGGCGCCATGCTGGCGGCAGCGCTCGCGGGCAAATTCGCCCCGAGTCTCGACATCCCGCTGCGGTCCGTTCTCGCCGCCGTCATCGGCGGGCTGCTACTCGGTTATGGCGCGCGCATCGCCTACGGATGCAATATCGGCGCCTATTTCTCCGGCATAGCTTCCGGCAGCCTGCATGGCTATCTGTGGGCGATCGCCGCTTTTGCCGGCAATGTCCTCGGCGTCGGACTGAGGCCGTGGTTCTTTGCCGAAGGCCGGGCGATGCGCCGGATCGACGGGTGACGAAGCCGTCGTCGATGGGAAGGGCGGCCGTTGCATGACCGGCCGCTCGCCGACGCATCCCAGCCTTATTCGCTGGTCCAAACTGTCGCATCGAAGGGACGAATTTCGCGCCTGCCTTGAATCTCCGGCCTTTTGTCGCTAAAGAGCAACAGTCGTCGGCTTGACCTGCCTTAATTTTCGAGGCTCGAAACATAGCCTCGCCGCATTTCGGCTAAACTTCCGACGGCATGCGCTTTTATGAGCGCATCCGAAATTAATCGGGGGCGGCGTAAAGATATTGGTTACCATAATCGTTCATTCTCCTCACCATTCGCATGGCGGTTCGCGGAAAGTTTCCGTTTCGATCGATCGCCTTGGTCTGGCAGGCACAAGGCTCAATCGAGCCGGTGCCACGAAGAGTAACGGTTCGGGTAACGAGTGATGGTGCGTGCGGTCGAAACCTCTGCAAAACGGAATCCGGCGTCAAAGCGGCAGCAGAAGCGTAAGCGGGGCCGTTCGGTTCTCGTCAATCTGGCCCTCGGCGTAGGGCTGACAGCATCGGCTCTCTTCGCCGCATCCGTCGTCACCGTGGCTACCGCGGTCAAGCCCGCAAAGGACGTCCGGTTCCAAACGGCCCTGCTCGCACCGGCCGGCTCCGGTTCGCTGGACAAGCCGGACACTTCCAGGCGCTCTCTCGACATCTCCAAATTCTCGCGGCTTCCCGGCAGCGCTCCGGCGGAGCCGAAGACAGCACGTCTGGCCGGCGCCGAGACGGCAGCGCTCGCTGCCCTGCGCCCGGACGCGTCCGACGTACGCAAGGTCCTGCATAACGCAATGGCCGAGGCCGTCCGCCATGCGCAAACCGAGCAGCAGTTTGCGTCGCTGGCGAAAAATCGTCCGGCCGACGAATCGATCCGCGCGGCTCTCTCTTCCGCCATGGAAAATCTCGTGGTTGTCGCCCCGAGAGGTGACGGAACGATGCCGGACCTCATCCAGGACGCACAGACCGTCACCGATGTCGCCGAGCTGAAGGACATGAAGCCGGTCGAGATGGCGTCGATCGAACAGGCATCCCTAAGCAGCGACCTCGAAGGCGCGCCGTCGGTCGAAGTGGACGAGGAGACGGTCGCACTCGCTCCCGCCATCGAAGATCATGCATTGCCGAAGGCAGGCCCGCTTCCGGTGATCCGTCCGTCCGCAGGAACGCGTGGCGACGGCGCCAAGCCGGCCGGGCAGGGCAATGCGCTCGCAGCGATCGCCTCGGTTGCGCCCCAGAAACCGGGTCGCGCAAACGGTGACGACAAGCCGACGGCGCTCGCTTTTGCAAAACCGAACAATCCGATGCGGGAAGAACAGACGGCGCCGGCGCCGAATGCGCCCAAGTGGCCGGGCATCGGCTCGAAGGTGGCGATCTACGATATTACCAATGCCGTGGTCCACATGCCCGACGGTACCAAGCTCGAAGCCCATTCCGGCATCGGCAGCATGCGCGACAACCCGAAATTTACCCATGTGAAGATGCGTGGGCCCACACCGCCTGGCACCTACAAGCTTTCCATGCGCGAAAGCCTGTTCCATGGCGTGGCGGCCATTCGGCTGACCTCGGTCGACGGAAGGCATCCGCAGAACCGTACGGGCCTTCTCGCCCACAGCTATCTCCTCCGGGTTCGCGGAGATTCGCACGGATGCGTCGCATTCGCCCAATATGACCGCTTCCTGAAAGCGTTCCAGCGCGGCCAGATCACCCATATGGTCATCGTGCCCAAGTGGGACGGCAAGCGGCCGGGCGGCGGTGGTTCGGGTGGCGGCATCATCGCCAAGCTCTTCGGCAACAACGACGCCTAGTCGGGAACTGAGACCGGCCGAAGCGTGCCGGTGCCGTCAGCCGAGAATATGCCGCGTAGCGCGGACGAATATCCTTGCGCCGATCGGGATCAGATCGTCGGGGAAGTCATATCTCGGATCATGGGGTGCGGGATGGTCTATGCCCGCACCTAGAAACAGCATCGCCGATCTGGACACCGTGGCGAAACGACCGAAGTCCTCCGAGGCACGGAATGCCTCGCCCGGTTCATGGGGCACACCTTCCACATCCATCGCGGCTCTCAGGACGTCCGCGGCGTCGGGGTCGTTGATGCAATGACCGAAGACCTCCTGATAGTCCAGCTGGAGCGAGAGGCCGTCCGCCTCGGCGGCCTGCCTCGCCATCGCTTCCGCCTTCTCGACAAGGGCCGCCATCTGGTCGTCGGTCGAGGTGCGCAGGGTCGCCCAGATTTCTCCGTGGGCCGGCGAAATGCCGACCGCCGGTTCGCCGATGACGGCATGGGTTACCGTACACCGCACCAGGTCGCCGTTTTCCACCGTGCCTGTGGCAAGTGCGTTGAGCGCCGGCATCAGCTTCGCCATGGCACCGACCGGTGACACTCCCGTTTCCGGCGATGCGGCATGGGCCGTCCTGCCGGTGAGGATGATCTTCAGACCGCGGGACGCGCAGTTTGCCGGACCGTCCTTCAGCCAGGCATGGCCGAAGCGGATGCCCGGCATATTGTGCAGCGACAGGCTGTAGTCCGGCGTCAGCGCTTCGAACTTCCCGTCGGCAATGACCGCTGCCGCGCCGGCGCCGTTTTCCTCCGCCGGCTGGAAGAGCAGGATGGCGCGTCCATTTTTCGGCCGCTCCCGCCCGAATGTGCGGCCAACCGCCGCCAGCGTCGCCATATGGCCGTCATGTCCGCACATGTGGCCTTTGCCGGGGATTTTCGAACGATGATCCGGCTCGCCGAGTTCTTCGATCGGCAGGCCGTCGAGCTCGGCGCGGATCATCACGGTCGGACCGGCGCGACCGCTATCGTAGACGACCGCAACGCCCGTACCGCCCAATCCCTCGACGATCGCGTCCGGCCGGGTGTCGGAGAGGAAACGAACCACTTCCTTGGCCGTCTCGACTTCCTCGCCCGAGACTTCCGGCATGGTATGGAGGTGACGACGCCAGGCGGTGAGTTCGATAATGTCTTGATTGGAAAGGGACATGCGCATTCCTCGATCGGCTATGTCGCCGGAAGGTAGCGAGGTGGCGCTGCCGGTGCAAGCGGTTCACGAACGAGGTGACAGGCCAAGGAGCGAACATCCGAAAGGCGCGATTGCGCAGGTGCCCACACCCGACAGCGTCAAGCATTCCCCGTCGTTTTCCGCCCGCCGTGGATCACAGGCTTCGGATTGCCACGGTAAGGAAGGCTCCGGCGCCTGGCTTGTGCCGTTCGCCGAAGCTCAGGCCTTCTCGACGAACCCGTCGAGCACGCGCTTCTGGCCCGCACGGTCGAACTCGATCGTGAGCTTGTTGCCTTCTATCGCCGAGATGTTGCCGTTGCCGAACTTGATGTGGAAGACCCTGTCTCCGACGGAAAATCTCGACGGCGTCTCGGCTACCGATTTTGCCACCAGTTCCCCATCGATCGTGCGGCCGCGCGGTCCGCTTTCGCCGTAACCGATGCGTTCCACCGCGTGACCGGAGCGGGTACCCCAGTTATCGCGGGTGGCGTCGGTCTTGTTGGCCTGGGCGCGTTTCCAGCCGGGGGTGGAATAGCTGTTGGCAAAGGGATCTGCCTTGTCGAAACGCGATTGGCCGTAGCCCCCACGTCCGCCGTATCCGCCGTAATTCGACGATTCGGAGGCCGCAACATCGACATGGCTCTGCGGCAGCTCGTCGAGGAAGCGGGAGGGCATTGTCGATTGCCAGAGACCGTGAATTCGGCGGTTGGAGACGAACCAGATATGGCAGCGCCGCTTTGCGCGGGTGATGCCGACATAGGCGAGGCGTCGTTCTTCCTCGAGGCCCGAGCGGCCGCCTTCATCGAGGGCCCGCTGGTGCGGAAAGAGGCCGTCCTCCCAGCCGGGCAGGAAGACGGTGTCGAATTCCAGCCCCTTGGCGGAATGCAACGTCATGATGGAGACCGCGTCCATCTCCTCGTTCTGCTCGGCATCCATGACGAGCGAGACATGTTCGAGGAAGCCGCGCATGGATTCGAACGCCTCCATCGAGCGGATCAGCTCCTTGAGGTTGTCGAGCCGTCCGGGCGCCTCCGCGGACTTGTCATTCTTCCACATGTCCGTGTAGCCGCTCTCCTCGAGGATCTGCTCCGCAAGTTCGGTATGGGCTACGCTTTCAAGTCTTTCCTGCCAGTTCCTGAAGCTTTGCACGACGTCGAAAAGCGCCTTGCGGGCCTTCGGTTTCAGTTCGTCTGTCTCGATGATATCCGAGGCGGCCTGCAGCATCGGTATGTCGCGGGCGCGGGCATAGTCGTGCAGGTAACGCACGGTCGTGTCGCCGAGACCTCTTTTCGGCGTGTTGACGATCCGTTCGAAAGCGAGGTCGTCGGCAGGCTGGCAGACGAGGCGGAAATAGGCCATGGCGTCACGGATCTCGAGACGCTCGTAAAAGCGAGGGCCTCCGATGACGCGGTAGTTCAGGCCGAGCGTGACGAACCGGTCTTCGAATTCGCGCATCTGGAACGAGGCGCGCACGAGGATGGCCATGTCGTTCAGGGCATGTTTCTTCCCGTCGCCATCGCCGCGCTGCAGCCGTTCGATCTCTTCGCCGACCGCGCGGGCCTCCTCTTCGGAATCCCAGGCGGCGTGGACCATGACCTTTTCGTCGTCCGGATCGGTGCGATCGGTGAAAAGCGTCTTGCCCAGCCGTCCTTCGTTGTGGGCGATGAGATGGCCCGCGGCACCCAGGATGTGTTCGGTAGAACGGTAGTTGCGTTCCAGCTTGACCACGCGCGCGCCGGGGAAATCCTTTTCGAACCGCAGGATGTTGTCCACCTCGGCCCCGCGCCAGCCATAGATCGACTGGTCGTCGTCACCGACGCAGCAGACATTCTGCGGCACGTCCTTCTGGCGTTGGGCCAGCAGTCGCAGCCACATGTATTGCGCCGTGTTGGTATCCTGGTACTCGTCGACCAGGATGTAGCGGAACCTCTGATGATAGTCCTTGAGGATATCCGCATGCTGGCGGAAGATGGCGATCGGATGCAGCAGCAGGTCGCCGAAATCGCAGGCATTCAGCGTTCGGAGCCGCGCCTGATAGGCGGCATAGAGCTCGCGTCCCTTGCCATTGGCGAAAGCCCGCGCATCGCCTTCGGGAATATCCTTCGGCAGAAGTCCCTTGTTCTTCCAGCCATCGATCATGCCGGCGAACTGGCGGGCCGGCCAGCGCTTGTCGTCGAGGCCTTCCGCCTGGATGAGCTGCTTGATCAGCCGGATGACGTCGTCTGTATCGAGAATGGTGAAGTCCGAACGCAGGCCGGCGAGTTCCGCATGGCGGCGCAGAATCTTTACGCCGATCGAGTGAAACGTACCGAGCCAGGGCATGCCCTCGACCGCGCCGCCGACGAGTACGCCGATGCGCTCCTTCATCTCGCGGGCCGCCTTGTTGGTGAAGGTGACGGCGAGAATCTGGCTCGGATAAGCCCGGCCTGTCGCCAGAATATGGGCGATGCGTGTAGTCAGGACGCGCGTCTTGCCGGTGCCTGCGCCTGCCAGGACGAGAACCGGTCCATCCAGGGTTTCGACTGCCCGGCGCTGTTCCGGATTGAGGCCCGAGAGATAATCGGGCGCGGCGCGGCTGCTGTCGCGGGCCGCCATGGCGCGAGCCGCAATGCCCAAGCCGCCTGAAGCTTGCTGCGGGCGCTCGGCCGGCGTCTGATGCTTGCGCGGCGCGGGTTCCGGCTCTTCGTCGAAGAACGGAATATCGTCGAAACTGTTACTCATGCGGCCAATGTAGTGATTCGAGCCCGAAAGACCAGTCGATGTTCTCTTTTCATTCCTGTCTTTGCGTCCGAAGCGCTTCGGCTAAGGCGTCTCCGGTGACCGCAATGGGTGAATTGTTCAGGTCGGCGACAGGTTTCGACGACATCCATCCGTTCGTCCCGGATGCCATCCGGCGCTGACACGAGCGTGAAATGTCGTGAGGTTACAAATCGGTAAGGCAGCGGGCGCGGCATTGCTTGTTCGTTGGAAAACAGGGATATTTGCCCGTGGCGGCATTCGGTATTGCGAGGAAATTGATGCGGATCTGGAACCAGCTCCTGTTTTCGACGGCAGCCCTTCTCGGGGGGCTCGGTATCTGGGTCTACTTTTCGGCCGATGCCGGCCGCACGCTGGTATCCATGGGTATTCCCGAAACGATGGTTGCGGCGGTCAATCCGGCGGTCACGGAGCCTGCGGCAGCCGCAGTTTCCAACGGCGAGCAGGTGTCGGCAAGCGGCAATCGCGGGCAGGGCGGCGGTTCGTCTCAGGCCGTGCTGGTCGCCACGCGGCCGGTCGGGATGGGCGTCGTCAACGACCGCCTGTCAGCGATAGGCGACGGCGAAGCCATACAGTCCGTCATCGTCATGCCGCAGGCCACCGGAACGATCAACGAGATACTCGTCAAGTCCGGCGACCGCGTGAAGAAGGGCCAGATCCTGGCTCAGCTCGACGACGACGAACAGATCATCCTGCGTGATCAGGCCCAGGTCCTGCTGCGCAGTGCGCGAGAAAAATCCGACAGCTACAAGAACCTCAAGAGCTTTTCGCGCCTGGAAGTGCTCGACGCGCAGATCGCGACGGAGACCGCGCAGCTCGCACTTACAAATGCGGAACTGGCGCTGAAGCGACGTTCGGTCGTCGCGCCGATCGACGGCATAGTCGGTATCGTCGCCGTGAACATCGGTGACAACGTCACGACCGCGAGCAATGTGGTGACGATCGACAACCGGTCCCAGTTGCTCGTCGATTTCTGGGCACCCGAGCGCTTCGCCGTTCAGGTCAAGACCGGCATGCCGGTGGAAGCAACGTCGGCCTCGCGCCCGGGGCGTGTGTTCGAGGGATCGATCGAAGCGGTCGACAACCGCGTCGATCCCGCCAGCCGCACGATCCGCATCCGGGCCAAGATCGAAAACGACGACGACCTGTTGCGTGCCGGCATGTCCTTCGGCGTCACGATGCGTTTTCCCGGAGAAACCTACGCCTCGGTGGATCCGCTGGCGGTGCAGTGGGACGCCCAGGGATCCTTCGTCTGGCAGATCGTCGATAACAAGTCTGTGAAAAGCCGTGTCCGCATCATCCAGCGCAATCCCGACGTCGTCCTCGTCGCCGGTGACATCAAGGACGGCGACGTCGTTGCTACCGAAGGGCTCCAGCGTGTACGCGAGGGCGGTGCCGTAAGGCTTGCCGGCCAGAAGTCCCCGGAGGTCGCCAGCCGATGAATGTCAGCGGTTCGAACGACGACGTGAACAAAAAGTCCGGTCACGGCAGCGCCGACAGCCAGAAGACCTTGACGGCGCTGTTCGTGCGCCGTCCGGTTCTCGCCGCGGTTCTCAATACGCTGCTGGTGGTGGCGGGCCTCGCCGCGCTTGTCGGTATCGAGGTGCGCGAGCTTCCCGACGTCGACCAGCCTGTCATCAGCGTTCGCACCACCTATGACGGTGCGTCTGCGCAGACGATGGACCAGGAGGTTACCGACGTCATCGAGGGCGCCGTCGCCCGCGTGGCCGGTTTGAAGGCCATCTCGTCGATATCGGATTTCGGACAGAGCCGCGTCACGCTCGAATTCAGCGATTCCGTCGATCTGGCAGTGGCGGCGAACGACGTCCGCGATGCGCTCGGCCGCGTTACCGATCAGCTGCCGGAAGATGCCGACGAGCCGCGAATCATCAAGGCCGATTCCGATAGCCAGCCGATCATGCGTCTTGCCGTCACCTCGACCACGATGTCGATGGAAGACCTGACACTCCTCGTCGAAAACGAGATTTCCGACCGGCTGGCGGCCGTCGACGGTGTTGCCGACGTCGAGCTCTACGGCGACCAGGAAAAGGTGTTTCGCGTCGATGTCGACCAGGCGGCGCTGGCGGGGCGGGGCCTGACCATCGCGGACCTGTCGAATGCGCTGTCGACCGCTGCCCTGGACGTACCGGCCGGCTCGCTGGAATCCTCGACGCAAGACATCATCGTGCGTGCGACGGCCAATCTTACGAAGCCCGAGGATTTCGAGAACATCCTGATCGGTGACAACGTCCGGCTGCGTGACGTCGCCAACGTGCTGCTTGGGCCGGACGACGGCACCACGGCCTTGCGCTCCAACGGCGTGCCGGGTGTCGGCCTCGGCGTGTTGCGTCAGGCGCAATCCAACACGCTCAGCATCTCGGAAGGCGTCAAGGCCGCCGTCGCAAACCTCCAGGGCAGTCTTCCTGAGGGCACGCGAATTGCGATTACCAGCGATGACGCCGTCTTCATCCAGGGCGCGCTTCACGAGGTCGAGATCGCGCTCGGCCTCTCCAGCCTCATCGTCGTCGTGGTCATCTATCTTTTCCTGCGCGACTGGAAAGCAACCCTCATACCGGCACTGACGATCCCGGTGGCACTGATCGGCACGCTGGTGGCGATCTATCTGGTCGGCTTCTCGATCAACATCCTGACGCTGTTGGCGATCGTTCTGGCGACGGGCCTCGTGGTCGATGACGCGATCGTGGTTCTCGAGAACATCGTGCGCCGGCGAGCCGAGGGGATGGGACCGCGCGCGGCCGCCGTGCTTGGTACCCAGGAGGTCTTCTTCGCCGTGCTGGCGACGACGGCAACGCTTGCCGCCGTCTTCATTCCGCTCTCCTTCCTGCCGGGCCAGATGGGCGGCCTCTTCCGGGAGTTCGGCTTCGTGCTCGCCTTTGCCGTCGGCCTGTCGTCCATCACGGCGCTCACTCTCTGCCCGATGATGGCGTCCAGAATGCTGACGAAACCGATGCGTGAAGACCACGGCATGCTCGGCCGTTTCGGCGGGGTCCTCGCCCGGGCGTATTCGGTGTCGTTGCGCGCCTGCCTCAATACGCCGCTTGCCGTGATCGTCGTCGGCGTCCTTCTCGCTGGCGCGGCCTATGTCACGTTCGGAAAGGTCCATAGCGAGCTTACGCCGCAGGAGGACCGCGCTCTCGTGATGCTGCGTGCCACCGCTCCAGAGGGCGTAAGCCTGCAATATACGCGAGACAAGCTGCAGCAGATCGAGGAGAAGCTCCAGCCTCTGCGTGATTCCGGCGAGATCCAGAACATTTTTTCCATCTCCGGACAGAACGGCGCATCCAATAGCGGCTTCATGGTGCTGACGCTGGCGCCCTGGAGCGAACGCGATCGCAGTCAGGCGCAGATCGTCAGGGATATCAACGCTGCCGTCGCCACGGTTCCGGCGCTGCGAGGCAATGCCATCCAGCAGAACAGCCTGCGCATTCGAGGTGCCGGAAACGGCCTGCAGATGGCGCTGGTCGGGACCAACCACGAGCAGCTGACGTCCGTGGCGCTCGAACTGGTCGAAGCGTTGCGTCAGACCAACCTCTTCGACACGCCGCGGCTGAACGACGAGCCCAACCAGGCGCAGATCTTCGTGACGATCAATCGCGAGCGCGCGTCCGATCTCGGCGTCGATATCAGGGATCTCGGCACCTCCATCCAGTCGTTGCTCGAAGGCCGCTCCGTCGTCGATGTCTTCGTCGACGGTGAGGCGATCCCGGTCAAGCTGAAGTCGACGACGCGGCCGATCGACGATCCGACGGATCTGGAGAACATCTTCGTCAAGACCAAGGACGGTCGCATGGTTCCGATGTCGACCGTTGCTACCCTGGAGGAGCGGGCGGTGTCGCCGACGCTGCGCCGGGAACAGCAACTTGCCGCGGTATCATTCTCCGCAGGGCTAAGGGAGGGCGTGTCGCTCGGTCAGGCGGTACAGGTCGCCACCGAACTGGCGCAGCCGCTCATGCCGCAGGGTTCGCGCCTGATACCGCTCGCCGAAGCCGCGACACTGGAGGAGAACTCCAGCGGCATGGCGCTTACCTTCGGCTTCGCCATCGCCATCATTTTCCTGGTCCTGGCGGCGCAGTTCGAAAGCGTGCTGTCGTCGATCATCATCATGTCGACCGTGCCGCTCGGCCTGGCCTGCGCCGTCTTCGCCCTGGTGCTGACCGGGTCGAGCCTTAACGTCTACAGCCAGATCGGTCTGGTGCTTCTGATCGGGGTCATGGCCAAGAACGGCATCCTGATCGTCGAGTTCGCCAATCACCTGCGCGATGCCGGCGCAACCTGCCGGGAGGCGATCGAACAGGCCTGCAGCATCCGCCTGCGCCCGGTCATGATGACGATGATCGCGGCCGTCCTCGGCGGCGTGCCGCTGGTGCTGGCCCAGGGAGCGGGCGCCGAAGCGCGCATCGCGCTCGGCTGGGTCATCGTCGGCGGACTGGGACTGGCCACGCTGGTAACGCTCTACATAACCCCGGTCGCCTATCTTCTGCTCGCGCGCTTCGGCAAACCGCATGCGCAGGAAGCGCAGCGCCTGCATGACGAACTGG
>JBQGDG010000312.1:0-1665 GCA_052038935.1 Neorhizobium sp. | reverse complement strand
CGATAGGCGGATATCCGGCGGTGCAATACGCCTTTGGGTGGAATTGCCACGCGACGACGAGATGACCTAACCTGATCGACCTCATCATGCACCCTGGGAGGCGTCCATGCGTGAGCCGGATATGCAGAAGCTCGATGAACTGGTGGGGCGTCTGGTCGGCGATGTCGGCGCGGCGATGTCCGGCGCGCTTGTCGTGCTCGGTGACCAGGTGGGTATCTTCAGGGCGATGGCCGACGGAACGCCGAGAAGCGTCGCAGATCTCGCTGCCAGAACCGATGTGCGGGAGCGCTATCTGCGGGAATGGCTCAGCGCCCAGGCCGCCGCCGGCTATGTCACCTACGATGCCGAGAAGGATCAGTTCAGCCTGACGGCGGAACAGGCGATGGTCTTTGCCGACGAGAACAGCCCGGCGTTTTTCGTCGGTGCCTTCGAGGTCGTTCAATCCATGTGGATGGACGAGCCCACGATTGCCGATGCCTTCCGGACCGGCAGGGGCGTCGGCTGGCACGAGCACAGTACCTGCCTCTTTCGCGGGACGGAGCGCTTTTTCAGGCCGGGCTACAACGCCCATCTCGTCGACGAATGGATACCCTCGCTCGACGGTATTGGCGAAAGGTTGAGGAAAGGCGGCAGCGTCGCGGATGTCGGCTGCGGCCATGGCGCTTCGACGATACTGATGGCGAAAGCCTTTCCCTCCTCCCGTTTCACCGGTTTCGACTATCACGGACCGTCGATCGAAAAGGCCGCCGCGGCGGCAGAGGAGGCGGGTGTCTCCGACCGCGTGACCTTCAGGCAGAGTACGGCGAACGAGTATCCGGGAAGGGACTATGATCTCATCGCCATGTTCGACTGCCTCCACGACATGGGCGATCCGGTCGGTGCTGCAAGGCATGTGAAGGACACGCTCGCCCGTGATGGGACCTGGATGATCGTCGAGCCTTTCGCCCATGATCATCTGAAGGACAACCTCAATCCTGTGGGGCGAGTGTATTACGGCGCGTCCACGATGATCTGCACGCCGGCGTCGCTATCGCAGGAAGTGGGGCTCGGACTGGGCGCCCAGGCAGGCGAGATGAGATTGCGCAAGGTGGCGATGGACGCGGGTTTCAGGCACTTCCGACGTGCCACCGAAACGCCGTTCAACATGGTGTTCGAGGTTCGTGCGCAAGCGGCGTCAGCCGAGCCCTTGCACGCCCATCGAGCGGCGTCGTCTCGTAGCTGACCGAAAATCTCATAACGGACCGCTCGGGGCCGGCCTGAAGTTTTTACGTTCGGAAAAATCGACGGAGGCAGGTCATGCCGAGCGGATCGTTGAAGGCACTTCTGGCGGTTCTGGCCGTTGCCGGATTTCAGAACAGAGACAAGCTGGGCGAAATGCTGAAAAAGATCGCGGATCGGTCAGGAGGTTCACCGCAGCCGGGAGCGGAAAGCCCAGGTGGCACTCAGGGATCGACCTCCTCGCAATCATCTCCCGGGCTCGACGACATGCTGGAAAGCCTGCGCGGTGGCGGGCTCGGCGGCCTTTTCGGCTCCGGTGACCTCGGCTCTGTCCTGGGCGGAGGCCTCAGCGACCTTGTCGATCAGTTTCGCCAGGCAGGGCAGGGCCGGAAGGCTGATAGCTGGGTAAGCACCGGCGCCAACGAGCCGATCGACAACGGCGAGCTT
>JBQGDG010000311.1:0-5196 GCA_052038935.1 Neorhizobium sp. | reverse complement strand
AGCACGTTCGAGGTTGAAGGCGCCCTGATCCAGAACGCGGGCAAGATCGACGCCGGATCGGCTGGTCTTGTGGATGCGGGCGGTCGGATTGATGGCGCGCACCACGTCCTCGACGACGGCGAGCTCTTCCGGCGTCACGAGGTCGGTCTTGTTGATAAGCACGACATCGGCAAAGGCGATCTGGTCTTCGGCTTCGCGACTGTCCTTCAGGCGCAGCGGAAGATGCTTGGCATCGACGAGGGCGACGACGGCGTCGAGTTCGGTCTTGGCGCGCACGTCGTCATCCATGAAGAAGGTCTGCGCGACCGGTACCGGGTCGGCGAGGCCGGTCGTCTCGACGATGATGCCGTCGAAGCGGCCGGGGCGACGCATCAGGCCTTCCACGACACGGATCAGGTCGCCACGCACGGTGCAACAGACGCAGCCGTTGTTCATCTCGTAGATCTCCTCGTCGGATTCGACGATCAGATCGTTGTCGATGCCGATCTCGCCGAATTCGTTGACGATGACGGCGTATTTCTTGCCGTGGCTTTCGGAGAGAATGCGGTTCAAGAGTGTCGTCTTGCCGGCGCCGAGATAACCGGTCAGCACGGTGACGGGGATCGGCTTTGCTGCCTGAGCTTCGGTGGTTTGTTCGGTCATAGGGAAACCTCGAAGGAAATGGTCCTGCGCCCTGGAATATCCGGGCGGGCGCCAGAAATCGTCAGCTCCATATAAGGGCAAGGCGGAACGAGTTCAAAGGGTTTCGATGTTATAAAATCACGTCATGCGATGTCGGCGGTGCGGTCCGGTTTCACGTCGGGTTCCGCAGAGCCATCGTCGATATGAGCGGAGCCGACGTCGAAATCCACGACACCGGCACATTCTTCGGGATACCTTCCGGCGCCCGGTCTGTCATCCGCCGGCCGGAGAGGCCATGTCACCGCAGATCGCCGACATCGAACCTGTCCACGTCCTCCAGCAGTTCCACGATGCCCTTCACCGCATGGGCCACGAGCCTTTCGCCGCGCTCGGCAGTCGCGGCGGACGCGTTGCCGGCGACGCCCTTCCGGTTGAGATCCGACATCTTCCAGCCGAAGGCATGGGGTCCGTAGGCGCGCAGGTGGATGAAGTCGCGGGCGTAATCCGACTGCCGGGAGGTGAATGCCTCGGCTTTCGTCATGTCCACCCGGTCCGGCCAAAGTGCCAGCATGACGGAGGTTTCGATGTCGCCGCCGTGAATGTCCGTCGCCTTGTCTTCCGGCGCGATCCATCCCTGAGGCTGCCCGAAGCGTGTCCAGCTTGTCGCGACGGCCAGCATGCCAAAACGTATCCGGGCCTCCGTCGCCACGATCGTTATCAGCGGCGAATTGCCGCCATGGGCATTGAGCATGACGAATTTTCGGATACCCTGACGATGAAGCTCTTCGGCGATACCCAGCCAGCGGTTCACCGCCTCGTCGAAAGCGAGGGTGCGGGTACCTTCGACATCCATGTGCTCGATCGAATAGCCGACCGGCTCGGCGGGCAGGAAGGTGACGGGGAGCACTGGTGGCAAGGCCGAAGTGAGTCGTCCGACCAGGCCCTCGGCAATCAGCGTATCCGTGTCGAAGGGCAGGTGAGGACCGTGCTGTTCGTGCGCGCCGAGTGGCAGAACGGCGATCCAGTCCTGCCTTTCTGTGGATGCAAGTGTCGGATCATTGTCACAAAAGCGAGGGCGAGGATGCGACATCTGGCGGTGGTTTCCCGGTTTGGTTAAGGATAACGCCGAACCATTATAATGGCGACCTCGACGAGGCAAAGCGGGCGGTACCGATGAGCAAGAAAAAGGGCGAGAAGAAATCGAAATCCGGCAAGAAGAAGGAACTTGCCCTGCTTTCGGCGGCCGATCTGGCTCCGGCGATCACCCAGACCGCGCGCTCCGTGCGCACCGCGCTCAGCCGCAGCCTCGGAGAAAGCGGGCTCTATGCCGGGCAAGACGGCGTGATCCTGGCGCTCGCCGAAGACGACGGCCAGACGCCGGGCCAGCTGGCGATGCGGCTCGGCGTGAAGGCGCCGACCATGACGCGCACGATCGGCCGCATGGAGGCGCAGGGTTTCGTCGAACGGCGCGCCGATGGCCAGGACGGGCGGCTCACAAAGGTCCATCTCACCGAAACGGGTCTGCGTAACGTCGAATCCATCGGCCAGTCCGTCGCCGATTGCGGCGCCATGGCGACGAAGGGGCTTTCGGAAAAGGAAGTTCGCACCTTGCTGAAATTGCTTCGTGCCGTCGAACACAATCTGCAGCCGGACAGTGCCGAGGACTGATCCCGATTTTCCCCACCCTTGTCGCGCGGAATTAAATTGTTTATTTCAAGTTTAATTCCGCAGACGGCCAGGCACCCGCCAGGCCGATTGCGCAGGGGGAGGCGGGGACATGGTACAGAAGATAAAGCTCTCGACGATCGCGGACAGCCTCGGCCTGTCTACTGCGACCATATCACTGGCGCTTCGCGACAGCCCGCTGGTGGCGGCCGATACCCGCGAGAAGATCAAGGAACAGGCGCGGGCACTCGGCTATATCTACAATCGCCGGGCTGCCAGTCTGAGAACCTCCCGCTCCGGCATTATCGGCGTCGTCGTGCACGATGTGATGAACCCTTTCTATGGCGAGATCCTCAAGGCGATCGAGAGTGAGCTCGACCGCAGCCGCCACACCTTCATTCTCTCCAACCACTACGATTCCGTCGACAAGCAGCGGACCTTCATCGAGACGCTGCTGCAGCTCGGCGGCGACGGAGTCATCATGTCTCCGGCGATCGGAACGCCGATCGAGGACGTCAAGCTGGCCGAGCAGAACGGCATGCCGGCGATCCTCGTCGCCCGCTCGATGGAGGGGGTCGACCTGCCGACCTATCGCGGCGACGACAGCTACGGCATCTCGCTTGCGACCAACCACCTTATCGGGCTCGGGCACCGGGTGATCGCGATGATCGGCGGCACGGACCAGACATCCACCGGCCGCGATCGGTACCAGGGGTATGTCGACGCGCTGCGCAAGGCCAATATCGAAGTGGATCCGAACCTGCGCATACCGGGGCCGCGGACGATGCAGGGCGGGTTCGAGGCTGCGGTCAACTTCCTGTCGCTGCCGCAGAAGCCGACCGCCGCCGTGTGCTGGAACGATCTGGTTGCCATCGGTTTGATGAACGGTATCGCCCGCGCAGGGCTCGTCCCCGGCCAGGACATTTCCGTGACCGGTTATGACGATCTGGAACAGGCGTCGATCGCCACTCCGTCGCTGACGACGGTTTCCAATGGCCAGGCCGATGTCGGGCGCCTCGCCGCCCGGGCGCTGCTCGACAGGCTGGCTGGAAGCCATGAGCCGGACGGCATCCATCTGATCAAGCCGGAGATGCGGATCCGCCAGTCATCGGCACCCTACCGGCCGCGCCGGGAGCTGAGCGAAGCATCCTAGCCTCGCCTCGCGGATACCGCAGTCCGAACCGTTACTCGGCGGCTATCGTGCTGGCGGCTCTTCGAGCCGCGTAGGCGCGCACGGCATCGCCGAAGGCCTGGAAAAGCGCGCGGGAAGGGGCGTCCGTCTGCGCCCAGTATTCCGGATGCCATTGCACGCCGACAGCAAAATTCCTGGCGTCTATGACGGATACGGCTTCGACCGTGCCGTCTGCTGCGCGTGCTTCCACCTGCAGGCGCGGTGCGGTCTCGGCAATCGCCTGACGATGCAGGGAGTTCACCTGTACCTCGCCCGACGTGCCGAGATAGCGGGCGATGCATGAACCTTCCTCGACGACGACGGGCTGGCGGATCGCATACATGCCGTCACGCTCCGGCACGTCCGGTTTGCGGTGGTCCCAGATACCGGGCTGGTCCTGGATTTCGCTCGCCAGCGTCCCGCCGAGCGCGACGTTCAGTTCCTGGATGCCGCGGCAGATGGCGAGCAAGGGGATGCCGCGATCGATGGCCCGGCGGATCAGCGGCAACGAGGTCGCATCGCGGCCAGGGTCGAAGGGGCCGTCCGCTTCGGTCGCCTCCCTGCCGTAGAGCGACGGATGGACGTTGCTGACAGCACCCGAAATCAGCACGCCGTCGATGCGGTCCAGTATCGCGTCGGGTTCGTTCCCCGCCTCGAATGCCGGAAGGATGAAGCTCATGACCTCGGCCACCTTGAGTGCGGCTTCCACATACTGGTTGGGCGCCGCGTGCCAGACAGCTCCTTCGATCTCGCGAATATCGGCAGGTACGACGACGATTGGCTTGGGCATGACGGGTCCGGATCGATGGTGACGCTATTGCTCTGTTTTGGCTGCAGCGGCACGGAGAAGTCAAGCGGCGGAGCGATGGCGGGAGTTTTGCCGGATGGCTAAAGAATAAGCATATCCCGCTGAAATCCATTTATAATTCGATTTTCGGGCAATACAGACGAAAGTCTAATATGCGAAACCGGACTAAGCCGTCGATTGACGGGCTGCTCGCTTGCAACCCCACAAGCAAAATGGTTACCTCGCACCGATGTTCCGGGGGAGGATTTGACGACCCGGAGTTCGATCTTGATGGGAGGAAGTTCATGGATCGTCGTCAGTTTTTCAGGAAAGCCGCAGTCACAGGCGCGGGAGCGGTCGCAGCCGGTACGCTCGCCGCACCAGCCATCGCCCAGTCGATGCCGAAGATCACGTGGCGTCTCACGTCCTCATTCCCTAAGTCCCTCGATACGATCTATGGCGGCGCGGACGACGTGGCCAAGCATGTGGCGGCGGCGACAGACGGCAATTTCACCATTCAGCCCTTCGCTGCCGGTGAAATCGTTCCGGGCCTGCAGGCGCTCGATGCCGTGACCAACGGCACCGTCGAGATGGCCCATACCTGCTCCTACTATTTCGTCGGCAAGGACCCGACATTCGCGATCGGCAGCGCCATCCCGTTCGGCCTCAATGCGCGTCTGACCAATGCCTGGTTCTACCAGGGCAACGGCAATACGCTGATGAACGAGTTTTTCGCCAAGCATAACGTCTACGGCATCCCGGCCGGCAATACCGGCGCCCAGATGGGTGGCTGGTTCCGCAAGGAAATCAATACCGTCGACGACTTCAAGGGCGTCAAGATGCGCATCGCCGGCATTGCCGGTCGCGTTCTGGAAAAACTCGGAGCGGTGCCGCAGCAGATTGCCGGCGGCGATATCTATCCGGCGCTGGAAAAGGGCACGATCGATGCCGC
>JBQGDG010000310.1:0-56355 GCA_052038935.1 Neorhizobium sp. | reverse complement strand
GAAGATGCCACGGAGCGAACATGGGCGGCAGTCGAACGCGCCCGTGCCGAGGAGAAAGTGCGAGAGAGCGAGGAACGTTTCGCACAGTTTGCAAAGGCTTCCTCCGGCGGCATCTGGATCCGTGACGCCGACACCCTTTCGATGGAGTTCGTCAGTCCCGCGATCGAAGCTATCTACGGTATAGGGGCCGACACGATCATCGGTGACATGGAGAAATGGGCGGCGATTATCGTGCCTGAGGACCGTGACGGGGCTCTTGAGAACATCGCGCGCGCCCGCCTGGGCGAGCCCGTCGTCCACGAATTCCGGATCCAGCGCCCTTCCGACAAGGCGTTTCGCTGGATCAGGAACATCGATTTCCCTCTCCACGATGGCGCCGAGGTGCAGCGCATCGGCGGCATCGCCGAGGACGTGACCGAGGAGAAGCTCAACGTCGAGCACAAAGCGGTCCTGCTCGCCGAACTCCAGCATCGTGTGCGAAACATCATGGCGATGATCCGTGCCGTCAACGCCCGCACTGCCGACAGCGCGAGGGAGGTCGATGAGTATCGCGATTTGATGGCCGGACGGTTGCTGGCTTTGGCCCGCGTCCAGGCGCTGCTCACCAAGTCGGCCGACCAGAACATATCGATCGGATCGATCGTGAGGAACGAGGTCAGTGCCCAGGCCGGGCATGACGGCCAATACGAGCTGGACGGCCCGGATGTCGTTTTGTCTCCGAAAGCTGCGGAAATCGTCACGCTCGTACTGCATGAGCTGTCGACCAACGCGCTGAAATACGGAGCGCTGTCGGTGGAACATGGCCGCGTGATCGTAAGCTGGAAAATCGTCGAAAAGCGCGAAAAGCCGTGGCTCGAATTGGACTGGGTAGAGCGCGGCGGGCCGAAACCGGCCGAGCTTGATCCCGACAAGCCACGCCGGCGCGGTTTCGGTTCGGAGCTGATCGAGGGTAAGATTCCCTACGAGCTTCGCGGCAAGGGAATGACCATCCTTGAACCCGAAGGACTGCGGTGCCACATCGAATTTCCGCTTCGCGACGGCGACAGCATTCTGGAAACGGCAGCACCGGTTCGCGCGACGGTGTTCGGGGGAGCTTTGGAGATGAGCGGGGCGGCGGATCTGTCGGGACAGACGATCCTGGTGGTGGAAGACGACTTTTACCTGGCGTCGGATGCGGCAAGAGCGTTGCAGGGCGCCGGTTCCGAGGTGATTGGACCGTTTCCGGACGAAGAATCGGCTTTCCTGGAGCTGGAGTCCGGCCGGGTGACCGGAGCGCTTCTCGATATCAACCTCGGCCATGGTGCAAGTTTTGCGATCGCCACAGCGTTGAAAAAACGGAGCATACCGTTCATTTTCGTGACCGGCTACGACGAGGAGATCATTCCCGCGGAATTCGACGGCATCGAGCGTCTGCAGAAACCGGTCCAGCTCCGCGAAATCGTCGATTCCTTCAGCAAGTTGTTCGAATAATAGAGGTTCGGTTATCGGCCGCTGTTCTCTTCCAGGAAACGACGCCCTCCCTCGAGAAGGAAGTCGCGGATCCGCGCGATCCTCATGACCTCCTCCTTCATCGGTATGCCGGCTTGCCGGGCCGCGGATCGGACCAGCCCGACGGCGTCGCGGCACCGCCGCTCGGCATCCGCAGGGTCCAGGCAGGCCGAATAGCTGGCCAGCAGATCGTTTCGCCCGACGGTAAGATAGTCCACCCCTCCGACCGACAGGATGTCGCTCAGGTTCTCGATGGCGACCGCGCTTTCGATCTGGATCGACAGCAATGTGTTCTCGTTCACCGGGGAGAGGGTGCCGCTGTCCGGAGGCGAGACCCGATACCGGTCGGCCCGTGCTCCTCCGTCGGAGCGGCGGCCCAGCGGAGGACGAAAACAGGCATCGACGGCTGCCCGCACATCGGCGGCGGTTTCCACATGCGGGACGATGATGCCTTGCACACCCCGATCGAGCGCCGCGCCGATCGCCCATGGCTGATTGCATGGCACCCGCATGAGGACCGTCAGATCCGAGATCTCGGCCGCCCGGCAGGCGGCTTCGATATCGTGTCCGTCGAAGACGCCGTGTTCCCCGTCCAGATAGACCGCGTCGAAGTCGAGCATGCCCAGCATCTCGATGAGGTTGGGCGACGGAAAGGTCATGTGCAGGACCGTCGCATGCCTGCCTTCTCGCATGGCCTCGCGGACGCGGTTCGGTCTCGTGCGGGGCAGGCATTTCATGGGGTGGCCCTCCTCTCAGCCGGATCGGGCGATTGCTCAGCCCTCCATCGCCGCCTCGTTCTTCTTGCGGCGGACGCTCGGTATGATCATCAGCAGCACCGCGAGCAGCGCGGCCGCCAGGAACACCACCGAAATCGGCGATTCGAAGAAGATCGAGGGGCTGCCGCGCGAAAACATCAGCGCCCTGCGGAAATTCTCCTCGATCATCGGTCCGAGCAGAAAGCCCAGGATGAGCGGCGCCACTTCGCATCCGAGCTTGCGGAACAGATAGCCGGCAAGACCGAAGAAGATGGCAAGATAGACGCCGAGCGGGTCGTTCAGCACGCTGTATACGCCGATCGTCGAGAACGTCAGGATCGTCGGGTAGAGCCAGCGGTAGGGGACCTTGAGCAACCGGACCCAGATGCCCACCAGCGGAAGATTGAGGATGACCAGCATGAGGTTGCCCACGAACATGCTGACGACCAGCCCCCAGAACAGTGGGGCATGTTGCGAGATGATTTGCGGCCCCGGCGTGACGCCCTGGATCATCAGGGCGCCCAGCATCAGCGCCATGGTGCCGCTGCCGGGAATTCCCAGGGTAAGAGTGGGGATAAAGGACGTCTGGGCGGCGGCGTTGTTGGCGGCCTCTGGGGCCGCGACCCCCTCGATGGCGCCCTTTCCGAAGCGCTGCGGATCACGCGACACCCGCCGTTCAACCGCATAGGCGGCGAAGGAGGCGACGATCTGCCCGGCGCCGGGCAGGACGCCGGTGAAGGCGCCGATGCCCGTTCCGCGCAACGTCGCGCCCAGCGAGGCGCGAAGGTCGGCCAGGCTCGGCATGAGGCGGCTGACTTTCGTTGTCGTCTTGCCGGTTGTGCCGGCGCCGTCTTCCAGCGTTGCGATGATCTCGGTTATCGCGAAGAGCCCCATGGCCAGCACGACGAAATCGACGCCTTCGATGAGGCCCGATATGCCGAAGGTGAAACGCCCGATGCCCGAGGTGACGTCGGTACCTGCCAACCCCACCAAGATCCCGATCAGGGCCATGGCGATGCCCTTGATGAGCGGTCCGTGGACCAGGGATGCGCTGAGGACGAGCGCGAGAAGCATGAGCGAAAAATATTCGGCCGGTCCGAAGCTCAGTGCCGCGGAAGCGAGGGGTGCGGCAAACAGCGCGATAAGCACCGTCCCGATACACCCGGCCACCAGGGAACTGATCGCGGCGATGGAGAGCGCCGTTCCCGCACGCCCCTGCTGGGCCATCGCATAGCCGTCGAGGGCGGTGACGACGGAGGACGACTCGCCGGGAAGATTGACGAGAATCGCGGTGGTCGATCCGCCGTAAGCCGCCCCGTAATAGATGCCGGCCAGCATGATGAGGGCACCTTCCGGCGGAAGGCTGAACGTCATCGGCAGCAGGACGGAGATGGTGACCAGGGGGCCGACGCCGGGCAGGACCCCGATGGCCGTGCCGAGAAGCGCGCCGACGAAGCAGTAGAGGAGGTTGTCCAGCGAGAACGCGACGTCGAAGCCCAGGGCCAGATTGGAGAAAAGATCCATTGCTCAACCCCAGACGCTGATCGGCATGCCAAGGGCCATGACAAAGATGCCGACGGCGAGGATGCATTGCAGCGCGATGATGGCCAGAAGCTCCCACGGTCGCACATCCCTGACTGCGAAGGCGGCGATGCACGTCATTGCCGACGTGGCGGCCACCAGGCCATAGGGCCTGATCAGGAGACCGAAGGCCAGGATGCCGGACATCAGGGGAAGGACGACCCGCAGATTGCAACGACCGACCCAGTCGTCAGTTGCGAGGCGCAGCGACTGTCCCAGCAGGACGAGCCCGAGTAGGGCAAGCATCGCACCGACCGCCAGAGGGAAGAATCCCGGACCCATGCGGCGCATCGAGCCGATATCGTAATTCAGCAGGGAGATGATCACGGCGCCGAGGCCGATACAAACGAACAGGGCGGCGGAGCCGAGGTTCTTGTGGACGTGCATGCGCTTCCTCCTTTGCGATGCAGGTATCAGGCCTTTTGACCGCGGCTGAAGCGTTTCTCCAGTTCGTCGAGTTCGCCGATGCCCATGAGGTCATTCAGCTCTTCGAACGAGACCAGAAGATCCGGCCGGTCGACGGGTTGGTCGGAAGCCAGCATTTCCTCGAAGGCGGCGAGCGCCTTGCCCATGCCGTTGAGGGCCGCCGTGGACAACAGCCGGGGATAGCTGATCTGCGCAACGCCGATCTCCTCCAGCCGTCGCGGATGAATGAGCGGCGTGGTCCGTCTCTGGCGTATTCCAAGACCCATGTTGACGGAAAGCGGCTTGGAAACGTTCCGCACCACGGTCGCGATGTCCTCTTCGGACAACAGCGCATCCGCAAAGAGGCAATCGGCGCCTGCCTCCGCATACAGATTGAGCCGCCGGATCGCTTCGGAAAGTCCGTGGACGCCGGCAGCGTCGGTGCGCGCCTTGATCAGCAGGTCGGGATCGCGCCGCGCCTCACATGCCGCATGCACCTTGTCGACCATTTCCTCGGCGGAAATGACGTCCTTGCCGGCCATATGACCGCACCGTTTCGGCCATACCTGGTCCTCGATCATGATAGCGGCGACGCCGGCATTCTCGAACCCGCGGACGGTAAAATAGACGTTGAGCGCATTGCCGTAGCCGGTATCGGCATCGGCCTGCAGCAGAAGATCGGTGCGATTGGCGAGATCCCGGGAGGTCTCGACATTCCTGTCGTAGCCCATGATGCCCCTGTCCGGCATTCCGAGCCGGCTTTCGGACACGCCGGCCCCCGAGATCGAGGCCGTCCTGAACCCGGCCTTCTCGACCATCCGGGCGCTGAAGGCGTCGAATACACCGGGCGTGATCAGAATTTCGGGCGCGTCTATCAGACGACGCAATTCGCTTCGTTTGCTGTTCATCTATCTCTCCGTGCAAGGCGGGATGGCTGTTCGACGGGACGACCGGCGGCCCGTCGCCATCGGGAAATCACTTCGTGATCATCAGTTTTTTCGTCCAGCGGTCGCCATGGATCGCGATCACGTCGAGCTGGTCGACATAATAGAGGATCTTGCCCTCGATGCTCTCCGGGAAACGAGGGGCTGCAGAACCGTGGGTGAGTGCGATATGCGCTACCGCATGCGGAAGCTCGCGCTTGGCGATCAGATGCGCGCACCAGAAACCGTGAAGGTAGTTCCTGCCGATATCCGTATGCTGCGCGCCGCCCTTACCGTCGGGGCGATATTCCACCACCTTGCTGGCATCCTGCAGGACGGCTGCGGCGATAAGGATGTCCCGGTCGACCTTCACCTTGTGATGGCGCTCGAATGCATCCGCGACGGCAATCGCCATCTCGACGATGCACTGGGTATGCGGCAGGTTGGGATAGGCGATTTCACCCGATGTCGGAACATCCTCGATCGATTGCCACGCGCTCGCCTCCCACATCTCCTCCCAGATTTCGATGACGCCCTGGCGCAGCTTGACGTCCTGGATGTCGGCCACGGCAGGATAGAGCGCCAGGACATCGATCGGCTGTTTTTCCGGCATGCTCATCACTGCTGCTCCAATCCGATTTCGGTTACGAGTTTCTGCCACCGCGGCACTTCGGCTGCGATGAAGGACTGGAATTCCGCCGGTGTGAGGCTGGTGCTCTCATTGCCCATGCTTGCCATGGCCGCCGACAGTTCCGCGCCGTCGAGGGCCTTTCTGGTCGCCTCGTAGAGTTTTTCCACGATCGGCTGCGGGGTATCCTTGGGCGCCAGAAAGCCGTACCAGCCGACCGAATTGAAGCCCTCGACCCCGCTTTCGGCGATGGTCGGTACATCAGGAAGGAGTTTCGATCGCGTCTGGCCCGTCACGGCGATCGCCCTGACGCTGCCCGCCTTTATGGCTGCCTGGCTGGCCTGCAAGGTGCTGAACATGAAATCGAGGCGTCCTCCGAGGAGATCCTGCATGGCCTCGCCATTTCCCTTGTAGGGGATGGTCTGGAATTCCAGTCCGCTCAGCGAACCGAACAGCGCAGCGGCGAGATGCTGGGATGTGCCGAGCATCGTTCCGAAGTTCAACGAGCCGGGGTCGGCCTTCCCCGTATCGATCAGATCCCTGGCGGTCTTGTAGGGGGAACCAGCCGGCACGATCAGGACCGTGGTGTTGGTGGCAAACATCGTGACCGGCGTAAAATCGGTGATCGGGTCGAAGGGGAGGGACCGGAACAGCGCAGGATTGATGACGTGGCCGGTATAGGCCAGCAGCAGCTGATATCCATCCGGCGGCGACTTGGCGACGATCTCGGCGGCGATGTTGCCGCTTGCGCCGGGGCGGTTGTCGACGATAACGGGTTGGCCGAGAAGCGGTTCGATCCTGTCGGCGACGGCTCGGGCAACGATATCTCCTCCGCCTCCCGCCGACGAGCCGACGATGAGGGTGACAGGCTTGCTCGGATAGCTATCCTGCGCCGATGCCGGCGATGCCGCAGCGATAATGACGGACATCAGCGCGGCGCTGCCGATGAGCTTGAGGCAACGATGCGCGCGAGCGGGATTAATGACATGCAACATACGGATATCCTCCTCCAGGATCCATTTACATCTAGATGCCGTCTGCTAAAGTGTCAACAGTTTTGCAGATTATTACGTAATACGTAGCGGGAGAAGATTAAAAGTGTCTACAGTTGATGATGTTGGCGATGATATCCGACAGCGGACGCTTGCGGAGATCGCTCTGGCGCGAATAACGGAAATGATCATCGAGGGGGAAATGTCGCTTGGTTCGCTGGTCAACGAGGCGTCGCTGGCCAGACAGCTCAATATGAGCCGCGGGCCGGTGCGCGAGGCCGTGAGACGACTGCAGGGCCGCAACCTCGTCGAGCGCAACCCATACCAGAAAGCCACCGTCATCAACCTCAACGCCCGGGAGATCCGCGAGATATTCGAGCTGCGGGAAGCGCTGGAGGGCAAGGCATGCGAGCTCGCGACACAGCGCATGAGCGATGCGGCGCTGGTCGAACTCGTCGAGTTGACGACACCGGGCAATGTGCCGGCAACGGCCGTGTTCGACTTTCATGCGGCTATCGCCGCCGGTTCCGGAAACCAGCGCATTTCGACATTGCTCTCCGAGGATCTCTACTACCTTCTGTCGCTCTACAGGAAACGTGCGGGCAACAGGCCCGGGCGTCGTCCCCAGGCACAGGACGAACATTGGCAGATCGCACGAGCGATGATGTCGCGCGATAGTGGTCTCGCCGGATCGCTTATGCGAAGCCACATACGGCGCGCCATGGACTACAGTATCGTTGGCGGAGACGGCGAGGGATCGCAGGGAGGCTCCGAATAGCGGGGATCGCCCGGCCGGAGAACGCGTCGAATTCGTTTCGGAGACCTGCGATCGTGCCGATCACGATCAGTGGGCCCGGATTGCGGCCATTCGCGCGGATCCGGCCCGTTTACCGACGTCGGCGCAAAGCCCAAAGCATGTATGGGCCGCCGAGGAAGGCGGCGATGATGCCGGCAGGCGTTTCCCACGGGAACACGATGATCCTTCCCAGCCAGTCCGCCGCGATCATCAGCCCGGCGCCGATGACGGCCGATCCCAGCATCTGCGGCCTTGCGTCCTGAAGACCGATCAGCCGCGCCAGATGGGGGGCGGTCAGCCCAACGAAGCTCAGGGGGCCGACCAGAAGCGTCGCCAGGCCGGTCGCGACCGCCGAGACCAGGAAGCTGACGCCCCAGGCGGCGGCAACCGATATGCCGAGCGCGGAGGCGACGCTCCGGCCGAGTGGCAATACCGTCAGCCATCGCTCCAGAAGCGGGATGGCGAGGAGTGCCGCCAGGCAGACACCGGCCGCGAGAACGGCCTGATCCGCCCCGATGCGGTAGGTCGATCCCGAAAGCCATGTCATCACCCAGGTGGTGCGGGGATCGCCGGTAGCGAGAAAAACCGACGCCCAGGCGGTGGCGAGCATGGTGACCGCAAGGCCGCAAAGGAGCATGCGTTCCGGGCGGAAGCCGCCCCTCCAGGCAAAGACGGTTACAAGCAGGCAGGCGATCAGGGCTCCGATAGCGGCGCCGACCGCAAGCTTCGCCGGATCTGTCCCGCTCGTCATCGTCAAGAGCGCCAGCACTCCGATCGTGGCGCCGCCGGAAATGCCGAGCCCCTCAGGCGCAGCAAGCGGATTGGCGCTTATCCTCTGCATCGTGCAGCCTGCGATCGCGAGCAGACTGCCGGCGGACGCCGCTCCGAGTACCCGTGGCCAGCGAAATTCGAACGTCTCGGTCAGCGGAGAGAATGCGATGGAATGGCCATCGACGGTCGGACCGACGGTCAGCGCCACGATCACCAGAACGGCAATCGACAGGCCGGCATAGAGGATCGCTCGCAGACCGGCGACCGATCGCCGGCCGGCCGCGACGTCGTAGGATCCGATATCGGCCGGTATTCTGCCGATCAGCATGAAGAGCAGCGGAGCGCCGACCAGTGCCGTCAGCGATCCTGCGGGCATTTCGTTGGAGAACAAAATCTCGGCCAGCCGATCGACAAGCAGGAGGAGAAGGCCGCCGATGACGGTTGCGCGGGCCGCCACCTGTCCGAAGGTTCTCGCTCCCGTGGCGCGGGCGAGAACCGGTGCCGCGAGGCCGATGAAAGCGATGACGCCGACCGCGGCGGCGACGCTTGCCGCCAGGGCGACCGCCAGGCCGACGGCGATCAGCCGCACCTGCCAAGGCTTGAGGCCTACCGACGACATCGTCGTATCGTCCATGGCCAGAGCGGAGAGCGGACGCGCCATGAGAAGGGTGACGGCGGCCGCGGGCAGAAGCCGCGAGGCGAGCTGGAATGCGAGCCTGTCGCCGTTCTGCACCAGAGAGCCGCTCTGCCAGATGAACAGTTCGCCCAGATAGTCCGTGAACAGGGAGAGGAAGACCGCGGTCGCGGCCGAAGCCGTCATCGCGACAATCATGCCGGCGAGTACCAAGGCGGATACAGACAGACGTCCGCCGCTTGCAATCAGGAAAACGATTGCGGTTGCAGCGGCGGCTCCGCCGAGCGCGATCAGTTCCCGTCCGTTCTCGAGCATCCACGGCGCAAATATCGCCGCGAGAGTGAGGGCGAGGCCGGCCCCGGCGGATGTCCCGAGCGTTGTCGGTTCGGCGAGCGGGTTTTTCAGCGCCTGCTGCAGCAGCACGCCGGACAGGGCAAGAGCCGCGCCCGCCAGCATCGCGACCGCGATCTGCGGCAGGAAGGAATGACGCGCCAGCAATTGGGCGGGATCGCGCAGGTCGGCCTGCAGGACGGCGGAAGGCCAGGATGCCAGGGGTAGGAGCTCCAATGCCGCATCGGCGGACAGCAGGGCTGCCGGGACGGCGAGCAGCACCAGCAATGCGAGGAAGGACGCCCTTTGTTTCAGGAAAGCGGTCATCGGCTGTTCAGGCCGGTCGCCAGGAAATGCGCGAAACGGCGCGCCGCACCAAGCCCGCCAAAGGGCCAGACCGGTGGTATGCCGATCACCCGGTCATCCCGCACGGCCGGCAGATTTGCCCATAGCGTGCTCTGCCTGACCCGGATGGCGACGTTCTCGGGCACCGGGTTCAAGGACATGATCAACGCGCCCTCGAGCCGGACGAGATCGGCGATGCTGGCCGTGGAAAAACCCCAGGCCGATGTCTCGCCCGACCAGGCATTGACGATGCCCAGCCTGTCCATCACGTCCTGAAACAGTCCGCCCCTGCCGTATATCCGGACATGGCGGTCGTCGAACAGGCTGATGATGGCAACAGGCGGCAGATCGCGGCCGTCGAAGGATTTCGATAAGTCTTCGAACTCCCTCGCCGTTTCATCAATCAGGAATTCCGCCTCGGCCTGGCGCTGCATGACGATCGCAAGCCGGCGGGTCTCTTCGACCGCGGCGGATAGCGGCAGCGCCCTGCCGTCGTAGAGCGGCAAGGTGACAACCGGCGCGAAGCGGCTCATCTGTCTTTCGTCGACGCCATATCCCTGTGCCGTGACGATCAGGTCGGGTGCAAGAGCACGGATCACTTCGACATTCGGTTCGCTGCGCGAGCCGAGATCGACGGTCGTTTCGGGAAGGGCGGGCTCGACAGCCCACTCCCTGTAGCCGGCCAGGTCCGCGACAGCGACCGGATGGCGGCCCAGTCCGCTGACAATTTCTGCCGCGGTCCATTCCAGGCAGACGATGCGTTCGGGACGCCCGGCGCCGAACGCCGGCAAAGCCGACGCCGACACGGCGAGCGCCCCGAGAAAGTTCCTGCGGTTCAACAGGCCGCCTTTCACCAGCGGACTGTCGCCTTCGCCATCACCCTGCGGCCTTCGGCATAGAAGCAGCCGAAACTGTCGTTGAAGCAGGATGCCACATATTCCTTGTCGAAGAGATTGCTGGCATTCAGCGACAGCTCGTAGTTTTCGCGCTTGAAGCTCAGGGCCGCATCGAACACGACAGCGGCGGGTACCTTGAACGAGTTGGCGTCGTCGCCGTAGGTCGAGCCGACATAGCGAGCGCCGAGGCCGAAGCCCAGGCCATCGAGGGCGCTTCCGTCGCTGATGCGGTAGTCACCCCATACCGAAGCCGTGTGGCGGGGGATCGTGGTCGGCCAGCGGCCCTCGTTGCCGCCATCCGGATCCTCGGTGATCTCGACATCGAGATAGGTGTAGGCGAGGCGCAGATTGAAGTTGTCGGTCAGGCTGGCGACGCCTTCGAGTTCGATACCCTGCGAGGTGATCTGGCCGGTCTGCATGGCGGCGAACGACCCGCCGACGGCGTCGTAACGGATGACGTTGTCGCGCACGAGATGGAAAACCGAAGCGGTGACGAAGCTGTCGAAGCCGGTCGGCTGGAATTTTATGCCGGCTTCCCACTGGCGTCCGGTCTCGGGCTCGAAGAGTGCGCCGTTCGTATCGACATCGAGGGGCTGCGAGAAGGATTCCGTATAGCTGAGGTAGGGCGCAATGCCGTTGTCGAAGGTATAGACGACCCCGGCCCTGCCGCTGAAATCGGAAACCGACTTGTCGGTCTTGCCGCCGGCTAGATGATCTTCGACGTCGGTCGTCGCCCAGTCGTATCGGCCGCCGAGGGCAAAGGACCAGCGGTCGATCTTGATCTGATCCTGCAGATAGAGGCCGACCTGGTGCTGGCCGGTCACCGCATCGCGCGTGTTGCCGCCGAATACCGGCGCACCGCTATAGACCGGATCGAAGACGTCGATCGGATCCGCATTGTAGTAGTCCGACTTGTCCGCGAAACGCGTCCAGCGATAGTCGATGCCGCCGAGCAGCGTGTGCGCGGCAGGGCCCGTGCCGAATTCGTACTGCAGCTGGTTGTCGATCGCGAACGTATCGAGCCTGGACCGACCCTTGTCCGAATAGCGAGCGATGATGCCGTCCGCCGGATCGCCGAGATATCCGCCGCCGTAGACGATCTCCTGGTCGTTGGCGAGATGGGAGTACCTAACGTTCTGGCGGACCGTGAGGTCTTCGGAGAAACTGTGCTCGAAAAGGTAACCGATCGACGCCTGACTGGTGTTGTAGTAGTCGAAATCGCGTTCGCCGAGAAAACGATCGATCGGAATTTTCCGTCCGTCATTGTCGAACACCGTGCCGAGCGCCGGCATGAATTGCAGGCCCCACCCGGCGCGATCGCGCTGATAGTTGCCGAGGATCGTCAGCGATGTATCCTCATCGGGGCTGTAGGTCAGCGCCGGAGCGATGAAGAACCGGTCGTCATCGACGAAATCCACCTGGGATCCGCTGGAGCGGCCGACGCCTGTCAGGCGATAGCTCCAGTCGGTGCCTTCTCCGATCGCGCCGCCGAAATCGAAATGGGTTTCGACACGCCCGAAGCTGCCGCCCTGCAGCGATACTTCGCGGATAGGATCGGTCGTCGGCCGCTTGCTGACGTAGTTGACCAGTCCACCCGGTCCGTTCTGGCCGTAAAGGATCGAGCTCGGACCCTTGAGGACTTCGATTCGCTCCGCTCCATAGGGGTCGAGCGTCTGGAAGTCGCTGTAGGCGGTTCCCGGAAGCTTCAGCCCGTCGCGGAAAAATGCTTCGCTGTTCATGTCGAAGCCGCGGATGGTGAGGCCGCCGTAGCGCGTGTCGCCCGCGCCGGTGGTCTCGCCGTTGACGCCGGACGTATAACGCAGCGTCGCGCCTACCGACGTCGCATTCTGGGCTTCGATCTGGTCGGCACTGACGATCGAAATGGACTGGGGCGTTTCCAGCAGCGGCGTGTCGGTCTTCGTCGCCGTCAGGCTTCGGGTCGCAACGAAGCCTTCGACGGGTCCCCAGCCGGTCTCGCCTCCGCTCTGCAGGACGATTGCCGGCAGTTCAGTCTCGCCGCCGGCAGAGACTGCCTGACCGGCTGCGGGATTGACGATCGTGACGCTGGTCGGACTGGTGAAACGATAGGTGAGGTTCGTGCCCTGCAGCAGCTGGCCGAGGGCCTCCTGCGGGCTCCTGCTGCCGCTCACTCCGCTGGTGCGCAGATTGGCGGTCGTGGCGCTGTCATAGAGAACCTGGATGCCGCTGGCGGATCCGAAGCGTGTCAGTCCGGTGTCGAGCGGCCCGGAAGGGATCGAGTAGCTGGCGTTCTGGGCGAAAGCCGCCGAGCAGGACAGCGCAAAGGCTGCAATTGCGAGTAGTGGACGGCGTTTCGAAGATTTCGCCCTCCCGCCGTATCCTGCGCCGCCAATATCCAGTTTCCCCATCGTTACGCCCCCTGTGCACGACATTACCGGCCAGTGATCGATGGCCTTCAATGAATAAGACGATGGGAAAGGCGATACCCGAAACGCCGGACGACATTTTCCGGATTATTTATCGCAGGATGACGATCCCGCCGGCCAGGCCGTAGCTTTGGACGTTGAACGTCACTTCCAGATGGCGGAGTATCTCGTCGGGCCGCGACAGGTGAAAGACGCCGGATACGCGGCGCGAGCGCAGGCGCTGGCTGGCGATGATCACCTTGCCGCGCCGGTGCCGGTTCACGTCGGCGATGACATTTTCGAGCGAGCGGTTGTTGAAGACCAGCAGGCCCCTTCGCCAGGACGATGCGGTTTCCAGATCCAGGCGCGAGCGTTCGCCGAGCCCCGCTGCCGAATATGTCACCGTTTCTCCGGTTCTCAAGGCGAGGGTCCCGCGACAGCGCACGTCCAGAAGCCCGTCGAGACATTCGAGAACGACGTCCCCGGAACCGTGCTGCACGGAAAAGCTCCTGCCGAATGTCCTGGTTTCTCCCGCCGCGGCGGAAACGACGAAGGGGCGCACCGCGTCACCGGCGACATCGAAGACCGCGGCGCCGGACGCGAGATCGAGACGCCGTTCGACGGAGGAATAGTCCAGCGAGAGCGCGGTATCGCCATCGAGCGTCGCCCGCGATCCGTCGGGCAGATCGATCGTGCTCTGCTGGCCGACCACGGTTGCGTAGTCCGAGGTCAGCGCAGTCAGCGACGGGAGATATCCGAGACTGGAAAACCCGACGCCGGCGACGGCCGCGCTGGCGGCCAGACCGCCCGAGAGGACCAGCGCCCGTCGGGACATGCCGTGCCGCCGGGGCTGTGCAACGCCGCCGCCCATTCTTCTCCACAGGAGAACGGTTTCCTCGAATGCGCGATTATGGCTCGGACTGATCGCACGCCAGCGCTTCAGGGCATCGGCATCATCCGTGGTGGCGTTTCCGGAGGTGATCCGGACAAGCCACGCTGTCGCCTCGCTCTTCAGAGCCTCGAAATCCTGGCTCACGACTGACCCTTCATCTTGCCGGCAGCCGCGTTCGCGCGCTCCGTTGCTGATCTATAAACGACCGCGAACGGAAAAACCGAAATTCTAAAGCTGATTTATGTCGTCGAGACGCTTGCCGCAATAAAGGATCGCCTTGCGGATTTCCATCTCGACGGTGCGCACCGATACTCCGAAATCGCCGGCGATATCCGTATGCCTGCGGTTTTCCAGCCTCGAGGCCAGCAGCATACGCCGCTGGCGTTGCGGCAGCTCCTGGAGGATTTTCTGGAGGACAAGCAACTGGTCGCGGTCTTCGGTCGTCTTCTCCGGCGTTGCGCCGGCGTCACTTATGTCGAGAAGATCATCGATCTCCATGGTGGTCAAAGTGCGAGCCCTGCTGCGGCCGAAATCGATGGCGAGACTGCGGGCAATCCGCATCAGATACGGGATCGGTGCGGCAAAGGCGGCTTCTCCGTTGCGGGAGAGCTTGATCCATGCCTCCTGGGCGAGATCCTCCGACTCTTCCCGAGACAGCGACCGCGCCGAAAAGTAACTCAGAAGCTTCGGCCTATGCGCGAGAAACATACCGAGCAGTTCGTCCCCATTCTCCGCCATAGAGCACCTAGCAGACTACAATCAGACATCTGCTAGCGCCTGCCGTGCTCGGTCACAATAAAATTGACAAAGAAACTCATCTTTGGCCCGGGAGTGTTGCCGCCGCGGCACAGCGTCTCGTCTCGTGCGGAATAAGGAGCCGCTTGCGATATCGCTCCGTGCCGGTCGAACCTCAGCCCTCCCCGAAGTCTCGGGAACCGGTCGACGAAATGAATGCCATGACGTGTTCTATGAAGGCATGAAAGGCCGGTTCGTCCTCCATCAGAATATGGTTCGGACTGTCCAGTTCGACGAACCTGGCGCCAGGGATCTCCAGCGCGAAGGTCCGCCCGCTTTCCACGGGCGCGACGGCGTCCTCGCGGGAATGGAGTATGAGTGTCGGCACTTTCACCTGAGGGAGAAGATCCGTCACGTCGATATCCGCAAACGCATTCTGCAGCCGCCAGGCGTTTTCCGGCGATATCGTCCTTCGCTGCAGCTCGTCCATCCAGGCGAAATGCTTCGGACCCGCACCCTTGATGAAGATCGACGCGAACAACTGCCGGAAAATCGGGTTGCTCTTTCCCCAGCCCTCCCGCATCAGCACGGCCAGGGCTTCACGCGTTGCAATTTCGTGCGGATTGCCGCGCGCCCGCCACCCCTTCTCGTAACCGCCGTAGAGTATCAGTCCGGATACGCGCTCCGGATGGCGGACAGCATAGGCGATCGACATCGCGCAGCCCTGGGATATGCCGAGCAACGTGAAGCGGGCAAACCCGGCTGCTTCGATCACGTGTTCCAGGTCCGAGACCATGGCGTCGAAGGAAATGTCGTCGGCACTCCAGGACGACAGGCCGTTGCATCGCTCGTCATAGCGCACGAGGGTGTTGTTGCTCGAAAGGGCGAGTATCCAGTGCCGCCAGATCGGGCTGTCCCAGTCGTGCTGCAGGTGGGACATCCAGTGGGCGGCCCGGATGATCGGCAAGCCATGGCCGCTGATGGAGTAAGCGAGCCTGATCCCGTCACGCGCCTTGCAGAAGCGGACAGCCCGGTCGTCGTCCACCTCGCTCGAAGCACCGGTCGGCTTTCCTGAAGCGCTCTCCGTCACGTCCGGTTCCGCCTTCGGTCGGTCGAGGATGGCCTGATAGACCCGTATCGGATCGGGAATACTCTTGAGCCGGCGCGACCCGACGAATTTGAAGTCGCAGGGGACCTTCGAATGAACCTGATCGTAGGCTGCGCCCGACAGGGCTATGCCACCGGGCTCCGCGAGCTCCTGCAGCCGCGCGGCGATATTGACGCCGTCCCCATGAATGTCCGGCGGCTCGACGATGATGTCGCCGAGATTGATCCCGATCCTGAATGTCAGGATGTCTGCCTGTGGCCGGGACGATGCGGCCTCGGATTTTTCGGTTTGCCATTTGACCGCGCAGCAGGTTGCGTCGACGACGCTCCTGAATTCGGCGAGAATGCCGTCCCCCATGGTTTTCACCAGCCGGCCCGAATGACGCGTGATGATGGGTTCGATCAGTTCCCGCAGGTCGGAATTGAAACGCTCACGCGTCTTTTCCTCGTCGGCCCGGCTGTGACGACCGTAACCGACGACGTCTGCGAACAGGACTGCTGCCAGACGACGTTCCATCGACCCGTACCCGGATGACGTCCCAGCTTATCATAGGTCGCCGATCAATAAACGATAGGCAAACAGCCCGGACCGGTTCAGGACCACGGAGCCTTCACCGCCCGCTCTGGAACCGAGCGGCGAGTTCTGCAGCATTCCTGAGCCCCGCAGCATTCATCAGCCGGGCGCGATGCGATTCGATCGTTCGTCGGGACAGACCGAGCTCATCGGCGATCTGCTGGTTCGTCTTGCCCTGGGAAACCAGCGTGACGATCTGTCTTTGCCGGTCCGTCAGCGAGATGCTGCTCTTTGCAACAGAACGGGCGAGCGGCTGAAAGCAATAGAGCACCTGCGCGAACGGATCGGTCGGATGACGGGTGCGGCCGTGGACCCGACACCAGAACCGTCGCCCGTCGCTTGCGGTCATGATCCGCTCGTCGGTATAGACCTGTCCGCCGGGAAGATGCGCCCGCCACATCCGCCCTGTCCGGACGAAATCGGCCTGTTTCGGATAGAGCCGCGCAAAGCTTCTCCCGACGAGTTCGGCGCGCTGGTAGCCGAACAGGGTACAGAACTCCGCATTGCAGTCACGGATGATGCGATGGGTCGCGTAGACCATCGGCACCGGCATCTCCTGCAACGACAGACGCAGGCTTGCGGCATCCTCTTCCATTCCTTGCTCCTCCCGTTTGCAGTATAAATACGGCTAACACCGGTGCCCCGCCAGCCCTTAATCTTTCCCTGCCGGGCAGCGCCCGTTGCAAGGCAGTCAAGGGAGGAAGTTGTGAGAAAAGTCGTTCCTAGCGCCGCTGAAGCGCTGGCGGGAGAACTTGCCGATGGCATGACCATCATGTCCGGCGGTTTTGGCCTGTGCGGTATTCCAGCGAGCCTGATCGAGGCCGTACGCCTTTCCGGCGTCAGGGACCTTACGGTCATTTCCAACAATGCGGGTGTGGACGGTTACGGCCTCGGCATCCTGCTCGAGACAAAGCAGATCAGGAAGATGATCTCGTCCTATGTGGGCGAGAACAAGCTGTTTGCCGAACAGTATCTGTCCGGCGCGCTCGAGCTCGAATTCAATCCGCAGGGCACGCTTGCCGAGCGTATCCGGGCAGGCGGCGCAGGTATTCCGGCCTTCTATACCAGGACCGGCGTCGGCACGCTGATCGCCGAGGGCAAGGAAGTCCGCCGCTTCGGCGAGGACGACTACGTCATGGAGACCGGACTTTTCGCCGACGTCTCCCTCGTACACGCCTGGAAGGCGGATACCGAGGGCAATCTCGTCTATCGCAAGACGGCTCGCAACTTCAATCCGATGATGGCGACGGCGGCGAAGCTGACGGTGGCCGAGGTCGAGCATCTCGTTCCTGCGGGCGAGATCGATCCCGATCACATCCACACGCCCGGCATCTTCGTCAACAAGATCGTGCATGTGGCCAACCCGGAAAAGCGCATCGAGCAGCGGACGGTTCGGCCCAGAGAAACGGAGATCGCCTGATATGGCTTGGACCCGCGAACAGATGGCGGCGCGCGCCGCAAGGGAACTTCAGGACGGCTTCTACGTCAATCTCGGCATCGGCATTCCCACTCTCGTCGCGAACTTCATTCCCGATGGAATGGAAGTGACGCTGCAGAGTGAGAACGGCATGCTCGGCATGGGGCCGTTCCCCTTCGAGGGTGAGGAAGACGCCGACCTCATCAATGCCGGCAAGCAGACGATCACCGAACTCCGCAAGACCAGCTATTTCTCATCGGCAGACAGTTTCGCGATGATCCGCGGCGGTCATATCGATCTCTCCATCCTCGGCGCGATGCAGGTTTCGGAAGCCGGCGACCTCGCCAACTGGATGATCCCCGGCAAGATGGTGAAGGGCATGGGCGGCGCGATGGACCTCGTCGCAGGCGTAAAGCGCGTCGTGGTCGTGATGGAACACGAAGCCAAGGGCGTGCCGAAGCTCCTGAAGGAATGCGACCTGCCGCTGACCGGCAAGCGTGTCGCCGATCTCGTCATCACCGACCTGGGCGTCTTTACCTTCGCCCGTAGCGGACCGCCGCAGGTGACGCTGATCGAACTGGCGCAAGGTGTTTCCGTCGATGAGATCACCGCGAAGACGGAAGCGTCGTTCAGCGTCGCGAGCGATCTGGCCGTGGGCCGATAGGCCATCCATCGTCACGGGGGGCAAGGCTACCCAAATCCTCGGCGTAATCGTCGGATTACGCCGAGAGCCGCCGGCTGCGACGCCGCAGAATTCGATGAAGTCGTCGCCGGCCGGCGCGGTGCATCTCCCGGGAGACCTCGGCTATCGACCACCTGCTCGGGGAACCGGCCCGATCCCGGCATGGCGGCTTCCGGGTAGCCCGCCATGGCCCCCGGATGGAATAACAACCCGCTACGCGTTTTCCGGATAGTTTCATTCACACCTGACTGTCGGCTCGCCCGAAACAGGGTCGCAATCACAGCCCCGGCCGTGGAAACGCAGGCGCGAGGTCCTGCCGATGCCGGGATTGAAGCTGTTTGTCGGATCGAGCGCGACGTAATGCGCTGCGAGATCCGGCTTGGCGGCATAGATGTGACCGACATTGTGCTCGGCCGGGTATTCGGCACCGCGGGCGTCGAGAAGCGCCAGCATCTCGGCCTTCAGCGCCTTCGGATCGCATCCCTTCTTCACGACATAGTCCTGATGCAGCACGTGGCAGAGGAAGTGGCCGTAATAGATCTTTCGCTCGATCTTGGCCTCGATTTCCGGTGGTAGCCGTTCGAACCAGTCCTCGTCGTTGCGGCGAAGCGCGATGTCCAGCGCCAGGATGTCCTCGACCTCCTCCGGATGGACGGCGCCGTAGCGAACGGCGGCACTTGCCGCGACGAAGCGGTGCAGCATCGCCTTCTTCGCCTCGGCCGGATCGCAGAGAAACCAGCCGCCGGCGCCCACGGTTTCGTTCAGCATGCCTTCCGTCTGGGCTCTTGTCGTACCGGACACCTTGAGGATCAGATGATGCTCGAAACGACGGCGGAAATCGAGAAGCCGCGCCGGCAGGGCTTCGGGCATGAAGCGCGAGAAAGCCTGCATCACGCGGTCGGTGAGATTGCGCGGCAGAAAGCGCAGCTTTTCCAGCCGCGCGTCCATCGAGCCCTTCAACGCGAAGAAGGTCGGCAGCCGGTCCGTTCCGAGCCGGTGGATCATCATCAACAGGTCCTTGCCGTAACGATGCGCAAGGTCGAAGCAGTCGCGATGCAGGTATTCGCCGCTGATCGGGAGCTCGGGCAGTTCGGTCAGGAGCCGGCGGCGCAGAAGGCCGAGTGCCCGCGTGTCGTCGGTGCCGATATAATAGACCTTTGTGTCGTTCTCGGTCGGAAAGGTATCGAGCCTGACGGCGAAGATCGCGACCTTTCCGGCCGAACCGGAAGCCTCGAACAGGCCGCCGGGATCGGCGTTGAAACGGGCAGGGGTCTCGGCATCCACCGCCCGGACGCGGGCGGGGTAACCGTCATTGGAGGCGCGGCCCGCATCCTGCCTGACCTTGCCGGGATCGATATCGCCGCGATCGAGGCGCCCCAGGATATCCTCCGGCGTCTCCCCCAGATCGATGCCGAGATGGTTGACGAGTTCGAGGTTGCCGGAGGCGGTGCGCCGGGCAAACAGCGCCAGTTCGGTATAGACCGGACCGCGACGTACCAGCGCGCCGCCGGAATTGTTGCAGACCCCGCCGACGATCGAAGCGCCGATGCATGAGGAACCGATGACCGAATGCGGCTCGCGCCCGTATCCCCGCAGCAGTTTCTCCAGTTCGAACAGCGTGCCGCCCGGGTGGCTGACGACCTGACGGCCCTCGTCCAGCACATGCAGGCGGTTGAGCCTGCGCGTAGAGATGACGACGACGTCGCGGTCATAGCTGCCCTTGGGCGTCGAGCCCTCCGTCAGACCGGTATTGGCGGCCTGCATGATGACGATGCAGTCGGCGGCGACGACGAGCTGGAGAACCTTCCAGAGTTCGATGAGACTGCCGGGGACCACCACCATCGCGGCGTCTCCTTCGCCGGATCGGAACCCCTTGCGGAAGCGCTCCGTGCGGGCGGGATCGGTCAGGCAATGACGCGGCCCGACTATGGCGGTGACCGCAGAGATCAGTTCTCGAGTGCCCATTTGATTCAGTCCTCGCGCGCAAGATATCGACTGCCCCGCAGGTGCGGCAGGCTAGAGGCGGTTCCGCAACAGGTAGCCCACCCGGTAGGTGGCGGCTGCAATCGCCATGACAGGCAGGATTGTATAGAGCGCCGCCAGCGGCGTGGAAAGGAGCGAGGCGACGAGAAGCGATCCGACGAGGCCGCCACCGATCTGCATGAAGCCGACCATGGACGACGCCGCTCCGGCAATCAGCGGGAAGCCCGCCAGCGCCAGCGTCGTCGCGCCCGGGATGATGAATGACGAACCGAATGCCCACAGGCCGACCGGCAGCATTATGGTCCAGACCGAGGTCGTCAGCAGGCCGGCGGCTGCGAGCGCGGCGCTGGCGACAACGACGATCCCCACGCCGATGGTGACGAGACGCTGGCTGTCCATCCGCCTCAGGAGCCGTGCCGTGATGACGCTTCCGATGAAATAGGCACCGGTCTGCAGCAGCATCGCCATGCCGAATTGTGTCGGTGAGAGATGCACCACCTCGATCAGGATGAAGGAGAGAATGACCGCCAGGGTGTAGATGCCGCCGACGGTCAGGCCCAGCAGCAGGCTGCCGTGCAGAAAGTGCCGGTCGGCGAGGATCGCCTTGTAGTTGAGGAACATCGTCGCCGGCCGGATCATATCCACGCCTCGCCCTTTGTGCGTCTCCTTGCAGAAGAATGCGACGACGGTGAGCGAGAAGACGGAATAGCCTGCCATCGTCACGAAGAGCGCGTGCCAGCCGAACGTCGTCAGGACAATACCCCCGAGCGTCGGTGCGACGGCAGGCCCGGCGGCGAAGATCAGCCCGATCAGGCTCAGGATCCGCGCCGAGGCCTGACCCTGATACTGATCGCGGACGATCGCCCGGGAAACGGATACGCCCGCTGCCGCGCCGATCCCCTGCAGGAGCCGCGCAACCGTCAGCATTTCCACCGAGAAAGCGGCCAGCGCCACCGCACAGCCGATCATATAGATCAGGATAAACCCGATCGCCGTCAGGCGGCGGCCATAGGCATCCGACAATGGGCCGCATGCCAGTAGGGCCGCCGCATACCCGGCGAGGTAGATGGTGAGGGTGAACTGGACGGCGGCCACGGTCGTCGAGAATTCGTGTACCAGAAGCGGCATCGCCGGCGTGTAGATCGCCATGCTGATCGATCCGAGAGCAACGATCACCGCACCGATGAAAGCCGTCCGGAATTCGCTCATGATCGGTTGCATTGCGGTCTCGCATCAGGACGCAGGAGGTTAGGCCGCCACGTGCCGCGGCGGCCTGGAAATCGTCAGCGCAATCCGCTCATGGCGCTCCACATCCTGACGAACTCCTTGCGGCGGCCCAGCAATTCGGGCGTTTCCTTGAGGAAGAGCAGCTTGAGGTCGGAGATCGGCAGGCCGCCGGGCGGCGGAGCGACGTCGGTACGGGGCGAGTGAAGGAATATGTTCTCAGCCTGTACCTTCTGCCCCAGCGGCGACAGGAACCAGTCGAGGAACAGCCGGCCCGCTTCCGGGTTCGGCGCCTGCTTCATCACGCCCCAGATTTCGGGGCCGGCGGGCAGACCGTCGCTCGGCGCGACGAAGCTCATCGGAGCGCCCTTCTGGTGATAGAGCAGATAACCGGAATACTGGGCGGTCACCGCCAGCTTGTCGTCGCCGTTGACGATACGATCGTATTGCTGGACGTATGAATCGAAGGCTTTCGGCTTGAGTTCGGAGAATTTTTCCCAGAAGGCATCGCCGCCGTTTGCCCGGCCGACGAGTTCCCAGGTCAGGAACTGCAGGCCGGAATTGCTCGATTTGACGCTGACGGATCCGTTCCACAGCTCACCGTTGATCTCGGCCCAGGTCTTGGGAACCTGCTCGGGCTTGAGGAATGCCGGATTGTAGGCGAAGCCCGCCATGATGACGGCTCCCCAGGTCCAGAAGCCTTGCGGCTGGCTCTTGTATTCGGCGCTGAAATGGGAAAGCTGCGGCGAGGCGTAGCGCGCAAAGCCGTCCTTGCCCTGGAAATCGTAGACCAGGGTCTGGTCCGACATGTGCAGCACGTCCGCCAGATAGCTGCCCGCCTGGCGTTCCGCCATCAGGCGAGCGTAGAGAGCACCTGTCTGAAGGCGCACATAGCTGGTCTCGATGTTGGGAAAGAGCTTGTTGAACTCCTCCAGGATCTTCACCGTGCCGGGTTCCGGCGCCGGCGAATAGAGTACCAGCCTGCCTTCCTGTTCGGCCTTGGCGACGTCGGCGCAGGTCGAAAAGCCCTTCACCTCCACCGGTTTCGCGCAGGCCTCGGCGCGGGCATCCTCCTGGGCATATGTCGGTGCAGCAATCGTCGTTGCCATCACCAGCAAAGCGGCTGTTACGCAATTTCTCATCTGTTCCTCCCCTTGTTATCCTGGTCAGCCCCTGGTCGCCTCGAGCAGAACGCAATGTTCGGCGTCGAATGCGATCGTCACGGTCACGCCCTCCTCGATCAGTTCCGCCGGCGGGCGGCGAACCACCAGCTGCCCGGCCGGCCAGTCGATGAGGTATTGCACGAAGTCGCCGTGGAACATCCGCCGCGAGACATGCCCTTCGATACGGTTGTCGTGGCTGGTCGCCGTCGGGCCGAGCCCGATATAGGCGGTGCGGATCGCGACCTGGGTTTCGTTGCCCTCTACCGGACGCGGCGAAAACGCCTTGAGCGGCAGGCCCGAATTCGTCCGGAACGTGATGTGGCCGGTAGCCTTTTCCGCGTCGTCCACGCGTCCTTCGACGAGATTGGCCGAGCCCACGAAGTCGGCGACGAAACTGTTGCGCGGGCGGTCGTAGATGTCCCGCGGGCCGCCAATCTGTTCGATCCGGCCGTCGTTCATGACCACGACACGATCCGAAATCGCGAACGCCTCTTCCTGATCGTGCGTCACGTAGATGGAACTGATGCCGAGGGTCTGCTGCAGGTTTTTCAGCTCCACCCGCATCTCGCCGCGCAATTTTGCGTCGAGATTGGAAAGAGGTTCGTCGAAAAGCACGACGCTCGGCTCGAAGGCGATCGCGCGGGCGAGCGCGATGCGCTGCTGCTGGCCGCCGGAAAGCTGCGACGCCGGCCGGTCGGCATACCGTCGCATCTGGACGAGATCGAGAGACTTCTCGACGGCCGCGCGGATCGCCTCAGCCGGCAGCTTCCTGACCTTGAGGCCATAGGCGACGTTCTCGAAGACCGTCATGTGCGGCCAGATGGCGTAGGACTGGAACACCATCGACACGCCCCGTTTTTCCGTCGGGACGTTGATGCGGCTGGCGGAGGAATAGACCGGTTGCCCGCCGATCCGGATTTCGCCGCTCGACGGGTATTCGAGGCCTGCGATCGAGCGCAGCGTCGTCGTCTTGCCACAGCCGGAGGGGCCAAGAAGCGTCAGATGCTCTCCTTTCGGAATGTCGAAGCTGACGCCGTGAACGGCGGTATAGGCACCATATTTGATGACCAGATCAGACACGACGATATGGGCTGCCTGTGCCGGCTTCTCAACCGCGCCGACATTCGTCTCCTGAGGGGATTCCGCAATGTTTTTCATGCGTTCCGCCTGTTTCATGATTCTTTTCCCTTGTTGGACAGACGCGCGGTTACCCAGAACATGAGCATGACGGCGATGAAGATGGTGACGGTCTGGATGACCGCCATGGCGGCGGTGAGCTCCGTCCCGGCACTCGACCAGGAACTGACGATGGCGGGTGCGATCACCTTCGAATTCGGCCCCATGAGGTAGATGGAGACGCCGAGTTCGCGGACGCTGGCAATGAACAGGAGCAGCCATGCCGCCAGGATGCCGGGCTTGAGAAGTGGCAGCGTGACCGTGCGCAGCTGGTGTGTCCAGGAGGCGCCGCAGACGCGGGCGCATTCTTCCAGGCTCTTGTCCACCTGAAGCACCACGCCGGCGAGGGTACGCACGCCAAGCGGCAGCAGGACGGTGAAGTAACCGATGCCGAGCAGCCAGAGCGTGCCGTAGAGCGGCACGGGCATGTTGAGCCAGGCCCAGAGGATCGCCAGGCCGAAGACCATGCGCGGCACTGCCTGCGGGAACATGACGATATACTCGATGATGCCGGATCCCGGCATGCGGGACCGGTAGATGATCCAGACGAGCAGCGCCATGACGAAGACGCCGATGGTCGCCGTGGCCAGGCCGAGAACGAGGCTGTTGATGATCGCATCGCGCACGGAAGCGAGGCTGAAGGCCGTCAGATAATTCTGCACCGTGAATTGCGCCTGATGCATCAGCACGGTGGCGAACTTCTCGAAGGACGTCAGGATCAGCGCGCCGAGCGGCATGATGACGGCGACGAAGACATAGAACCAGCAGAGGCCTGCGAGCACCCAGGTCCAGCGGCCCATCTGCATCCGGCGTGGCCGGAAGGCCTTGCCCGAAATCGTCGAATAGGTGCCCTTGCGCAGCAGCCAGCGATAGAACGCGAGCGTGGCGAACATGATGAGGAACAGCGAAATGCCGAGTGCGGAGGCTCTGCCGTAATCCGGCGGATAGGAGAGGGTGAGCTCCCAGATCGCCGTGGTGATGACGTAGAAATGCCCGGGAATGCCGAGCACCAGCGCGGCTGCGAAAGAACCCAGCATTTCGGCAAAGACGAAGATGGCGGCCCCCAGCACGCCGGGCGCGACAAGCGGCAGGGTGACGGTGATCATCGTCCGCAGCTTGCTCGCGCCGATCACCCGCGCACCTTCTTCGAGCGCGGGATCCATCGATTTCATCGCCGCCGAGATCATCACGAAAGCGACGCTGCCTTCGAAAAGAGCCATGACCCAGGCGACGCCGAGTGGCGTATAGACGTCGAGGAGACGGTTCGAGCCGCCGAGATAGGCCCAAGCCTGGTTCAGGAAGCCGCTCTGCGGCGCCGCCAGGATGCTCCAGGACAGTGCGCCCACGAGCGGCGTCACGTAGAACGGCACTTCCATCAGCCGCTCGAGGATGGCGCGGCCGGGAATCTCCGTCCGCGTCAGTATCCATGCCAGCATGAAGCCGATGAGTACGGAAATGCCGGTCGAAAAGAATGCCACCTTCAGCGTGTTGCCGATGATGCGCCAGTCGAGCAGCATGTCCGCGTAGTTGCCCAATCCGATCCTGTCGGGCGGAAAGGTCTGCGGATCGCCGACATTCAGCGATTCCGCAAACAGGAAGAACAGCGGATAGAGTACGAGCGCGGCGCAGGCGAGCATTATCACCGTGGTGATAATGCCCTGCGTCGTCATACCCAGGCCGCGCCGGCGAAGCCCGGCATCGGTGTCGATGGATTGCAAAGCCAAGAATTTTCTCCCGCTTACTGGAGGCCGGACATCGAGCGCATCTGACGAAGGAAGTCTGGCCTGGTCGATGCATAGGCCTCCCAGTCAGCCGGGAAGAGCAGTTTCATCTGGCTCAGCGGCAGGGCGCCTTCGGGCGGAGCGACATCCTCTCGGGGAGAATGGAAATACCAGTGCGTGACGGATGCCTTCTGCCCTTCCGTTGAGAGGTACCAATCCAGGAAGAGACGTGCGGCATTGGCGTGAGGCGCTTCCTTGACGATCCCCACCACTTCCGGTCCCGACGGCAGGCCGGATGCGGGTGCGACGAAGGCGATCGGCGCGCCCTTGGCGCGATATTCGAGATAGGCCGCGTATTGAGCGGTCATCGCGACCTTGTCCTCGCCGTTCACCAGGCGGTCGAACTGCTGGACCATGGAATCGAACGCGCGGGGTTTCAGATCGGCGAACTTGTCCCAGTAGTCCTGCGATACATGTTCCTTGATCTGGTACCAGGTGACGTGCTGCATGCCCGAATTCGCGGATTTCATGCTGACGACCCCTTGCCACTTGGGATCGAGGAGATCGTTCCAGTCCTTCGGCGCGTCCTGGCTGGCCGTCACGTTCGGATTATAGGCGAGGCCCGCCGGCATCAGCACGGCCCATGTCCAGAGGCCTTCCGGATTGCTCTTGTACTCCGACTTGTAGGCGGCCATCTCCGGGGAAACGTAGTTGGCGTAGCCGTCACGTTTCTGGAAGTCCATGACGAGACCGACATCGCCGATCTGGAAGATGTCGGCAAGATAGCTCTGTCCCTGGCGCTCGGCGAGTAGGCGGGCGTAAAGCGCACCCGCCTGGAGCCGGACGTAACTGGTCTTGATCTTGGGATAGAGCGTCTCGAAATCCTTGAGGACCTTGACCGTGCCCGACTCGATGTCGGTCGCATAGAACACCAGCGCGCCTTCCTCCTCGGCTTTCGCTATGTCCGCGCATGTCTTGAAGCCCTTCGCCTGCACCGGGTTGGTGCATCCGGCATCGGCGGCCGGCGCTTGTGCACCTGCGGATGTCATCCCTGCAAATGCGATCAGAACGGCTGCTGCACTGCTTTTTACTAGGCTGCATGTCTTCATCACTTTTCTCCTCCCATGATGAAAGCCTGCTGACGATACTCCTTAACTGAAATCATGTATCTGTGATCACAGTACGGGACGCAAAGGTTTCTGGCAAGCCCGGCCGCTCCGACCGGGCTCGGCGTCGTCGTCAGGCCTGTGCGGAATAACCTCCATCGACAAACAGCTGCGTACCGGTGACGAAATCCGAGGCGCTGGAGGAAAGAAAGACAACCGGCCCCCTGAAGTCGCCGGGTGCGCCCCAGCGTTTTGCCGGGGTTCGGCGCATAACATTGTCGTGAAGCCCTTCGACTTCTTCCCGCGCGGAGACGGTGAGGTCGGTATCGATCCAGCCCGGCAGGATGGCGTTTACCTGGATATGATCGGTTGCCCAGGCGGTTGCGAGCGACTTCGTCATCTGCACCAGACCGCCCTTGCTGGCGGAATAGGCGACGGTGAAGGGCGCGGCGAGGTGGGACATGATCGAGCCGATATTGACGATCTTGCCGCCTCCGGCTTTGCGCATGTGGGGGTAGGCGGCATGCGCAAACAGAAAGGCGCTCGTCAGGTTGGTGTCGATCACCCGATGCCATTCGGCGAGCGAGTAGTCTTCCGGGCGCTTGCGGATTGCCATCCCGGCATTGTTGACCAGAATATCGACCGAACCGAAGCGATCCGCCACCGACGCCACCGTGTCCCGGATGGATTGCTCGATGGTCACGTCGCAGGCAAAGAACGCTGCCTCGATATCCTGCCGGTTCAATTCCTCAACGGCCTTGGAGCCCTTGGCGGGATCGCGTGCCACAAGAGCGATCGAGGCACCGGCTTCGCCGAGCGCCGATGCCATGGCAAGGCCTATGCCGCCGTTGCCTCCCGTCACGATCGCGGTTTTTCCCGACAGATCAAACATTTTCATAAACTGTTCCTCCCCGTCATCCATCTGCTGGACAACTCCTTGCCGGCTCATTATATGTGATCACAGATCACGGTTTGGCAAGCTAATTTGGGAGGAATTCGTGAAGCCTAGTCTGAGAACACGCATCCGTAACGGCGAAACGCTTTTGGGTGCCTTTGTAATGATCCCGTCGCCCGCTGTCGTCGAAATGCTCGGTTATGCCGGCTTCGACTTCGCCATCATCGACAGCGAGCATGGGGCGTCAAGCATCGAATCGATCGAGCATCAGATTCGCGCTGCGGAGGCGGTGGGCCTCTCGGCTATCGTCAGGACGGTCGGCATGACGGCAGGCGAGGTGCTTCGCATTCTCGATGCCGGTGCGGAAGGCGTCGTCGTCCCGCATGTCAAGTCGCAGGCGGATGCCGAGGCGCTTCTGGCCGCCGCCCATTATCCGCCGCGTGGCATGCGCGGCATGGCCACGACGGCACGCGCCGGCCGGCACGGCATGACGACCGTAGCAGAGCACGTCGCCCGCGCCGCCGAGCGCACCCTGGTCATCCCGCAGATCGAGGATGCCGAAGCACTGTCGCATGTACGTGCGATCGCCGGCCTTGACGGCATCGATGCGCTGTTCATCGGCCCTGCGGATCTGTCGATGTCGATGGGGCAGCCTGGGAACCCGTCTCACCCGGATGTGGCAAAGGCGATCGACGGTGTGGTTTCCGATATCCGCAGCGTCGGCAGGAGACCGATGATCTTCACGAAAAGCGCCGAGGACGTCGCGTCGATGCGGCGTCGGGGCATCGATATCGCGGTCTACTCGACGACCTCGATCATCGCCGCTGCGATTTCCCGCACCGCCGACGAGGTCCGCGCCCTTCCGGCCGGCTGAAGCAAAGGCAGAAAAAAGGCCGGTAACCCGGCCTTTATGCACGCTCGGCTTTCTTTCCAAAACCACCGGCCCGTTCCCTGTAGACCGGGTCGTCGTGGCAGGCTTCCGAAGCCAGCATATGATAGACGCCGATCATGCCGGCGCTCGCAGGCGGCGTGGGGTCGAGGGCCACTTTCGACAGGAAGAGGGCCTTGGCGCTTCGGGTGGCGAGATCCCGGGCAAATTTCCTGGTCTCGTCCAGGAAAGTCTCCAGCGGATAGACGTGGTTTGCCAGGCCGGTCCGGTGGGCCTCCGCCGCATCGATGCGGCGGCCGGTCATCGCCCATTCCTTGGCGATACCCAGCCCGACGATCGGCGGAAGCCGCTGCAGGCCGCCGGAACCGGGGATCGTGCCGATATTGATTTCCGGCAGCGAGAAAAGCACGTTCTCCGCCACGAAACGCATGTCGCAGGCCAATGCCAGTTCGAAACCTCCACCTGCCACATGGCCGTGCAGGGCGGCGATCACCGGTTTGGTGCAGGCGGCAACCCGGTTCTTGGTGGTGAAATCGAGCTGCAGATAGCGCTGCGCCTCGACGCCCTGGAACTTCGAGACCTCGCGCAGATCCGACCCGGAGCAGAAGGCGCGCCCGGCGCCGGTCAGGATCGCGACCTTGATATCTTCGGCGCGGTCGACCCAGTCCATCGCAGCCTGCACTTCGCGATGCGTATCCGGATTGCAGGCATTGAGGACTTCCGGCCGGTTGAGGGTGATGACGGCGACGGCGCCTTCCGTTTCGACCTTGAGATACCGAAAATCCGGGGCGCTCATTTCGGACGCCTCCGGATCAGCGTGATGTGTTCGCCGCTCTGGACGACCTCGCCGCGCTGGTTGACCAGTTCGATGAATTCCGTGATGAGCCCCATGTTCGGCTTGCTCTTGCTTTCGCGCTTGTGGACCACTTTCCAGCGGACCCGTACGGTATCGCCGATCTTGATCGGACCCTTGAAGGCGTATTTGTCCCAGCCGACGGAAGCGACGCCCGTCCCCTGTGTGTAATTGGTTCGCCACATCAGGCCCTGCGCCACGGCAAGGCCGAAGAGGCCGTGCGCGATGCGGGTGCCGAATTCCGTCTTCTTGCAGAATTCCTCGTCGGTGTGGACCTGGCTGTAGTCGCCGGTCAGTCCCGCAAAGTTGGCGAGATCGGATTCGCCGATCGTCCTGCCCGGCGAAAGGCGCTCCTCCCCGACGACGAAATCTTCGAACCATACTCCGAGTACGACCGGCTCCGGTGCTTCAATCATTCTATTCCTCCCAATAGGTTTTCAATCCGAACGGCCCTTCGGCCAGAAGTGTTTTCGGGGTTTCGCGAAGAGACGGCGAGACCTTCAGGTCGAAGCCGACCTGCCGGCGGATGTCGCGATCGAGGTCTATGCCGGGCATGATTTCGACGAGCACCGGGCCTTCGGCCTCGAGGCGGAAAGAGCAGCGGTCGGTGATGTAATGCACTTCCTGGCCGCGCCCGAGCGCCATCTGGGCGTTGAACGTCACTTCTTCGACGGACGGCACGAACTTGCGGAACTTGCCTTCCTGCGTGATCGTCATGCGGCCATCGGCGATTTCGCTCTGCAGTTTTCCGCTCGTCAGCGAGCCGCAGAACACGATCCGCTTCGTCTTGGAGGTGATGTTGATGAAACCGCCGGGCCCGTTCAATTCCGGCCCGAACCGGCTGACGTTCAGATTGCCGGTGGCGTCGACCTCGCCGATCCCGAGGAAGGTAATGTCCAGGCCGCCGCCATCGTAGTAGTTGAACTGGAAGACGGAATCCATGATCGCGTCGGCATTCAGCGCGGGTACGAAGGAGCCACCGATCGCCGTCGCCATCAACCCGCCGAAGATACCGTGCTCGTTGGTGAAGGTCACGTCGTCGAGCGCCTCCTCCTCGAGCGCCAGGATCGGGAGGCGGGTCGAGACGCCCGCGCCGAGATTGATGACGTCGCCGCGTCTCAGATGCAGGGCCGCACGTCTCAGCATGACCTTTTCGGCGGTCAGCGGAAGCGGCCTGATATCCGACAACGGATGCTTCAGGGCGCCGGCAAGAAATGGGCTCCATCCCTGCGCGGGATCGGACATGCCCGGCGAGACCTGCGTCTGGTTCGGATGCACGACGACGGCGTCCACCAGCGTTCCGGGGATCCTGACCAGCCGCGGGTCGAGGCTGTTGGCGCGCGCGACGCGTTTGACCTGGACGATCACCTTTCCGCCGGAAGCCTTGCAGGCCATGGCCATTTCGAGGGCGCCGAGCGTGTTGGGCTCTTCCTCGAAACTGATATATCCGTTCTCGTCAGCGGTTGTGCCGCGGATGAGCGCGACATCGAGCTTCTGGCTCGGATAGAAGAGGTAGTCCTCGCCTTCGAGCTGGATCAGCTTGACGGGCGGTCGCGTCGACTGGGCGTTCATTGCGCCGCCGCCCATGCGGGGATCGATGAAGGTACCCAGTCCGACATTCGTGATGACGCCAGGCTTCCCGGCTCCGATCGCGGTCAGGAGCTGGATCATGATGCCCATGCCGGTGATATAGCCTTCGACGGAACCGTCGCGCATCAGATCCAGGAACTTCGGGTGTCTCGCCTTGGCGAAGGATGCGCCGAAAACCTTTCGCAACATGCCGGGATGGGCGAAGCAGTTGAAGCCGCCGTCGCCTGCGCGATCGCCGGGAAGCATGGGGCTGAACAGATAGAGATGCCTGGGATGGCCCTCATCCAGGAAACGCTTTTCGAGCGTCGAGAGCAGGAGGTCGGGTTCGAGCACCGGGCCGGTTCCAGCAACGGCGACTGTCGCGCCGTCCTCGATCAATGCAATCGCGTCCTGGGCGGACATGAGCTTTTTCATCAGGCAGTCTCGCTCTGCTGGTTCTGTTCGGCGAGCCAGCGTTCCCGCAGGCCCATGGTCTCTTCGCTGAAACATATCCCGGGCATCACCCGGAGGTTTTCCGCGACCGCGATCGGGGTGCCGAGATGGGCCAGGACATCACGTTCGGCATCGAGGCCGGGGGCGATCTCTATGAGCGTCAGTCCCCGATCGGTCAGCTTGAACACCGCCTTTTCGCTGACATAGAGGATGTTCTGGCCGCGGCGTGCGGCCTCGGAGGCGTTGAAGCTCATGTCCTGAACCTGGCCGACGACCTTTCGCGCAGCCTTGTCTCCGAGCACCATGCAGAAGACGATGTTCCTGATCCCCTGCGTCATTTCCACGAAGCCGCCGGCACCGGGTATGCGCTCGCCGAAGCGGCTGACATTGACGTTGCCTTTCGCGTCCACCTCTCCGACGCCGAGAAAGGCGCGGTCGATGCCGCCGCCGGCGAAAAAGCGGAGTTGGTCGGGGGCTTCCAGAATGGCGGCCGGGTTATGGGCGACAGGAAAGGTCTTTCCGCCGGCCGCATAGCCGTTGATGCCGCCGAAAACGCCGTGCTCTATCGTGAAGCAGACCAGATCGAAGACGTTCTCCTCGATCGCCACCGCCGGAAGGAAACCGGCGATGCCGAAACCGATCGCCAGAAGATCGCCTTTCTGCGCTTCCAGGAAAGCCCGCCGCATGACGACCTTGTTGGCATCCATCGGCCGGCGCGGAATGGCGGATAGCGGCAGCCTTTCTGCACCCGTCAGTGTCGGGTCGAAGAAGCAATGGGTGATCTGGCGCTGGCTTTCGCTGACCACGACCGCATCCACGAGCACGCCGGGCACCCGCACGTCATGCGGGCGCATGGAGCCGTCGGGTACTATGCGCTTGACCTGCGCGATGACCTTGCCGCCGTTCGCGCGTGCCGCCTGCGCCAGAAGCAGCGCTCCGATCAGAGCCGGTTCTTCCTCGAATGTCAGGTTGCCGTCGGCATCCGCCGAGGTTGCGCGGATGAAGGCCACGTCGACGGCCGGTGCCTTGTAGTACAGCAGGCGTTCGCCATCGATCTCGATCGGCTGTACCAGCTTTTCCGTGGAGATCGCATTGAGCGCGCCGCCACCGTGTTCGGGATCCTGGAAGGTGCCGGTGCCGACGCGGCTCACGACGCCCGGCCGCCCGGCCGCCGACGCCTCCAGCATTGCGTAGATGATGCCGATCGAGAAGTTGTAGGCTTCCATCTCGTTGGCGTTTATGCGGCGAATGAGCTCGGGCACGCCGACAGGCCAGAAGGATCCGCCGATCATCCGGCGAACCAGCCCCTTCGCACCGAACAGGCTGGTGCCCCGGCCTTCGATCTCGCCGGTGCGGATCGCATGGATCTCGACCAGGTTTCGCGGCTCGCCCTCGCGGTTGAAGCGCGCCACGAGGGCCTCGATCAGCGCGTCCGGTTCCTGCACCCCGCCGGCTCCGCCGACGGCGAGCGTCATTCCCGACTTGACGAGGGCGACGGCATCGTCGGCCGACATGACCTTGTCCGCAGCTGCCGTGTTTCCCATCATCCGTGCTCCCGATCGAATGTCCGGGTCCGCATACGGTAGTCCGGATCGGCCTGGCGCGTCGCGCTGACGAGGCCGTGGAACGCAGCCGCGGCATGGGGTTCGTTCTTCAGGAGCATTGCAGCCTTCATGTAGGTGATCGCCTCTCTCGACCGGGACACGAACGGGGAGAGCCAGGCATCGGTATCGTCGGTGTTGTCGCAGACGGCGTTGACCAGGCCGATGGCCTGCGCTTCGGCCGCGGGCAGGCGGCGTCCGCCGGCCATCATCTCGATGGCGCGTGCCGGACCGATCAGCTCTTGCAGACGCTGCGCCGCGCCCGAGCCGGGAATGCTGCCATAGGTCATTTCCGGAAAGCCGATCGTCGTATCGGCCGACGCGATCCGCAGGTTGCAGGCAAGCGCCAGTTCGGCACCGCCGCCCAGGACATAACCGTTCAGCCGCGCGATCGTCAGCAGGTTGGAGCGGGCGATCCGCTCTCCGGTCAGCCAGCTCAGTTCGATGAACCGGCGCAGGTCGGCGCCGGCAAGGCTGCGCATGAACTTGAGGTCCGCACCCGCCGAAAAGGCACGGCAGCCGCCGCCGTCAAGCACGGCGACGCTCACCTCGGTATTCTTCTCGATCTCGTCGAACGCGTCGGCGAGCGCAAGATAGCTGCTTTCGTCGAGGGCGTTCAGCACCTCGGGACGGTACAGCGAAATCCGCGCGCAGGCGCCTTCGACGGTCCATCGGACAGGGGCGGCGCTCATGACCGGAAGGCGCCGAACTCGGCCTGCGGCGCACCCTTGTCGTCCAGATGTATGATGATCGGCCGGGCCATGGCGGGATCCGCCTGCTCGGCGTCCTCGCGATAGTGGCTGCCCCGCGTTTCCTTGCGCAGACCGGCTGCGGCGCACATCGCCCGGCCGACGTCGATGAGATTGCGGGCCTCATAGAAATCGATCAGGTCCTTGCGGGACTTTACGGCGAATTCGCCTGCCGCCATGGCCTGCGAGAGAACGCCGAGCTTTCGTCCTGCCTCTTCCAGTCCGGCTGCATTGCGAACGACGAGCGCATGCTCGCTCATCGTCTGCTTGATTTCCTTGTGCGCTTCCTTGATCGACCGCTTTCCGCCCTGCTGCTGCCGCCCGACGACCTCGGAAAGGAGCGCATTGGCCTCATCGGAAGCGATACGGCCGCGGGATTTCGCGATTTCCGCGGCCCGCTTGCCCGCGCGTTTGCCGAAGACGAGGCAGTTGAGGAGCATGTTTCCGCCGAGCCGGTCGGCGCCATAGGGACCCGCGGCATTCTCGCCCGCCGAAAGAAGCCCGGGCACCGCCGTCTGGCCATGCTCGTCGATAACGATGCCGCCGTTGATCGCATGGCCGAAGAGGCCGACCCTCAGAGGTTGCTGCTCGACGTCGATGTTCTTTTTCAGGAGCCATGTCTTGGAAACGTTCCACAGCTGGGAAAATCCCTTCTGCGGAATGTCGCCGGGTTTGGTGCCTCGCAGATCGAGATAGAAGCCGTCATGCTCGTCGGCGCGGCCCTGGCGCATGGCGTTCTTTGCGGCGATCTCGAGCCAGCGCGAGGCATCCGACGAACTGAAGGGATAGTGATCGACCTTCTTCAGCATCGCCGCCTTGATGTCGGCCGATGCGGGAACCGTATCCTCGACAACCGGCCTGCCGTCCTTGTCGGTAAAGGGCGGCAAACCTGCCCAGAACCAGGTATAGAGCATGTTCAGGGCAGGTTTCACCGTGCCGAACCCGGCCTGCATGAACTCCATGTTGGCAAGCGGCGCGCCGGCGCGGTAACCGAGCGCGTAGCCATCACCGGTGATATCCGGCGGCATGAGGCTGTGCTTGAACAGCTGGCCGGCGCCGCCCGTCGTGAGAACGGTTGCGCCGGCGCGGATTTCGATGAACTTTCCTTCCTTGTCGACGGCAATCACGCCTTCGACCCCACGCGCGCCGTGAATGAGGCTCAGAACCGCGGTCTGCTCCAGCGCGAGGACGCCCAGTTTCGCGTTTTCGCGCTTCAGCGCGACGGTGATCGGCTTGCCGTGGTGGTAGATCTTGCGGTTACGCGGTCGCGACGCGAAGTCGCCCTGCGCCACAAGCGGCTTGCCGGTGTCGGGATCGCGGATGAAATCGATGTTCCACTTGTCGAGATCGGCGACCGCATCCACGGCTTCGCTCACGAGGATGCGAACGAGCTTGGGATCTGCACAGCCTTGTGCCGCGGTCATGATGTCGTTGAAATGAACGTCTTCGTTGTCTTCCGGATCGCCCGAGCCGTCCGGCACGGCGAAACCGGCAGACGACGCCAGGCCGACTGCCGTCGCACCGGAAACGGCGATGCGTCCCTTCGTCATGACCAGCGTCCTGGCGCCGCAGAGGGCGGCCTCGTGGGCCACCCTAAGGCCGGCGCCGCCGGCACCGACGACGCAGACATCGACCTCGATGATTTCCCGCTCGACCGCCATTATGCCAGCCCCCCCGGCGCGAGGCCGATACCGATGCCGGTTTTCTGGACGCGGCTGGAGATCATGCCGCGCTGGATGTCGGACGTGCCGTCGAGGATGCGGTAGGAACGTGCATCGCGGAACAGCCGCTCGACCCCGAATTCCTGCGAAACGCCGAGCGCGCCATGAATCTGGATCGCCGCATCCGCGGCACGACCGGCCGCCTCGCTGCAGAACAGTTTGGCATAGGCTGCTTCCTGGGCCGGGTCCTGTCCCTCGTCGTAGAGTTCGGCTGCTTGGTAGAGCAGCAGTCTTGCCGTGTAGAGGTCCGCCGACATATCGGCGATCTTGTGCTTGACGGCCTGGAATTCGCCGATCTTCTTGCCGAACTGTACGCGGTTCTCGGCATGGACGAGGCTCAGTTCCAGCGCTCGGCCGATGACGCCCACCGCGCGCGCTGCCGCCCAGAGCCGGGCCCGGCCAAGAATGAATTTCAGCGAATCGAAGCCATAACCGATCTCGCCGAGAACTTCGTCGTCCGTCGCCTCGACCTCATCGAAATGGACTTCCGCGCTGCCGGATCCGCGGCCGCCGAGCTGCCATTCCGGTTTGCCGACATTGATGCCCTTCCGCTTGTCCAGGGCGAAGATCGTGATTCCGCCCTTGGCGCCCTTGGAAGGATCGGTCACGGCCGAAACGAAGAAGACATCCGCCTTTACCGCGCGGCTGATCCAGAGTTTCGTACCGCTGATCTTCCATTTGCCGTTGTCGCGCACGGCTTTCGTCTTGATGCCGGCGGCATCGGATCCCGCGCCCGCCTCGCTGAGGCAGAATGCGGCGAAACGTTCCCCGGCGGCGAGACCGGGCAGATATTTCCGCCGCTGGTCGTCACGGCCGACGAGGTTGATCGCGGCGGCCGGCGCGCTCGGCGCGACGAAGAACGTGACGCCGCCCGGTCCGTAGCTCATGGTCTCGACCGCCACGGAGGAGACGAGCTCGCTCGTGCCGAGCCCACCGTATTCTTCCGGAATCGAGAAGCCGAAAAGGCCGAGCTCCCGCGCCTTCTCGAATACGACCTCCGGAATTTCATTCATCCGGTCGATATGCTGCGCATGAGGCTCTACGACTTCATCGATGAATCCGCGAACGGTGTCGCGGATCTGCACGACCTCCTCGGGCAAACGTATAGGCACGCCATTCCTCCCAAAACTGCGATCTGTGATCACACATATGGCGCATGTGACTTTTCATGGCAAGCATATTTTTTTGGCCGCACAGCGCAGAAAAGCAATCGCCGGATCGCTTGACTTGTGATCACACATCACACATTCTTGCCGATGGAGTGCTTGAGGAGATGTCGCATCATTCCACTGTTGCGGCATTTGCACAATATCAAAGGAGGGTAGGATGAACGGCCTGTTCCGTTGGTCCGCTGCATGCGTCACCGTCGCGGTGATGGCATCATGCGGCATTGCGCATGCGCAGGAGAATTCGATCAAGATCGGTGTTTCGGAACCGCTGAGCGGCGCAGCCAGCTCGCTCGGCATTCCGGTGGTCGAAAGCATCAAGTCGGCGGTGGAATTCATCAACGGCAAGGGCGGCATTGACGGCCGCAAGATCGAGCTCGTCATTCGCGACGACCAGAGCCGGGCCGATGTGGCCGTGCAGAATTTCCGCCGGCTGGCCGAGGAGGGGGTCTATGGCGTCATCGGGCCGAACCAGGGAAGCAATGCGCTTGCCGTCGCGCCGGTGCTGATGGAAACCAAGGTGCCGATGTGCGGCTTCCAGAACACCATATCGATCACCAAGCTCGGCAATCCCTATATCTTCCGGTGTCAGACGAGCGATGCAGACAACACTCGGGCGGCCCTGAAATTCGCTTCCGAAAAGCTCGGCGCCAAGAACGTGGCGGTACTCTATACCGGCGACGCCTACGGTACAGAAGCGTTCGCCGCGCTCGAGACCGAGGCGAAGCAGATGAACATCCCGATCGTCGGGGCGGAAAAGATCAATTACGGCGCGAGCGATACGACGGCCGAATGGACGAAGATCCTGGGCGCCCAGCCGGACGCGATCATCCTCTGGGGATCGGGATCGACCATGTCGGTCGCCTTGCGCAACGGTTCGCAGCTCGGCAATACGGCGCCGGTCATCGGGGCGCAGGGCGTCGCGGCAGCCGCCATCATCAAGAGCGCCGGCGCCTCCGCCGAGGGTGTGTATATGGTGACGCTGAACGCGCCCGATCAGGTTACCGCCGAGCAGCAGGAACTCGCCCGTATATACAAAGAGAAGAACGGCGAGAACTACAACCTGACGATCTATGACATCATCGGCTGGGATGCCGTGCATATCTACGCCGAGGCGATAAGGCAGGCCGGCGGCGACAGGACCAAGGTGGCCGAGAGCATGGAGAAGATCCAAGGCCTGAAACTGGCTGGCGGCTCCTATACATATACTCCCGACAGCCACGAGGGACTGGGCTCGGACTCGGTGTGGATCGTCCAGGTGAAGGACGGCTCTATGGTCGGCGTGCAGCGCGGCTTCTGAGCGGGAGAGGATCATGACATCTGCGGAAATCCTGCAGCTCTTCATCACCGGGCTGACGGTCGGAAGCGTTTATGCCCTGGTCGGGTTGGGCTTCAACCTGATCTTCAACGCGACGGATGTGATCAACTTCGCCCAGGGCGAGTTCGTGGTTCTCGGAGGGATACTGACGGCCGTGGCGGTGGGCAGTTTCGCCCTGCCGCTGTGGCTTGCCGCGATCCTGGCGATCCTGCTGGTCGCGGCGCTGGGGGCGCTGATCGACTTCGCGGCGATCTCGCGGGTGCGGCGCGGCAGCGTGATGACGCTCGCCATGATCACGCTCGGGCTTGCCGTCATCGTCAAGACGTCACTTCTCCTGTGGGTTGGGCCGGATCCGCTTTATTTCGATCCTTTCACCCCCGGTCCGCCGCTGCGGATATTCGGCGCGGTCCTGCAGCTGCAGGCAATCTGGGTCATCGGTATCGGCGTACTGGTGATGATCGCCCTCAAGTTCTTCTTTTCCCATTCCCGCACCGGCCGGGAAATGCTGGCCTGCGCCATCGACCGCGAGGCGGCGCAACTGATGGGTATCAATGTCGGTTCGACCGTGCGGCTGAGCTTCATCCTTTCCGGAGGGCTGGGCGCGCTTGCCGGCGTCCTCATCACGCCGCTGACCAACGCGACCTACGATCAGGGCTTCACCCTGGCGCTGAAAGGGTTCGCGGCCTGCGCCCTCGGCGGGTTCGGGCGTGCGAGCTCGGCAATCCTCGGCGGCTTTGCGCTCGGCCTGATCGAAGCGGCTTCGGTTGCCGTCCTGCCGTCGGGCCTGAAGGATTCGGTTGCCCTGTCCGTCCTCATTCTGGCGCTGATGATCCGCCCTTCCGGCCTTCTCGGCGGCCGTGAAGAGCGGCGCCATACCCAGGCCATGTAAGGGGCTTCCATGTCGCGTCAAACCCGTGTCCTGCTCGTGCTCGCCATCGCCTGGCTTCTTGGGCCTCTGCTCATCCAGACCGGCGGCACTTTCAATCTCTTCATCTTCGCCTTCATCAACCTCGTTCTGGTTCTCGGACTTTCCCTGCTGTTCGGATATGCCGGCCAGATCTCCCTCGGCCAGGCGGGGTTCTACGGTATCGGCGCCTACATGGCTGCGATCATCACGGTCCGCGGCGGCCTTCCGCCGGTTCTGGGGATCGTAGCCGCGACCCTCGTTCCTGCCGTCCTCGGCTACATGATCGGCAGGCCGGTCCTGCGTCTGCGGGGCTACTATCTCGCCATGGTCACCGCCGCGCTCGGCCTGATCCTTCATGCGGTCTTCGTCGAATGGGTGGATGTGACAGGCGGCTATTCCGGCATTACCGGCATCCCGGCCCTGGCGATCGGATCGCTCTCGGCCCGTTCGCCGGTGGTGATGTATTATCTCAGCGGCGCCGTCGGCTTCGCCGTCATGCTGCTTGCGATCCGGCTGGTGGACACGGCCTATGGTCGCGCGATGCGCACGATGCGCGAATCCGAGATGGCGGCGCGCTCCTGCGGCATTCCTACGGCCAGGCTGAAGGCAGAGGTCTTCGCGCTCTCGGCCGGGCTGTCGGGTCTCGCCGGTGCGCTCTATGCCCAATATGTCGGTTTCGTGAGCCCCGAGAGCTTTACCATCGACGCGTCGATCAATCTCCTGCTTGCACTTGCTGTCGGCGGTGTAGGGTCGCTCTGGGGTGCGGCCTTCGGTGCCTTCCTGCTGACGTTCATGCCGGAATGGTTTCATCAATTGCAAAACGCCTACGGGCTTGTGCTGGGTGCGCTGGTCGTCGTCATGCTGACCCTGGAGCCGCGCGGGCTCTGGGGCATCCTGCTATCCCTGCGCGACGCCGTGACGAAGCGTCGGGCGGCAACGGCGTGAGCGAGGGGCGAACGTGAAAGTCGAGATCGACGATATCGGGATGCGTTTCGGTGGCCTGTGGGCGAACCGCAACATCAGCTTCAGCTTCGAGGGGCCATCGATTACTGCGGTGATCGGACCCAACGGGGCCGGCAAATCGACGCTGTTCAACGTGATGACCGGTTTCATCAAGCCGACCGCCGGCGAGGTGAGGCTCGGTGGCGAGCGTATCTCAGGCCTGACGCCGGAAAAGATCGCCGGACGCGGGATCGGCAGAACCTTCCAGATCCCGGAAATCTGTCATGAAATGTCTGTCAGGGACAACGTCATCGTCGGAGCCCACCGGCACATTCGCGGCAATCTGTTCACCCAGATCTTCGGGCTGGGCGCAAGCGGTGCGAGCGAGCGGGAAGCCGGCGAGCGCGTCGACGCCATCCTGCGGGACACGCGCCTCCAGGATTTCCGCGATGCACCGGCGGGCACCTTGCCGCTCGGCCGGGTGCGGCTGATGGAGATCGCCAGGGCGCTGGCATCGCAACCGCGACTGCTGCTGCTCGACGAGGCGGCATCGGGGCTCAATTCCCGGGAATCGGCGGATCTCGCAGCCTTCATCCGCACGCTGCCGGCGCGCGGGATTTCGGTGCTGCTGATCGAGCACAACGTAAGCTTCGTGATGGAACTTGCCTCGACCGTGGCCGTCCTCGATCACGGCCGGCTGATCGCGGTCGGACCGCCCGAAGCGGTAAGAAACAACGACGCCGTCATCACGGCCTATCTCGGCAAACGGAAGTCATGATGCTGAATGTCCAGTCCCTCGCCGTGCACTACCGGGGCATCGTGGCGGTTCGCGACGTATCGTTCTCGGTCGCCCGTGGCGAATGCGTGGCGATCATCGGGCCGAACGGCTCGGGAAAGTCCTCGACGCTCCGGGCCATTTCCGGTCTGGCGCCGGTAACCTCCGGCACCATAGAGTTCGAAGGCCGGCGCGTTGACGACCTGCCGGCGCACGAAATCGCCCGGCTCGGAATTGCGCAGGTACCGGAAGGACGGCACGTCTTCGGCCCGCTGACGGTCGAGGACAACCTGCTGCTCGGCCGCTCGCGCCTCGGCAAGGGCAAGCCGGCGGAAGGTCTGGAGCGGATCTATGCCATTATGCCCAAGCTGAAGGATCGCCGGTTGCAGAAGGCCGGCAGCCTCTCCGGCGGCGAGCAGCAGATGCTCGTCATCGGGCGCGCGCTCATCGGCGAGCCGAAAATCCTGATGCTCGACGAACCTTCCATGGGCCTGGCGCCGCAGATCGTCGATACCGTCTTTTCCCTGCTCGACGATCTGCGCCGCGCCGGCCAGACGATCCTGCTCGTGGAACAGAACGCCACGCAGGCCCTCGAATTTTCGGAAAGAAGCATCGTGCTCAATGTCGGCGAAGTCCGCATGGCCGGATCGTCGAGCGAATTGCTTGCACGCAGCGAAGTGGTCAATGCCTATCTCGGCGGGACCCAGTAAACTCAGGATCAGGACATCGCATGACCTCCCAACCCCGTTGGAAAAAGCGTCCCCATGGTTCGAACTGGGGGGATTTCGGTCCCGACGACCAGTTCGGCCGAACCAATTTCCTGACCCCGGAGGTCGTGCTGAAGGGGATTGCGGAAGTGAAGGAGGGACGCTCCTTCTGCCTGTCGCTTCCCCTCGACTATCCGGGCGGCGGCGGGCTCAACCCCAGCCGCCCCGGACCGGTGCTGCAGCACACGATGCGCAAAGGGAAGCCCTGCTACGGATATCGCATGGTATGCGAGGATCCGACCATGACGGATGTGCTCAACGACGATATCGCCATCCTGACGCTGCAATATTCAACCCAGTGGGACGCGCTCGGCCATGTCGGCTCGACATTCGACGCCGATGACGACGGCGAAGCCGAGATCGTATTCTACAACGGCTTCCGGGCAGGCGTGGACCTGCTCGGACCGGACGATGAGGACGAGAGCAAGGGCCAGTCGACGGTAAAGGCCAAGTCTCTCGGTGTCGAACGCCTCGCCGAACGGAGCATGCAGGGGCGGGGGGTGATGATCGACCTCGCCCATCATCACGGCCGCGAGCGCGTCGCCGTCGGTTACGACGCCATCATGCGCATCATGGAAGCCGACAGGGTGGAAGTGGAAAAGGGCGACATGGTCTGTTTCCACACCGGCCTGTCGACGATGATCCTGGAAATGAACAAGCAGCCGGACGGGCCCTTGCTGCTGCGGTCATGCCCGGTGCTGGACGGACGCGACGATCAGCTCCTCAATTGGGTCACCGACAGCGGGCTCGTCGCCATTATCGCCGACAATTATGCGGTCGAGCTCAATCCCGGCCGCGATCAGCATGCCTGCTGCTCCTATCTTCCGCTTCACGAACATTGCCTCTTCAAGCTCGGCATTCCGCTCGGTGAACTCTGGTATCTGAACGATCTGGCGCAATGGCTTCGCGAAAACGGCCGAAGCCGGTTCCTGCTGACGGCGCCGCCGCTGCGCCTGCCCGGTGCCATCGGCTCTCCTGTGACCCCCATCGCGACCGTCTGAGCCGGAAGCGCCCGCCCGGTTCCGGCCGGGCGGGCGCTTCGGTTCAGAAATTGACGCGGTCGCCACCCTTCAGCGCGAGCATTTCGCGCGCCTCGTCCGGCGTTGCCACTTCCAGCCCCAGTCCTTCGATGATCTTGCGGGCCTGGGTAACCTGCTGGGCGTTCGATTCGGCGAGTTTGCCGGGCCCGATCCACAGCGAGTCCTCGAGCCCGACGCGCACGTTACCTCCCATGGCGGCGGCCATGGCGGCGATCGGCAGCTGGTTTCTGCCCGCTCCCAGAACCGACCAGCGGTACTGGTCGCCGAACAGTCGGTCGGCAATCCGCTTCATGTGCATGACGTCCTCGGGATGCGGGCTGGTGCCGCCGAGAATGCCGAAGACCGTCTGGATGAACAGCGGCGGTTTCACCAGTCCCTTCTGCAGGAAATAATGCAGGTTGTAGAGATGGCCGGTATCGTAGCATTCGAATTCGAAGCGGGTTTCGGCTTCCGAAAGTGCTTTAAGCGCGTATTCGATATCTTTGAACGTATTGCGGAAGATGAGGTCGCGCGAGCCTTCCAGCGCTTCCCGTTCCCATTCGTGTTTGAACTCCTTGAAACGATCGAGCATGGGAAACAGGCCGAAGTTGAAGGATCCCATGTTGAGCGACGCGACTTCCGGCTTGAACACGGCCGCCGGTTTCACCCGTTCCTCGACCTTCATCCAGGGAGCTCCGCCCGTCGTGATGTTGATCACGCAGTTCGACCGTTGCTTGACGACCTTGAGGAAGGGCTCGAAACCTTCCGGCGTCTGGTCCGGACGCCCGTTCTCGGGATTGCGGGCATGCAGGTGGACGATGGCCGCCCCTGCTTCGGCAGCGCCGATCGCCGCTTCGGCAATTTCATCCGCGGTCACCGGAAGATGAGGCGACATCGATGGCGTGTGGATCGCGCCCGTCACGGCGCAGGTGATAATGACTTTGCGTTGTGTAGCCATCCTTGGTTTCCTTCGTTAGGTTTTCCTGTAGTTGCTTGTGCTGGCGCAGCGCTTCCAGACGCCGATCGCGCCATGCGGAACGCGCCGCCAGCTGTTCCGGCGAAGGTTTGCGCCCCCAGCTTTCCACGACGCGCTCGATGTTTGCCGACGCCCATACTTCGGGTGACGGAGGTGTCGCGGTGATGCTCCTGAATGCACCTCCGTAGCGCCGCAGATAGTCGTCGATGCCGCCCGGTGCGTTCAGTTCGATCGTCGCGAAAGGACCGAGAAAGGACCAGCGCAGGCCGAGACCTTCGCTGACCGTCTTGTCGAGGTCGGCCGCACTGATGATGCCTTCGCCGACAAGGCGCAGGGATTCGGCAAGAAGCGCGGCCTGAAGCCGGTTAAGGACGAAGCCCTCGATCTCGCGGTTGATGACGACCGGCGTCTGGCCGGCCAGCTGGTAGATCTCCGCGGCGCGGGAAATGACGTCGGGAGATGTCCAGGGACCGCCGCACAGTTCCACGAGGGGCGCGAGATGCGGCGGATTGAGCGGGTGGGCGACGAGGCAGCGGTGGCGGCCGCGAAGTTCACCGGCAAACAACGACGTGACGATCGACGAACTCGACGAGGCGAGGATGGCGTCCTCGTCCGCATGCGCATCCAGCTCCGCGAAAATCCGGCGCTTGAGGTCCACGTCCTCGGGACCGCATTCCTGGACGAGCTGGGCTCCCGCGACGGCTTCGGCGAGCGTCCGGCAGGCGGTCACTGTCGCCGAGCTCCCTTCCTGCGTAAGGCCGCCCATGGAAGCGAGCTTCTGCTCGGCCTCCGCCAGCCGCGACTGGCTGACGTCGGTCAGATTGACCGAAAGGCCGGCGCGTGCGAAAACGATGGCCCAGGACGTACCGATCAGGCCGGCGCCGACGATCGCTATTTTCATGGTATGCTCCCTCGGAATCTCTCAAGGCAAATGTTTGAAACCGGTTCTTGCCGTGATCACAGATCACAGTTATGCTTGGGCCTAAAACTCATTCTTGTTCGGATTCGACCGTGCAGAACGCCACAGACGTCGCCTTGAAACAAATTGGTCATCTCGAACGCGTGACGCTCGGGGAACGCGTCTACTCGGAGTTGCGCCAGCTCTTGATGGCCGGGAAGCTCGTTCCGGGCGAAAAACTCTCTTTGCGATCGGTGGCCGAAGCGCTCGGCGTGTCGATGATGCCGGTGCGCGAGGCGGTAGCCCGGCTTGTGGCGGAAGGCGCTCTGACGGTGCTGCCGAACCGCGCCGTCAGCGTTCCGCCGATGACGCAGAGCAAGCTTCGCGAACTCATGCAGATCCGCATCGAAATCGAGGGCTACGCGGCCGAGGAAGCCGCGGCCGTCTGCAGCGGAGCGGCATTGAAGCGCATCTCGGAACTCGACGAGGCGTTTCGTGCCGCCGTGCTTTCGCGAAACGCGGATGTCGAGCACGCCCTGCGGATCAACAAGGAATTCCATTTCGCGGTCTATGAATCGACTGGTCTCGGTATCCTCACCGCGATCATAGAAAGCCTCTGGCTGAAGGTCGGTCCGGTGATCAACCTCGACCTCAGAGCCTCGCAGCGTCTCACCAGCGGCGGGGCCGAAGGACACCACGCCGCTCTGGTGGCGGCGCTGGCCGCGCGGGACGGCAAGGCGGCGCGCAAGGCATTGGCCGGCGACATCCGCAGTTCTTCCGAATTCATCCTGACGACCTGGCAATTGCCGGAGTGACGGCTTGTTTCCGGTCGATGCCGGAGTGGCGGGCTTCTCGGATGTCATGGTCATGTCAGTTCAGCATCTGGAGGTCGCCGTCGACGTTGATGACCTGTCCCGACGTGGTGGCGAACCGTTTCGAGGCAAGGCAGACGATCGTGTCGGCGATCTGCTGCGGCAAGACGAAGTCCTTGATCGATGCCCGGTCGAGGGCGATTCCGCGCATTTCCTCGAGCGTGATGCCCTTCAGTTTCGCCTTTTCGGCAAGCACCCTGTCCTGGCGCGCCCCGGCCGTGATGCCGGGAAGGATGGCGTTGACCCGGATGCCGTAGGACCCGAGCTCGATAGAAAGCGATTTCGTAAAGCCAATGACGGCCCATTTCGAAGCCGCATACGGTGTCCGCATTGCAAATCCCAGCCGCCCGGCGGCCGAGGAGAGATTGACGATGCTGGGATTGGCGCTCTTCTTCAGTTCCGGCACGGCCAGCCGGACGCAGTTGAACTGCCCGGTCGTGTTGACGTCCATGGTCTTCTGCCAGTCGGCCGGATCGATCTCGTCGACGCTCCCGGTGGGGCCGGCAATTCCCGCATTGTTGACGAGGCAGTCGAGCCCGCCGAGCGCCTCCAGCCCTTCTGAAAAGAACTTGGCGACGGCCTGGCGGTCCGAGACGTCGCAGACCGACGTAGTGAGCGTGCCGGGCAGTTCCTTCCGCATGTCCTCGAGAGCTCCACCGTCGAGGTCGCAGGCGTGGACCGCTGCGCCCTCGGCGAGAAACGCCCTGGCGATTTCCAGGCCGATGCCGCTGGCGGCCGCGGTAATCATAATCCGGGTCCCTTTGAGTCCAAGATCCATCTGCGTCAATTCTCCATCAATCAGTCGCATGCCTGTTTTTGCCCCGGCCGGTCGCCCGTGCCTGGTCGTGTTCTGTCGTCGGCGTTCTGAAGCATCTCCTCCGCGAAATGGCAGGCGACGAAGCGCCCGGGTTCGAGTTGACGGAAATCGGGCACCTGCTGGCTGCAGACCGGTTCGGCGCGCGGACAGCGGGTGTGAAAACGGCACGCGGACGGAGGCGAGATCGGGCTCGGCACTTCGCCTTCCAGCGTAATGCGCCTCTTTTCCCGCAGGCCGGACGGCAGAGGCTCGGGCTCCGCGGACAGCAATGCCCGGGTATAGGGGTGCAGCGGATTGTCCCGGATCGCTTCCGCCGGGCCTTTCTCCATGAACTGGCCGAGATACATCACCGCGATTTCGTCGCTGATATGTGCGGCGACCGAGAGGTCATGGGTGATGAATACGTAGGTGAGCCCGAAATCGCGCTGGATATCGGCAAAGAGGTTCAGGATGCCTGCCTGGACCGATACGTCGAGCGCCGCCACGACTTCGTCGCAGACCAGGATCTTCGGGCGTGTCGTCAGGGCGCGTGCGATGTTGACGCGCTGTTTCTGACCGCCGGACAGCTGGTGCGGATAACGCTCATGCAGCGCTGGCGCGATCCCCACCCGTTCGAGCAATGCATGCGCCCGGTCGTTACGTTCTTTCCTGGGAAGCTCGGCGAGCACGTCCAGCGGCTCGCGGACGCTTTCGAGGATCGTCATGCGCGGATCCAGCGCCGCATGCGGATCCTGAAAAATCAGCTGGTAGTCCCGCCGGTGTCGACGCAGTGCCGAACTCTTCAGGCGGAAGGGGTCGGTGCCGTCATGGAGCACGGTACCGCCGGTCGGCCGGGTGAGGCAGACGAGTGCGCGGCCGAGGGTCGATTTGCCTGACCCCGACTCGCCGATGATGGAAAGGGTCGTGGAGGGGCTGATGTCGAAGGTCACGCCATCGACCGCCTTCACCGTCTGGCCGCGGCGCTTGGTCGGAAAGTGTATCTTGAGACTGTCGACGGAAACGAGGGGCGCTGGGGTCAATTCAACACTCCTGGAAGTACGAATTCGTCATATCGGCAGCAGGCGACCTTGCGGATGCCGTCGACGGTGAGCAGCGACTGTTCCGCCCTGCAGGGAGGCTGCGCATGGCCGCAGCGCGGCTCGAACCTGCATCCGGCCGGCATCTCGTCGATCGTCGGCACGCGGCCCGGGATCGACGGCAGCGTCGTCTTGCGCCTGCTCATGCGGGGAATCGACCGCAACAGGCCGGAACTGTAGGGATGCAGCGGGCGGGTCAGGAAATCGTCGACGGTGGCGTTCTCGACCACCTGTCCGGCATACATGGTGATGAGGCGGTCACAGGTTTCCGCCACCACGCCGAGATCATGGGTGATGAAGAGAAGTGCGGTTCCGTGCTTTTCGCTGAGCTCGACCAGAAGATCGACGATCTGGGCCTGGACCGTGACGTCGAGTGCGGTTGTCGGTTCGTCGGCTATGATGAGCTTCGGCTGGCAGGCGAGCGCGATGGCGATCATGGCGCGCTGCCGCATGCCGCCCGAAAGCGCATGCGGATAGTCGTCCACGCGCTGTGCCGGCGCCGGAATGCCCACCTGGGCCAGGGCGTCGATCGCCTTTTCCCTGGCCTCCTTGCGGCTCAGCCGGAAATGGGTGCGCAACGTCTCGCAGATCTGCTGGCCGATGGTGAAGACCGGATCGAGGGTCACCATCGGTTCCTGGAAAATCATGCTGATCTCCCGGCCGCGGACGTGCCGCATCGCCTTGGACGGAAGATCGATCAGGTTGCGTCCCTCGAAGCGGATTTCGCCACGCACGCGGAAGGCGCTGGAGGCGAGACCCAGGATGGACAGACCCATGACCGTCTTGCCGCAGCCGCTCTCGCCGACGATCCCGAGACGTTCGCCCGGTGCGATGGAGAAGTTCACGTTGCGCAGGATATCTGCTCCCGCGAGCGAGGCGCAGACGTTTCGGACTTCGAGGAGCGGCGTTTGTAGGGGGGCAGTGGTTGCCATCTGGACATCCTGTACGAGGGTGAGATGGGGATGGGTTCGCATGCAGTCTCACCTGGCCTTGAACGTGGGGTCGAGAACGATGCGGAGGGATTCGCCCAGAATGTTGAAGGCGAGCGCCGTGAGTAGGATGGCGATGCCTGGCGGATACATCTGCTCCGGGGCGATCTCCATGTAGCTGTAGCCGCGCGCCAGCATCGCTCCCCAGCTCGGGGCGGGCGCCTGGACGCCGAGCCCGAGGAAGCTCAGGCTTGCCTCGGCCAGCAAGGCCGCCGCGAGAAGCAGGGTCATCTGCACGAGAAGGGGCTGGAGAATGTTGGGCAGTACATGCCGGCGCAGCACATGCAGGCCGGAGGAACCGAAGCAGCGCGCCGCGTCGATATAGAGCTCGCTGCGGACCACCATCGTCCGCGCCCGGACGAGCCGCGCGATCATCGGGGAGAAAACGATGCCGACGGCGATCATCGCATTGGTCAACCCGATGCCGAGCGCGCCCGTGACGCCGATCGCCAGCACGATGCCGGGAAAGGACAGGAGGGCGTCGATCACGCGGCTGATGACGGCGTCGAGCACGCCACCGTAGAAGCCGGCCGCAAGACCGATCGGCACGCCGATCAGCGTCGCCACGAAGACGGCGAGGAATGTCGCATAGAGGCTCGCGCTGGTTCCGTAGATCAGGCGGCTCAGGACATCGCGGCCTAGGTCGTCGGTCCCGAGCGGGTGTTCCATCGTCGCCGGCATGAGCATGTTGACCAGATCCTGGTCGGTCGGCGGATAGGGGGCGATCAGCGGAGCCGCGAGCCCGGCGATGATCATCGTCAGGAGGAAGGCCGCGCTCAACCGTCCGCGCCAGTCCAATGCGGCGACGAAATCGACCGGCCAGCGCGCCGCGGAAAGAACCTGTGCCGTCATCGCTCAACCCTCGGATCGAAAATCGGATAGAGAATGTCGATGATGAGGTTTCCCAGGATGACGAGAAGCACCATCGTGAACACGACGCCCTGAACGATCGGAAAATCCTTCGCGATCGCCGAGCGCACGATCAGGCTGCCGATGCCGGGGATGGCGAAGATCGCCTCGATCACCACGGTCGCGCCCAGCAGGCGGTTGAAGAGAAGGCCCATTACCGTCAGCAGCGTCGTGCTGACATTCTTCATGGCGTGCTGCCAGACGATCCGTGCCGGGGACAGGCCCTTGGCGTGCAGCGTTCGGACATGCTGGGAATCGAGGACCTCGAGAAGTGCGCTTCGCAACTGCCGGACGATCTCGGCAACGCCGCCGGCCGCGAGTGCGAGCGCCGGAAGGAAAGCGTGCCAGAGGGCATTCAGCGGATCCTGCAGTAACGAGCCGGCACCCGTGGCGGGAAATACGTTGTATTGCAGCGCCAGGAAATTGACGAGGATCATGCCCAGCCAGAAGTTCGGCAGGGCGATGCCGAGCGACGCCAGGGCCGTGGCGATCGCATCGAGGATCCCGCCACGATGGATTGCCGACATTACTCCGAGAGGAATGCCGATGACGAGCGAGATCGCCATTGCGCAGGCCACGATGAGAAGGGTGGGGGGAAGGTTTTGCAGGACGAGCTTCGTCACCTCCTCCCCCGACATCAGCGAACGCGCGAGATCCCCCTGCATGGCGTGGAAGAGCCATTGCCCGTACTGGACGAGCAAGGGCTGATCGAGATTGTAGAGGGCACGGATCTGTTCGATCTGCTCTGGCGTGGCATTTTCGCCGGCCAGCGTGATGGCCGGATCGCCGGGCACCAGCTGGAGGAGAAGAAAGACCACCAGCGTCGCGATGATCACGACCGGAACCACCTGGAGTGCCCTCCAGGCGCTCGTGCGCAGAGCAGTGCCGGACATCAGACGGCCACCGAAACGTCTTCGAACTTTGGCCAGCCGAGCAGGTTGGGCCGATAGTTCTCGACCCCTTCGGCCGCGCCGTCGATCTCCGGCTCGAAGGCGATCGGGCAGAACCATGCGGCTTCCGCCACCAGGCGCTGGACCTTGTAGAGCGCCTGCTTGCGCTTTTCGGGATCGAGCGTCGTCTGCGCCTCGACCAGGGCATCGGCCAGGCCCGGATAATCCTGCAGCTGGGAAGGATTGAAGAATCCCTTGGCGCCGGTCAGCAGATTATAGGTCATGCTGGGATCCGGGCGCCCGGTCCAGGCGGAGATCATCGCTTCGCCGCGCTTTTCCGGTCCGAGATAGAGCGTGCTCGCATCGGCGATCGCGTGGCGGCTGATCTTGAGACGGATGCCCACCTTGGCAAGCTGCTCGAGCAGGATCTCCTGCCGCTGCTGTGAATATTGGTCGTTCCAGCCGATCGTCGGAATGTCGATGCCGTCGGCGTGACCCGCTTCCGCCAGAAGCGCCTTGGCCTTCTCCGGATCGTAGGCGAAGAATTTTTCCAGCGACGCGTCATAGGCCCAGTGCGCCTTCGGTATTGCCGAATTGGCAAATTCGCCGAGGCCCAGCATCGCTCCCTGGTTGAAGGCGTCACGATCGATCGCATAGCAGACCGCCCGACGGATGCGCACGTCGTTGAACGGCGGCCGCGAGCAGTTGAAATAGATCAGATGGAAGTAGAGCGTCGGGCCGTTGACCAGCTTGACGTTGCGGGCGCGGTCGATGACCGGTTTCTGCTGTGGCGAGAGACGATAGACGAAATGGTTCTGGCCGGCGATGACCGAGCGCAGCCCCGTATTCAGCTCCGGGATGATGACGAATTCGATCGCGTCGACCTTGACGGAATCCTTCCGCCAGAAGGTTTCCGACTTCTTCATCACGATCCTGTCGTTGTCTGCCCAGCTGACGAAGGACCATGGTCCGGCCCCGACCGGATTGCGCACGAGCTTTTCCTTCAGCTCTTCCGCCGCCTTCGGCGAGACCATCATGCCGGCGCGGCTGGTGAGCGCGAGAGGCAGCAGCGCATCCGGCTGCTTCAGCTTGAGGATGACCTCGTCTTCCCCCTTGATCTCTACTTCATCGACGGAGCTCAGGTCCGTCCTGATGGTCGAGCGGGGATCGGAGCGGCTGCGGTCGATGTTGAACTTCACGGCCGCGGCATTCAGAACCGTGCCGTCGTGGAACTTCAGGTCGGGCCGCAGTTTCAGGGCGAATGTGCGCTCGTCGGGATAGCTCCAGGACTCCGCCAGACCCGGCTTGGGCTGCAGCGTGTCGTAGTCGAAATCGAGCAGCGTGGCGTACAGGGCCCAAAGAACGGGGGTGTCGTCACCCGCCAGGCCCGTCATCGGATCAAGGCTCGAGGGATTGGCGCGGGTTGAGATCCTCAGCGTCCGTTCCGAACCGGACTGCGCCCAGGTGGCCGCCGGCGAAACCGTGAGCGCTACACCTCCCCCAATGAGTGCCATCAGTTCCCGACGGCTGATTTCGGCTGTCATCAATCTGTTCCTCCCAGACAGGTTGTTTCGGCTGTCCCGCCGGCGGGATTTTTCCCGGCCGGGCAAAAACCAGCTTGACCAAACTGTAATCTGTGATCACACTTGATGTCAATCGGCTGTTTGAAATTGTGCGGGAGGAAAAATTGGATCAGAATTCACAGCGCAGCAGTGGGGTCTTCCCGACGCATCAACCGGCCGACGCCCTTCTTCTGATCGATGGCGAATGGCGTGCGGCGGCCTCGGGGGAATGGCTGGATATCCTCAATCCCGCGACCGAACAGCCGGTGGGCAGGGTCGCCAGGGCAGGGGTTCGGGACCTGGATGCGGCGCTTCTGGCCGCGCAGGCGGGCTTTGCGGTCTGGCGTGATGTCCCCGCCCGGGAGCGCGCGCGCATTCTGCGGGAGGCGGCGATCCTCATCCGTCAACGGGCCGACGGCCTTGCCGCCGTCCTGACGATGGAACAGGGCAAGCCGCTCGCCCAGGCCAAGGCCGAAATTCTCACCTGCGCCGACATTTACGAATGGAGCGCGGAGGAGGGGCAACGCGTCTACGGGCGGCTCGTGCCGGCGCGCCAGATGGGTGTCGTCAACATGGTCATGCTGGAACCCGTCGGCCCGGTCGCCGCATTCACGCCCTGGAATTTCCCGGCGTCGCAAGCCGCGCGAAAGATCGCATCGGCGCTTGCCGCCGGCTGCAGCATGATCCTGAAGCCGCCGGAAGATGCGCCGAGCGCCGCCATCGGCATCGTCCAGGCATTGCTGGATGCCGGGCTTCCCCGCGGCGTCATGAACGTCGTCTCCGGCGTGCCGGCGGAGATTTCCGAACATCTGATCGCCTCGCCGATCATCCGGAAGGTGTCCTTCACCGGATCGGTTCCCGTCGGCAAGCATCTGGCCGTGCTGGCCGCCCAGGTGATGAAGCCCGCAACGATGGAGCTCGGCGGCCATTCGCCGGTGCTCGTCTTCAAGGATGTCGATCCCGTCGGCAGCGCCAGGGCGCTCGCGGCGAACAAGTTCCGAAATGCCGGGCAGATCTGCATCTCTCCGACCCGGTTCATGCTGCAGGACGACATCTATCAGCCGTTCCTCGATACGTTCGTGGATGCGGCCCGCGCTATCCGCATCGGAGACGGAACGGCCGAGACCACCGACATGGGGCCGCTTGCCAATGCCCGGCGGCTGGAAGCCGTGTCGACGTTGATCGATGATGCGGTCGAGCGCGGCGCGAAACTCGCAACCGGCGGCAGGCGCCACGGGAACATCGGCTACTTCTACGAACCGACGGTTCTGACGGATATCCCGCCGGAAGCCCGGATCCTGCATGAAGAACCCTTTGGGCCGGTCGTGCTGATCTCGCGTTTCAGCGACACCGGCGCCGCGATCGATGCTGCGAACGCAACGCCCTACGGGCTTGCCGCCTATGCCTATACCCGTGATACGGCGACCGTCGAACAGCTGTCGCGCAAGCTCGAGGCCGGTGTGGTGTCGATCAACGGAGGCACGCTCGGTCTGGTCGAAACGCCCTTCGGCGGGATGAAGGAAAGCGGTTACGGACGGGAAGGCGGGTCGGAAACGCTCGCACCCTATCTGGTCACGAAATTCGTGGCGCATTCAACCGTCTGAAGGCGCGTTCTTCCATGTCCAACTATGATTATGTCGTCATCGGCGCAGGGTCTGCCGGCTGCGTGGTCGCATCGCGTCTCAGCGAAAACCCGGCAACGCGCGTGCTCCTGCTGGAGGCGGGAAGTCGCGACAGCAGCGTCTGGATGCGCATTCCCGCCGGCTTCGGCAAGCTGATCGCTGATCCGCGCTACAACTGGTGCTATCAGGCCGAGCCGGATCCCGGTCTCAGCGGCCGCCGCCTGGCCATTCCGCGCGGGAAAGGTCTGGGTGGGTCGAGTTCCATCAACGGCATGCTCTATGTCCGCGGACAGGCGCTCGATTTCGACGGCTGGGCGCAGCTCGGCAACCGGGGCTGGAGTTATGACGAGGTCCTGCCCTTCTTCCGCAAGGCGGAAAGCTTCGCCGGCGCGGGCGATGCCGATGTCAGGGGGCGAGCGGGGCCGCTGAAGGTCTGCGAACTGTCCGAACCGGGGCCGGTCGTCGACGCCTTCCTCAAGGCCGCCGCAGCCGAAGGATATCCGCGGAACCCGGATTATAACGGACGCAGTCAGGAAGGTTTCGGCCTCTATCAGGTAACCCAGAAGGGAGGCATCCGCTCGTCAGCCGCGACCGCCTATCTTCGCCCGGCGGAGAAGCGTCCGAACCTGCACATCGTTACCCAGGCGCTCGTGACCCGGCTTCTCTTCGAAGGGCGCGAGTGCGTCGGGGTGGAATACAGCGCCGGCGATCGGCTGGTGGAAGCGAGAGCCGGGCGCGAGACACTGCTCTGCGCCGGTGCGGTGAAATCGCCTCAGCTTCTGGAATTGTCGGGCATCGGGCAGCCGGCCAGGCTCAGCGCCCTCGGGATCGATGTCCGCCACGCATTGCCGGGCGTCGGCGAGAACTATCGCGACCATTATGCTCCGCGGCTGCGCTGGCGGGTCAAGAACGCGATCACGCTGAACCAGCGCACGCATGGTGTCCGGCTGGCCTGGGAGGTGATGCGCTATGCCGCGACGCGGCGCGGCGCCCTGTCGCTGGCGCCCGGCCTCGCATGCGGGTTCGTGCGCACGCGTCCGGAGCTGGAAACGCCCGATTTCCAATACTTCTTCGCCGATGCGAGCTATGCCAACGCTGCCACCCGCGAACTGGAGCGTGAAGGGGGAATGACGCTGTCCGGCTTCCAGCAAAGACCGGAATCACGCGGCAGCATCCATGCGCAATCGGCCGACCCCGCCGTGGCGCCGGTCATTTCGCCGAACATCCTGAGCGAGGAGATCGATCGGCAATGTGTGATCGCCGGCATGAAGATCGCGCGGCGGATCGTCGAAAACCCGGCGATGGACCGATATCGCGCCTTCGAGCTCATTCCCGGCAAGGATGTCCGGAGTGACGACGAATGGCTGGATTTCGCCCGCCGCGACGGGGTCACCTCATTCCATCCGATGGGAACCTGCCGGATGGGGCACGACCCGCTCGCCGTCACGGACGAGCAGCTCAACGTGCGCGGTGTCGGCCGGTTGCGGGTGATCGACGCGTCGATCATGCCGACGATGGTCTCCGGCAATATCAATGCCGCGGTGATCATGATCGGCGAAAAGGGGGCGGAGCTGGTTGCGGCCGCGCAGCGGGCGACGACGTCGGTCGCAATCGCTTCGTAAGGGGAGAGAGATGCAGGAATTCGGAACGTTCGACTTCATCGTCATTGGCGCCGGTTCGGCCGGCTGCGTGCTTGCCAACCGGCTCTCGGCGGACCCGCAGACGCGCGTGCTGCTTCTGGAAAGCGGCGGGCCGGATCGCGACCCCTGGATCCACGTGCCGGCGGGATTTTACCGCAACATCTACAATCCGCGCATTTCCCGCACATTCGAGACCGAGCCCGAGCCCGTACTGAAAGGGCGGAGACTGCCCTGGCCGCGTGGCCGCGTCCTCGGCGGCACCAGTTCTATCAATGGCCTGATCTATATCCGCGGCCAGCACGAGGATTTCGACCAGTGGCGGCAGCTGGGCAATGTCGGCTGGTCCTACCAGGACGTGCTCCCCTATTTCAGACGGGCGGAAAATCAGCAGCACGGGGAAAACGAATATCACGGCCAGGGCGGTCCCCTCTCGGTTTCGGACCTGCGCGCGCCGCACGAGTTGCACGATGCCTTCCTGGCCGGGTGCCTGGAGGCGGGTTATCCCGCCAATCCCGATTTCAACGGCGAGAAACAGGAAGGGGCGGGCACCTACCAGCTGACGATCCGCAATCGCCGGCGCTGCAGCGCGGCCGTCGCCTATCTGAAGCCGGCGATGAGGCGATCCAACCTGCGCGTGGTGACGCAGGCGCCGGTCGATCGCCTCATCTTCGAGGGCAGGCGCGCCGTAGGCGTCGCATTCCGCCAGGACGGGCGGGCGGTCGTCGCAAGGGCAACGCGTGAAATCGTCGTCAGCGGCGGCGCCGTCAACTCGCCGCAGATCCTGCAGCTCTCCGGCATAGGCAATCCGGATCATCTCCGGGCTCTCGGCCTGCCGGTCGTTCATGCGCTGTCGGGCGTCGGCGAGAACCTGCAGGATCACATGGGTATCCGCACCGTCTTCCGGGTGCGCAACGCCAATACGCTCAACGAGATTTCGCGCAGCCTGCGGCTGAAGATCGCAACCGGTCTGCGCTATTTCGTGAAAGGCGAGGGGGCGCTGATGATGGGTGCCGGACCGCTCGGTCTCTTTGCGAAAACCAGGCCGGAACTGGAGACGCCCGACGTGCAGTTCCATTTCCTGGCCGGCAGTTCCGCCAAGGCAGGCGGCGAGATGCACGATTATCCGGGCTGCACGCTGGTGACGAGCCCATGCCGACCGGAAAGCCGCGGCTGGATCAGGATCAAATCGCCCGACCCGGATGCAGCGCCGTCGATCCAGGCAAACTACCTGTCGACGCAGGAGGATCGCCGCGTCGCGATCGAAGGCGTGCGCATCACGCGCAGGGTCTTCGGGACGCCGGCGATGCAGCGTGTCGTCCGCGATGAGATGCTGCCGGGCCCGGCTCGCGAGACGGACGACGAGATCTTCGACTACATCCAGCAGACGGCGGGCAGCAGCTTTCACCCGACGAGCACCTGCGCCATGGGGACGTCGGCGTCGAGCGTCGTCGATCCGGCGCTGAAGGTCCACGGCATCGAGGGCCTGCGGGTGGCGGACGCGTCGGTCATGCCGCTGCTCGTGTCCGGCAACACCAATGCCGCAAGCATCATGATCGGCGAGAAGGCCTCCGATCTCGTCCTCGGCCGGCCGTCTCCGGCCTGAGGTCCCTGGCAGGCCTTTTCCACGAACCGTCAAGGAAGGACCCCATGAAGATCCTGGTGCCTGTTAAGCGCGTCGTCGACTACAACGTGAAGATCCGTGTGAAGCCGGACGGCACGGGTGTCGAGCTTGCGAACGTGAAGATGTCGATGAACCCGTTCGACGAGATATC
>JBQGDG010000309.1:0-3369 GCA_052038935.1 Neorhizobium sp. | reverse complement strand
ATAGAGCAGTTCCGGCTTGACGATCTTCTTGGCGAAGATATCGGCACGCGCCTGATAACCGATCGCCAGCGCATCGCGGAAGCCGCGCGTGGTGACGAGCAGCGTCTTTTCGCCCTTGCGTTCGAGCAGCGCATTGGTGGCGACGGTCGTGCCCATCTTGACGGCGCCGATCAGGCCGGAGGGAATAGGCTGCCCGACCGCGACATCCAGAAGTTCGCGAATACCCTGCACGGCCGCATCCCGGTAAGCCTCGGGATTTTCCGAAAGAACCTTGTGCGCAACAAGCGTTCCATCCGGTTTGCGCCCGACGATATCGGTGAAGGTGCCGCCGCGATCGATCCAGAAATCCCACTTGGCGCCAGTTGCCCCGGTTGCGTCGCCAGCCATGCTCGTCCCCTTGAGAAGTGTAATTTCGCTTAACGAAAACATTTCGTCGATAAAACGTCAATGATTGATTGACAGTAAAATGCCTATTGCTGCATCATGCCTTCATAACGGGCAAAGCGGCCTTGAAGAGCTGCGTCCGCAACGGCAACCGAGGGGAAGCCACATGAGCTATTTCCGCATTTTCGGGCGGAGGGCATGCCGTGTCCACCGTTGATCCGCGCCACAGCATCCTGCCCGAATGGCTTCGCAAGGGGCTCGATGGGCTCTATCTCGCCTCCGGTTGGCTGGCCGGTTTTTTCCTCGTCGCGATCTTCCTCATCATGCTGGCGCTATCGGCGGGACGACCGCTCGGTATCGACGTGCCGGCTGGTGACGATTTCGCCTCCTGGTGCATGGCGGCTTCGGCCTTCCTCGGCCTGGCACACACGTTTCGCTCCGGTGAGATGATCCGGGTGGGTCTGCTGGTTGAACGTTTTTCCGGCCGAAAGCGCCGCTGGCTGGAGATCGTTTCGCTCACCACGGCGCTCATCGCCATCGGCTATTTCGCCTGGTACGCCGTCGACATGACGTGGACCTCGTACGAGTTCAACGATCTTTCCCAAGGCGTGATCGCCGTTCCCTTGTGGATCCCCCAGATCGGTTATTCCGGAGGCGTCGTCATCCTCGCCATCGCCTTTGCCGATGAACTCGCGCATGTCGTTTTCGGTGGTTCGCCCCGTTACATCAAGCCGGAGCCGGAGACTGCCGAAGAGGTTGTCGAACGCGCCATCCAGAGCGGAGCCTGAGCCATGGGAACCATCGAACTCGTCGAAATCGGCGGTGTCGTCCTGTTCGCGCTGCTGGCGCTTCTGACCGGCGGCATCTGGATTGGCGTGACGCTGCTGATCTGCGGCTGGATCGCCATGATGTTTATCCAGGGCGTGCCGATCGGCGCCGTATTGGCCACCAATTCCTGGAGCAACGGGGCTTCGTGGTCGCTGGCCGCCCTGCCGCTTTTCATCTGGATGGGCGAGATCCTGTTCAGGACGAAACTCTCGGAAGAAATGTTCCGCGGGCTTGCGCCCTGGCTCGGCTGGCTTCCCGGCAGGCTGATGCATGTCAACGTGCTGGGCTGTGGCCTGTTCGGCTCGATTTCCGGTTCGTCCGCGGCGACGACCGCCATGATCGCCAAGATATCGCTGCCGGAGCTGAAGAAGCGCGGTTATGACGAGATGGTCAGCCTCGGCTCGCTCGCCGGCGCCGGTACGCTCGGCATCCTCATCCCGCCGTCGATCACCATGGTGGTCTATGCGGTGGCGGCGAACGTTTCGATCATCCAGATATTCCTGGCGGGCTTCCTGCCGAGCCTGATCGTCATGGTTCTTTATTGCGGCTACATCGCCGTCTGGTCGCTGCTCAACCCCGACAAGCAGCCGCCGCGCCCGCCGAAGATGAGCTTCAGGGAGAAGCTGAAGGAATCGGCCAATCTCATTCCGGTCGGACTGCTGATCCTCTTCGTATTCGCCACCCTGATGCTCGGCTGGGCGACGGCGACGGAATGTGCCGCCTGGGGCGTGCTCGGCTCGCTGGCGATCGCCGCCCGCTCGGGTTCGCTCACCTGGAAATCCTTCTGGGACAGCGTCATGGGCGCCATGCGGCTGACCTGCATGATCATGCTGATCCTGACAGGTGCCGGCTTCATGTCGATTTCCATGGGGTATACCGGCATTCCGAACGCGCTTGCCGAATGGGTCAACAGCTTCAACCTGAGCCCCTACGCGCTGATCGCGGTCCTGACGGTCATGTATATCCTGCTCGGTGCCGCCCTCGACGGATTGTCCATGATCGTGCTGACGACGGTCGTGGTCCTTCCGATGATCCAGCAGGCCGGGATCGAGCTGGTCTGGTTCGGGATATTCCTGATCCTGCTCGTCGAGATGGCCGAGGTCTCGCCCCCGGTCGGCTTCAACCTCTTCGTCCTGCAGACCATGAGCGGACGCGACAGTCTTACGGTCGCGAAAGCCTCGCTGCCCTTCTTCTTCCTGCTTGTGGCGACGGTCGCCATCATCACGGTCTTCCCGGAAATCGTGATGGTCCTGCCGCAAATGGCATTCCCGGGTTAATCAAAGAGGGAACTGATACGATGAACGTCACTGCAAAACTGTCCCGCTGGAGTGTTGCCGCCGCCGCCCTTCTCGCCGGTGCGGCCCCGTCCTTCGCCGCCAACTGGATCCTGCCCTCCGCCTATCCGCCGGCGAACTATCACGTCGAGAACCTGATGCAGTTCTCCAAGGAGGTGGATACGGCAACCAAGGGCGAGCTGAAGATAACCGTTCACCCCAATGCCTCGCTTTTCAAGGCGCCGGATATCAAGCGTGCCGTCCAGACCGGACAGGCGCAGGCGGGTGAAGTGCTTCTGTCGCTGCACGAAAACGAAAACCCGGTCTTCGGCCTCGATGTCGTGCCCTTCCTCGCCACCAGTTTCGACCAGTCGAAGAAGCTTTGGGAAGCTTCCAAGCCGGCCATTGAGCAGGCGCTCGACAAGCAGGGCCTGAAGCTCCTCTATACGACCCCGTGGCCACCGCAGGGCGTTTTCACCAAGAAGGACGTAGCAAGCGTCGCCGATCTCAAGGGTCTCAAGTGGCGCGCCTATAATGTCGGCACGTCGCGCATCGCGGAACTCGTCGGCGCGCAGCCAGTCACCGTTCAGGCTGCCGAACTGCCGCAGGCTCTGGCGACAGGCGTCGTCGACGGCCTGATGACCTCGAGCGCCACAGGCGTGGATTCGAAGATCTGGGAATCGCTCACCCACTATTACGACACCCAGGCCTGGATCCCGAAGAACGTCGTCTTCGTCAACAAGGCTGCCTTCGACGCGCTTGATCCGGCTGCCCAGAAGGCGGTTACCGATGCCGCCGCAGCAGCGGAAGCGCGGGGATGGACGCTCGGCGTCGAGAAGACCGCCGCCTACATGGACACGCTGAAGAAGAACGGCATGCAGGT
>JBQGDG010000308.1:0-3579 GCA_052038935.1 Neorhizobium sp. | reverse complement strand
AACCCGATCGAGTCGGAGGAAGAGTATCGCTGGATCGCGGCCTACTCGCCTTACGACAACGTCACCGGCCGCGCCTATCCGCCGATCCTCGCGATTTCGGGCCTCACCGATCCGCGCGTCACCTATTGGGAACCGACCAAGTGGGTGGCGAAGCTGCGCGAGCATACGACGGGCACGGCGCCGATCCTGCTCAAGACAAACATGGCCGCCGGCCATGGCGGCAAATCGGGGCGTTTCCAGCGGCTCGAAGAGATCGCCTTCGAATATGCGTTTGCGATCAAGGTTGCGGGGAAGATGTAACGCGGAGCCTCGCAACCCCGCATAGATTACATCCCCGTCGCCGGGCCGGGTAATATTTCAACACCGCGGTGAACGCGGATTTTTCTGTTGAGAACCGCGAGTATCCGGATACCGGACATCGGCCGATGCTGGCGAACCCCGGCGACTTCTGCTTGGAAGGCGGCGGGGTCTTCTTGCTGGGGAATATGATCATGATGCGTTTGCTGCCCTTGATCGGCGCGACGGCAGTGGCGGTGACGCTTGCGTCCTGCAACACGATGTCGAAGGAAGAATGCCAGGTGGCCGACTGGCGCGTCGTCGGCGATGCCGATGGCGCAGCCGGCTACGATCCGCAGGAGCGGTTTGCAGGCCATGTGGACAGTTGCAAAAAATCCGGGTCGATGCCCGAGCAGACGCTGTGGCACGAAGGCTATCAGGCTGGTATCCGGCGGTACTGCACGCCGCTCGGCGGCGCATCGACAGGCGAAGGCGGACGCGGTTACTACAATGTCTGCCCTCCCGAACTCGAGCCGGACTTCATGCGCGGCTACAGCCTCGGCAAGCGCGTCCACGACCTGCGCGGCCGACTGAACACGCTACGGTCCGGCATCAAGGCCAAGGAAGCGGATATCGACAACCGCACCGGCGACCTGAAGAAGGCCAGAGGCGACGAGCGGCGCGACCTGCGCGACAAGATCGACGACATGGAACGCGACGTGCGCCGCATGAAGCGGGAGGCCGACGACGCGGACTACGACCTGCGCAACGCCCAGCGGGACCTGGATCATCTGCGCCAGAACCCGATGGCGCCGCCGCGATACTGACGCAAGGGCCGGCCTTTCGGACGGCCTCAACTTACCCTGCAAAAATCCGACTGGAAGTCGCAATCCGCCAGCGCAGTGCCCGAAAGCGTCTCACCCTATCTAGAGGCTTGCTTTTTCTCATGTTTTTTCGTGAGAACGAATAAGCCACATTGCGGCTGTCAAGCCCTTGTCGCGCAATCGACACATCGGCCGCAAGCCTCGCGCAAGGTTCCAGCGTTAACCATTCGTTAACCAATCTGGACGTGGGCGACATTCCATGAAGATCGATAGCGGCCTCAGCGGCTATTATTACCCCAACCGGACCGCCGATATCGAGCGCAAGCAGGACGATGCGCCGCAAGCCGGCGCACCGGCCATCACCCGCTCGCCGGGGGCCTTGACCGGCAGCAGCACGCTGCTTTCCAATTCACTCGCCAATGCGCTGTGGGTGATGGAGGCCGGCACGGTACAGAACCAGCCGGCAGCAGCCGCCCAGGACTGGGTGCGCGACGTCTATCAGGAATTCAACTGAGCGAAGGGCGTTCGCGCGGCTGGGTCCGCGCGCGCTCCCCGTGCCGGCGCGGACGGCCGCAATGCCGGAAACCGGCCATCATGCCGCAAGCGGCGTAACCTCCACCGTCACATGCGACAGGCCGGGAATCGCCCGCAGCTTCTCCTTGTAGGAGGCCGGCGCGCGCGGCACCGTCGTCACGAGCGAGACGATCGTCGCATAATGGCCCGGCCCGACCTGCCATACATGCAGATCCATGACGGTATCGTCCGGCGTTTCCATCACATGGCGGATTTCGGCCGCCAGCGCGTGAGCGCCGGTCCCGGCATCGAGAAGCACGCCTGACGTTGCCCGTATCAGCCCCCACGACCAGCGCGCGATCACCAGACCGCCGACGATGCCCATGACCGGATCGAGCGCATTCCAGCCGTAGAGGCGACCGAGAATCAGCGCGGCGATCGCCAGAACCGAAGTCAGGGCATCGGCCAGGACATGCAGATAGGCGGCCCGCAGATTGTTGTCCTCCGCCTTGCCATGGGCACCGGCATGACCGTGGTCGCCGTGATGGCCGGCATGGGCGTGATGCCCGCCATGGGCACCATGACTTCCGTGATGGCCGTGATGACCGCCATGAGCATGCGCATGGTCGTCGCGCAGCAGCCAGGCGCTGGCGAGATTGACCAGAAGCCCGATGGCGGCGACGAGGATTGCCTGGTCGAAATCGATCGCGACGGGATTTGCCAGACGCAGGAAGCTTTCCCAGGCGATGAACAGCGCCACGAGCGCGAGCACGATGGCGCTGGCGAAACCGGCGAGATCACCGAGCTTGCCGGTGCCAAACGTGTAGCGAGGGTTCCTCGCCTGACGCCTCGCATAGACATAGGCGAGCGCCGAGATGAGCATGGCGCCGGCATGGGTGGACATGTGCCAGCCGTCGGCCGTCAGCGCCATCGACCCGAAGATCGAGCCGGCGACGATCTCCGCCACCATCATCGTCGCGGTGAGCGCGATGACCAGCCACACCTTCCTCTCGTTGCGCTCATGATCGGCGCCCAGAAAGGCGTGGTCGTGCCGCAGACTTTCGATACCGTTTGCCATGATGTTCTCCACTCGATGTTCCGGACCGGACAGCAACCGCCTTCCGGCGGGCGCAGGCCCCGACGCCCTATCGGATATAGGTCCGCAGCACGGCGGCGACTTCCTCGACCGCCCTGCCCCTTTCGCCGTCATCCGCCGCATGCATCACATGCTCGCGGAGATGGCCCTCGATGACTTCGCCGGTCAGCCCGGCCAGCGCGCCGCGGATGGAGGCGAGCTGCTGCAGCACGTCGCCGCAGGGAGCTTCCGCCTCCAGCGCGCGCTCGACCGCCTCCATCTGCCCGCGCATCCGGCGGACACGCGCCAGGAGCTTGGCTTTTTCCCGAACTGTATGCGACATAACGCCTTCCCATCAATATAGTATAGGGGGGTATATTATATTTTGCAGGCCCGATGCAACCTGTGAATTGCCCCCGGCGACCTGTTTTCGCCAGCCACGAGCAAGGTCCGTTTTCTAAGCCAGTCTCAGAAACCCGGAGAGACCGCCATGATCGTCACCGCAAACTCCAATCCCTATGCAGGCCTGATCGAGAGAATGACGAACCACCGCATGGAAATGCTGGTTCCGAACGAGGAGCAGCAGAGGGAGCGCCGCAACAGCAGCCAGCCGGGCGCGCTGACGGGCAGCGACACCGTCTTCGGCGCCAAGCTTGCCGATTCGCTCTGGTCGATGGAGAGCCAGGGCGCAGAACTCGACCAGAGCGCCGGCAACACCTGGCTCGGCAAGGAGCCGTCGACCCGGTACGAGGACGAGTTCATGGGCCTCGCCAAGAAGACCCTGGCAGAGCGTATCCGCGACCAGTATCTCGAAGAGCACGGCCTGACCGAAGACGATCTCAAGGCGATGGATCCCGAAGACCGCAAGGCGATGGAAGCGGAGATCCGCGA
>JBQGDG010000307.1:0-13290 GCA_052038935.1 Neorhizobium sp. | reverse complement strand
GACGAGACGGGTGGATCGAAGACCGGCGAACTGTCGCATGACAGCTATTGCTGGATGAACGCAGCCTATGTGATGGGAACCCGCCTGACCGAAGCCTTCGCCAAGAACGGCTGGTGCACCGCCATCCGCGGCGCCGAAAACGGCGGCAAGGTAGAGGGTCTCCCGATGCACATCTTCTCCAGCGACGATGGCGATCTCGACCTGAAATGCCCGACGGAGGTCGGCATTACCGATCGCCGTGATGCGGAACTCGGCAAGCTCGGCTTCCTGCCGCTCTGCCATTACAAGAACACCGACTATGCGGTTTTCTTCGGTGCGCAGACGACCCACAAGCCGAAGACCTACGATCGCCCCGAGGCGACGGCCAATGCGGCGGTCTCGGCGCGCCTTCCATACATGATGGCGACCTCCCGCTTCGCCCACTATCTCAAGGTAATGGGACGCGACAAGATCGGTTCTTTCATGGAAGCGGAGGATTGCGAGGCCTGGCTCAACCGCTGGATCTCCAACTACGTCAACGCCAACGACCAGGCCGGCGAGGAATCTCGAGCCAAATATCCGCTGCGCGACGCCAAGGTCACCGTGCAGGAAATTCCCGGCAAGCCCGGCGCCTACAACGCCGTCGCCTGGATGCGGCCATGGTTGCAGATGGAGGAACTCACGACGTCGCTGCGCATGGTCGCTCGCATTCCGACAAAGTCCTGATCGTCCTCATGCGCGGCGCATGCCGCCGCGCATGACCACTCGATCGACGTTCCGGTCTGAAGGATGATCATGGAGTCTAACGGACATTTCCGGCGCCGTGCCGATCGTCTGATCGCTTTGATCGACGACGCCCTGAACGCGCAGGTCAACGCGATCCTGCATCATCCGGACTTCCAGGCGATGGAAGCCCGGTGGCGTGGGCTCGCCATGCTGGTTCGAGAGGCGGGACGCGGCGGCGACGTGAAGGTCAAGCTGCTGGGCGCGGGTTGGCGCGAACTGTCGCGCAGCATGGAACGTGCGACCGATTTCGATCAAAGCCATCTGTTCGAGCTCGTCTACAGCCGGGAATTTGGCATGCCGGGTGGTGAGCCCTTCGGTCTTCTCGTCGGTGACTACGAGTTTTCCCCGAAGGAACCGGCGGGCGGGGATCCGGTCAGCACCCTGACCCAACTGGGAATGGTGGCAGCGGCCGCATTCTGCCCCTTCGTTGCCGGTGCCTCACCGCTCGCGATCGGCCTCGAGGATTTCCGGGAGCTCGATCGGGTGGGCGATTTTTCCTGGCTTGCAAGCGACCGCGAACGGATCCGATGGAACAGCCTGCGCGCGCGTGAGGATTCCCGCTTTCTCGGCCTCGTCGCGCCGCGTGTTCTCATGCGTCCGCCGATGGAGCCCTATTCCCGTTACCGTGACGACGGCTTCCCCTTTCGTGAGCGGATCGAAGCGGATGGAAGCTCGCTGCTGTGGGGCAACGGCGTCTTCGCCTTCGCGACCGTCATTATCCGCAATTTCATCGAGTCCGGCTGGTTCGCCGATATCAGGGGTGTCACGCAGGACGCCATCGACGGTGGCATGCTCAGCACATCCGAACTGCGCCCTTATGATTTCGGCACGGAAAGCCAGGGTCTGTCGTCGCAGCCGCCGGTGGAAGTGCGTCTCACGAGCGGACAGGAACAGCAATTCTGCGATCTGGGGCTTATCCCGGTGGCGACCACCTATCTGTCCGCTTCCGCCATATTCAATTCGAACCAGTCGATGCACGCACCGGCGATCTATTCGAATGAGCACGCGCGGCAGAATGCGCGCCTGGCGGCGATGCTGCAATATGTCCTGTGCGCCTCGCGCTTTTCTCATTATCTCAAGGTGATCATGCGCGACGAAATCGGCCAGCTTGCCGATGCGCTATCCATACAGCGGAAACTTGAGGACTGGCTGACGGCCTATACGCTCGGCAACGACGATGCGGACCTCGCCTTGAGAACCCGCTTCCCGCTGCGCTCGGCCGGCATTTCGGTAAGCGAGATACCCGGCAAACCGGGAACATTTTCCTGCACCGTGCGGCTGCAGCCGCATTTCCAGCTCGATGACGTTTCCACGAGCTTTCACCTCATTGCCGAAACGTTGCCGAAGGGGAGGTCCGTCGGTCGCAGTAGTTCGGAGCCTGAAAGGATGTCCGCATGACGCTTTCCGCAGATATTGCCTGCCTTCTTGGCGAGAACGCCCTCGATGAAGCGATCGAGGCGGCAAAGGCGCATCTCAAGACCAATCCTTCCGACCAGACTTCCCGTCATCTCTATATCGACCTCCTCGTGCTTGCCGGTGACTACGAGCGGGCTGATAGCCAATGTGGTCTGGCGGTAACCTTCGCGCCGGAAGCGACCATGGGCTTCGCCCTCCTGCGCAACGAACTGCGAGGAATGGCCTCCCGCCTCGCCTGGTTCGAGAGCGGTGCGGTTCCCGAGTTTCCGCAAGGGCCGAGCGAACTCGACAGACTGGCGATATCGCTCGGCATCGCCCACCGCACCGGTCAATCCGACGAGGCCCGTGCCGAGATCGCGGCAATCGAGGAGGCCCGCGGCGAACGTCCTTTCCTGTGGAACGGGAAACGGGTTTCCGATCTGCGCGACCTTGATGACCGCACGCCGCACGCCCTGGAAGTCATTATGTCCGGCGGTGCCTATCTCTGGGTCGATTTCTCCAAGATCGCAGCCGTGTCGCTTGAGCCTGTATCCCGCCCGCGGGATCTGGCCTTCCGCCGCGCCGAACTTTCACTTACCGACGGGGCGGTCGCCCCCGTGCTGCTGCCGGTGATCTATCACGGCACGAGCGGGAATCCCAAACTGCGCCTTGGTCGTGAAACCGAGTGGGTAGACGAGCCGACCGGCATCGTAACCGGGCGGGGGCAGCGTTGTTTCCTCGCAGGCGACGAGCTCGTCGCCCTCCACGACGCTGAGACCCTGTCCGCAACCGATGTACAGTCCACGTCCCGGCAGGTCGCCCATGGCTGACCCGCTGGAACGATACCGACCTCGCGACCGTGTCCTGGCGCGCTCGATCCTCGACCGACTGATCGACGACGCGCCGGATCGCGCCTCCGACCCTCCGCTGTCGGTCACCGATCAGGTTCGCGAGGTGCGCGAGTCCATCCGGCGGGATCTGGAGGCCTTGCTCAATACCCGTCGCTGCCCGTCGACGCCTCCTTCCGCGTTGCCGGAATTGCGCGATGCGCTGGTCGGTTACGGTGTCGACGGAATGGTCTCGGCCAATCTCGTCACCGACGAGGCGAAGCTACAGCTTGCGCGGATGATCGAACGCCGGATCTCGATGTTCGAAACCCGGCTGATGGATGTCAGGGTGACGATCCTGACAGGCCGGACCAATACCGAGCGGGCGCTCCGGATGCGCATCCAGGCCACGTTCCGCCTCCACGAAGGGATGCCGCCGATCAGCTTCGAATCCACCATCGACCCATCGACCCAGCGTTTCCTCGTGGAGGCTGCGCATGGCTGAAGGGTTCCTCGACCGCTACAACGATGAACTTCTCGCCCTTCGGCGACGGGCCGCCCGCTTCGCCGATGCTTTCCCGAAGATCGCCGGCCGGCTGCGCATGACCGGGGATGTTGCGGACGACCCGCATGTCGAGCGCCTGATCCAGAGTTTCGCCTAGTCCGCGGCGCGGGTGCGCCAGAAGCTCGACGACGAGTTTCCCGAGCTGACCGACGGTCTGCTGGAGACACTCTATCCCCATTATCTCGCGCCGTTGCCTTCGATGAGCATCGTCCGTTTCCGTGTGAGCGACACGCTCGCCTCGGTCCAGACCGTGCCGCGTCATACCGAAATTCTTGCAGAGCCGGTAAGCGGTGAGACCTGCCGCTTCCGCACGACGCAGGACGTCGAGATCGCGCCGGTCGAAATCGTCAGCGCCTCGCTTTCCGGTCAGCCGATCAACGCGCCGTTGTCTCCCTATCAGGGCGTGTCGGCCTGCCTGCGGTTGTCTCTCCGATCGCTCGACAGCCGCAAGCCTCTCGGTGATCTTTCGCTTCGGCGGCTCCGGCTTCACATTCCTTCGCCATGGCAGCAGGCGGTCTCGATATATGAGCTTCTCGCCAACCACACGCTTGGAATGGCGCTTGCCAGACACGCCGATGATCGCGACGCGATCTTTTTGCCGCGCGGCAAATTGGGAACGGTCGGTTTCGAACCCGAACAGGCCATGTTGCCGTATCCGGCCCCAAGCTTCGTGGGGTACCGGTTGCTTACCGAATTCTTCGCGCTGCCGCAGAAATTCCTCTTTCTCGATATCGAGGGGCTCGATGCCTGGCGCGACGATACGCTCGAAATATTCGTCTATCTGAAAGAGACCGACGTGAAGCTGGAGCGGGCGCTCTCCGCCCGCGATTTCGCGCTCCACTGCTCGCCCGTCGTCAACCTCTTCCGCCAGACCTGCGAACCGGTCTCGGTCGACGGTACGCGAACCGAATACCGGTTGCTGCCGGATGCGCGGCGTCAGCGCACGCGCGAGATCTATTCGATCGATCGTGTCCTGCTGACGGGATCGCGTGGCCAGGAGGAGTTCTGCCAGCCATTCTTCGGCCGGTCGCAACGGGCGGCAGGCGGATCGACCTTTTGGCAGATCTGCCGACGCTTCGACGACGATGACGGCACGAGCGACGTCGAGATCGCCTTCGTCGACCGCAACCGTCAGGCGTCGGGCGCCATCGATGCGATCGCGAGCGTGGATACGCTCTGCCTCAATCGCGATCTGCCCGAACAACTGCCCTTCGGCGGCGGCCATCCCTTCCTGCAGCTGGCTTCAGGCCATGAAGCGGTTGCTGGTCTCGATGCGCTGATCCCGCCCACTCCATCCGTGCGGATGAATGCGCAGGAGGGGCGGAACTGGCGGCTGATGTCGCATCTCCTCCTGAACCATCTGTCGCTGTTCGACAACGAGGGCGCGGCGCTGAAGGACATTCTGTCGCTCTACGCCTTCCGTGACAGCCCCGAGACCAAACAACTGGTCGATGCGCTGACACAGATCCGCGCCGGCAGTTCGACGGCGCGTCTAGGCAGCGGCGGCATGGTACCGGGCACCCAGGTGACACTGGAATTCGATCCCGGCGCCATCGACCGTGCGTCCGCCTACCTGTTCGGCAACGTGCTCGACCGGTTTTTCGGGCTCTACACCTCGGTCAACAGCTTCACCCGGTTGACGGTGTCGATGAAGGGTCAGGCGACCCCCGTCGCATCCTGGCCGGCGCGCGCTGCCGAACGACCATTGCTTTGAACCAAAGGAACGAGATCGGACCATGGACCTCGCCAACAGCCGCAAACCCGAAGCTCTCGCCGATCGGCTCGAACGCGATCCGTCCCGCTTCGAGCCGGTTACGGCGTTGCGCATAGCGCAGTCCGCTGCGGCTGGCGAGAATGTCGATATCCGTTCGCATGGCGGTGTATCGCCGGCGCCGCTTGCGGTCAGCGACGTGCAGCGCAAGGGCGGAAGGATCAGTATCCGCACTGCTTTCGCAGGGCTCGTCGGGCCGCTCGGGTCGTTGCCCTCGACCTACAACGAGACGATCATGCGTGAGGAGCGTAATCGCTCCCGGGCACTGTCGGCGTTTTTCGACATGTTCGGCGCGCGTATGGCGGAGCTGTTCGCCGATGCCAGTGAGAAGTACCGGCTTGCCCGACGCTTGCGGTGGAACCGTGACCGCAAGGCGAACGCCTTTGTCACCACGCTTCGGTCGCTTTCCGGTTTCGGGACGCGCCGTCTCGTCGAGCGCAGCGGCGTAGACGAGGATCTTGTGCTCCGTTTTTCCGGTTTCTTTTCCGCCCGGAACCGGAACGCGGTCAATCTCCGCGCCATGCTGACGGAATTGACCGGGCTGCCGGTCGAGATCGAACTGTTCCGCGGGCGGTGGCTGAGCATCCCGATACAGGAACGCAGCCGCATGGGAGCGCCCCAGGGCGTGCAGCTCGGCGTCAATGCCACCGCGGGTGCCTCCATCCACGATTTCAGTGGCGGCTTCCGGGTGGTGATCGGACCCGTCGGTTACTCCGATTACCTGTCTCTGTCGCCGGGCGGACGGCGTATTGCCGAGATCTCCGCGCTTTCCCGGCTCTATATCGGCTCTGCGCTGGATTTCGACATTCAGATCATTCTCAGCAAGGAGGATATTCCGTTCTGTCGGGTGGGTCAGGATGGTGATCCGCCCAGGCTTGGCTGGAACAGCTGGGCACGGGTGGCGCCGGCCGAGCGAGACAGCGCCGACGCTGTCATCGTTCAGCCTCTGGCGGGACAGGGATAGGGGAGATGGCGATGCGGCTCGAACTCAGGGAGATCGGCGGCCAGGCCCCTGCCATTGCCGGACAGGGCAAATGGTATTTCGAACGGGGTCGCCGTACCGTTGGTCGTTCGGCGGATTGCGACTGGCAGGTGCCGGCCGAGTGCCGCTCGATCTCCAAGCTCCACTGCACCATAGAAAGCGACCGGGATGGGTTCATCCTGAAGGACCAGAGCGCCAACGGATCCCGGGTCGATGGCGCGGTGGTGCATGAAGGAGAATCCATCCGGCTTTCGGATCGCGCGGAACTTCAGATCGGAAATCTCTCCTTCTCCGTCCGGATTTCCGGCGAACTCGATCGCGAGATGGAGGATCCCGACGCGGGCCTTGCTTTGAGCGACGAGCGATTGACCATATCGGCCATCCTTTCCGATATCGCGCCAGGCGGGAAATCGGCGAACGGCATACTCGGGTCCCGCCAGGTGGACGATTGGCCGGAAACAAAGCCTGTGGCGACGACATCCCGAAGCGTCGAGATCGGCTGGAGCGGCCCGCCCGAGATTGCCTCGGCAACCAAGCTCCTGCCGGAGAATTGGAACAGCGAAAACGAATCCGTCCTGGGCAGCCAGCTGGAGCATGGTTCGGCCACGCATGTGGCCGTCCCGGTAACGCGCGTGCGCCATCAGCGGGGGGCCGATACGGTCAATGACAACACGCTCTGGCCCGAGCCGCCGAAGCAGCCCTCCGTGCCGCAGGACGACGGCGGGCGGGAGGATCAAGCCCTTCTTCGATGGATCGAGCGAATGGACGACGCCCTGGAGGCGAGCTTCGCGCTGTTCGACCTCGATCCGCCCGAAAATGACAGTTCCGACGCACGGAGCGTCCCCTCCAGGTTGGAAGGGCTGCTGCAACGGCAACTGGCGCTGAATTCCGCGCTCGCTGCCATGCTTCGCAACGTGAGCCAGCAGCTGGAGCCGCGCCTCATAGAGGCGCGTACCGACACTGCTGCCCGGCGCCTGCCGTGGAACAAGGATGGAGCATATTGGCAGAATTATCGAGCACAGTTCGACGAAGGCGGCGTAACGCTTTCGGTCCGTGACGTGCTTCGCGCGGCGATGACTGCGGATCCCGAGGCCGGACCGGGTAAATTGACCGCTTTGCAAAAAGGAAATGCGGATGAGGAATGAAAATCGCGTGGCGTGGAGCGAGGGGATGTTCCTTCGCGTGCAGCATTTCCAGCAGGCGGACCGCTGGACGGAACGGCTGGTCCGCACCACGACCCGCGGACTGACACCCTATCCATGGGGAGTGGCCGAAATCGCGTTGGATCGAAGCGCGCTTGCAATCGGCCAGTTTGCGGTATCGAACCTGCGCGGAATTCTGCCTGACGGGACGCCTTTCGAGGCGCCGATCGACGCCGACCTGCCGCCTCCGCTCGATCTGGACGAGAATGTCAAGAATGCGATCGTCTATCTCGCCCTGCCTGCGCGTCAACCCGGCAAGGCGGATGTCGCCCTCAACGGCGGCGCGAGACTGAACAGCGTACGCCTCGTCGCATCGAACTACGAAGCGCCGGACGCCAATGTCGAGACCGATTTCATGGCGCCGATCGATGTCGGGCGGCTGAGCCTGCGATATCTGAAGACGGGCGACGATCTTTCCGGTTACGAGTTGATCGGTCTTGCACGCATCGTCGAGGTCCGCTCCGACCGGGCCGTCATCCTCGACAACGATTATATTGCGCCCAGCCTGAACTGCGCCGCGGAAGCACGGCTTACCGAACTCATGACTGAACTGCTGGGCATCGTCCGGCATCGGGCGGAAGCAATCGCCCAGCGGATTGGTGATCCGACCATTCGCGGTACGGCAGAGGTCGGCGATTATTTCCTGCTGCAGATCCTAAATCGCGCCGACCCGATGCTGAAGCATATCACAGCCAATGCGACACGCCTTCATCCGATCGAATTCTATGAGACCTGCATCCAGCTCGCCGGCGAGCTCGCGACCTTCACGGCGGACAGCAAGCGGGCGACCGACTTCCCTCCCTATCGTCACGACGATCTGAAGGCGAGTTTCGGAACCGTATTCGACGACTTGCGGGCGTCCCTCTCGGCCGTGCTGGAGCAGGCTGCCGTCTCCATCGATCTCGCGGAGCGGCGCCATGGAGTGCGTGTCGGAACGATCAACGACCGGACCTTGCTCAAGGATGCGGGTTTCGTGCTCGCGGTCAGGGCGGAGATGTCGGCGGAGGACATCCGTCGCAAGCTGCCCGCACAGATCAAGGTCGGTCCGGTGGAACGCATCGCGGACCTCGTCAACGTCGCCTTGCCCGGCATACCGGTGCGGCCTTTGCCTGTCCTGCCGCGGCAACTGCCATACCGCGCCGGCACGATCTATTTCGAACTCGACACCAAGAATCCGCTCTGGAAACAGCTCGATACGTCGGGCGCGATCGCCTTGCATCTCGCAGGCGAGTTTCCGGGACTTGAGATGGAACTGTGGGCTCTCAGAGAATGAAGAACGATGCTGCTCCCTCATGGCAGAACCTGCCAACCATCGTCGAACTGACCGAGGATGGTGCCAAGAAAAAGCAATCCGCCCGCAAGATGGCGGAAATGCTGGACGATGTCCTCGACCTTCGTGACGGTACGCAGCCTGTGGCAGGCCCGCAGCTGTCCTCCGGCGGCTGGTCGGTCGAGGCACTGGTGCAGAATTTCCGCTTTGGGGGCGAGGAGCTGCCGACACTGGTGCGCTCGGCCGCTCCCTTGCTCAACCTCGCTCACGCGATCCGTCAGACCGAGGAACAGCCCGATATCGATCAGCTGCGCCGCGTTTCGGTCGAGGCGATCGGCCGTTACGAACGGGACCTAGCCGCGGCGCGCATCAGCCCGGAGCGGGCTCGCGCCGCCCACTACGTCGTCTGCGCGACCGTCGACGACGTGATATTGAGTAAGCCCTGGGGCGTGCGTGCGGGCTGGGCTCGTTCTGGCCTGGTTTCTACCTTCCACATGGACGTGACGGGCGGCGACCGCGTCTTCGATCTGCTCGACCACTTCCATCAGAGCCCGGGCACCAACAAGGATCTGTTGCTGCTGATCTATCTCAGCCTGTCGCTCGCCTTCGAGGGCCGTACCCGCGTTTCGCCACGGGGAAATCTCGAGCTCGGCCGTATTCGCGACAGTCTCTACAAGACCTTGCTCGGGCAGTATGGCGTATTCGAACGCGAACTGTCTCCGCACTGGAAGGGCGTTTCGGCAAGGCACAAGCCATTGCGTACCGCGGTGGCGCTCTGGACGCTTCTGTCCATCCTGGCGCTGGTCTTCGCGTTTGGATATCTGTTCTTCACGCTCTCCCTCAACGGCGTTTCGGACGGGACGTTCCAGCGGCTCGCCAACCTGCCGCCGCGGGACGCTCCGAGCGTATTGATCAGGACGCCCGCGCCGCCGCCTCAAGAGCCTCCTGCTGTCACGGAGGCTGAGCCTGTTCCGGAGACGCCCCCGCCGGAGCCGACGCCCGTGCAACCGAGCCGGCTCGACAACCTTCTCGCCTTTCTTCAGCCGGAGGTCGAAAAGAAGCTTGTCACCCTGTCGGATTCCAACGGGCGGCTATTGGTTCGCATCAACAATTCCGGCCTGTTCGACGTCGGCAGCGCGGAGGTCAGCAGCGAGTTCCGCGACCTCATCCAGCGCATCGGCGGAGCGTTGGCGGCGGAGAACTTCCGGGCAGTCGTGGTCGGATATACCGATAATGTTCCGATCCGCACGATCCAGTTCCCCTCCAACTGGCATCTGTCGGAGGCGCGCGCCAAGGCCGTCGGGGAGATCCTCGCTTCCTATACCGGCCCTGAGGCGATCCTGACCGAGGGGCGCGCCGACAGCGACCCGATCGCACCGAACGAGACGCCGGAGGGTCGGGAAATGAACCGCCGCACGGAGATCCTCGTCCTGACCGATCCGAGTGAGCGTTTGAGCGACGCCGGACTTACGGCGCCGCAGGTGGAGACTGAACGTGCGCCCGGCTCGGGCTCGGACAACGGAGGTGTCCAGCGATGAACCCGTTGAGCTTCTTCTACACGCTGCGATCCTATGTCGAAGCCTATGCGGGCCTCATCGGTCGTCGCTTCATTTCCCTCATCTGGGTAATCGCGATCTGCGTCGTCATCTGGCTCTACGGCTACCTTGCCGCCTATGGCGACTTCAAGCCGCTGGAGGGGGCGACCGCGAGGCTGATCGCGATCGGCGTGATCCTCTGCGCTTGGCTGGCCTGGCTCGGCTACACGATCCTGCGCGACCGTCGGCGCGACAAGCAGCTCGTCGAGGGTATAGAGCGCGATGCCGCTTCGGAGGCGGCTGCAAGCCAGCAGGCCGAAGTGGGCGAGATCCATAGCCGGCTGAAGGAGGCGCTGCAGCTTCTGCGTCGCATCACCAAGAAGCGCTTCGGATATATCTATGAGCTGCCGTGGTACGTCATTTTCGGCGCGCCGGGATCCGGCAAGACCACCGCCCTGACCAATTCCGGCCTCAAGTTCCCGCTCGGTGACGCCATGGGCAGCAATTCTGTCCAGGGGATCGGCGGCACGCGGAATTGCAATTGGTGGTTCACCGACGAAGCCATCCTCATCGACACGGCCGGTCGTTACTCGACCCAGGACGATTTCAACGGCACGGCCAAGGCCGGCTGGGAGGGTTTTCTCGGCCTGTTGCGCAAATACCGGCGCTCGCAGCCGATCAACGGCGCGCTCGTCACCTTCTCGATCGGCGACCTCCTGACCCGGGATGTCGAGGCGCAGCTGGAGGAGACACGCGCCATCCGTCAGCGACTGTCCGAACTCGACGAGATTCTCCAGGCACGGGTGCCGGTCTATCTGGTTCTGACAAAATCCGATCTCCTGACCGGCTTCGTCGAATTCTTCGACGGCTTCAACCGCAACGATCGCGAACAGGTATGGGGCACGACTTTCGCCCTGGAAGAAAGCTACAAGGGCGGAGGCCTTCCCGACCGGTTCATGGAGGAGTTCGCTCTGCTCCAGGAGCGGGTGGATTCGATGCTGATCGAACGTCTCCAGCAGGAGCCGAACGCCGAGGTCCGCGGCCGGATATTCCGATTCCCGGCGGAGCTGGCGGCGCTGAAGGAAAGGTTGCACGAGGTCGTATCCGAGCTCTGCTCCGGTTCGAAACTGGTGGAATCGCCTTTTCTCCGCGGTGTGTATTTCGCTTCAGGGACCCAGGCTGACGTCTCTGCCGCTGTGGCAGCCTCGGGACGTCCTCGGCGCAGCTATTTCCTGTCCCGCCTGTTCAAGGACGTGATCTTCGAGGAAGCCTCTCTGGTCGCAAGGGACAAGCGCCTTCACCGCCGTCAGATCTTTTTCCGCCGCGCGGCCTATGCGGCGGCAGTTCTCGTGCTTGCGGTCGTGCTGACCGGCTGGATCTCGACCTATGTCCAGAATACCACGGCGCTGGCCAGCGCCGAGCGGCGGATCGATGCCTATGAGCAGTTGTCGCGCGACATTCCCGTGCGCGACGTGAACGACGCGGATTTCCTGCGTGTTCTGCCGGCACTTGACAATCTGGCAGCGGTCACGGCGGATTTTTCCCGCACGAGGGTATGGCCGGTGAGCTTCGGCCTCGATCAGGAGGGCAAAGTGGCCGGACGCCAGAAGGATGCCTATCAGCGGGCGCTCAACGCGCTGCTCCTGCCACGCATGCTGGTTCAGCTTCAAAGGGACATGGCCGACAGTTCGGATGTAGCAACGACATTCAATGCCCTGAAACTCTACGGAATGCTCGGCGGGCTCGGCCCGATGGACGGGGATTTCGTGGCACTCGAGGCGGAGGACATGTTCACGGCGCTTTATCCCGGAGAGGGCCGGGCGGCGGCACGTCAGTCGCTGATAGCCCATGCGACAGCCCTGTCCAGCGGCGCTCTTCCGCCCGTCCAGCTCGATCCCGCGATCATCGCCAAAGCGCGGGACACCATCCGGTCCCAGGGTATCGCCAATCGCGCCTACGATATACTTGCGGACTACCGTCTGAGCCGCGGCCTGCCTGCATGGAGCCCCGCGGCTGCACTTGGCCCGCTCGGCGAACAGGCGTTCGAACGCGTCTCCAAAACGCCTTTGCGTGAGGGCATCCGCGGCTTCTTCTCAAGCACCGGCTACAGAACTGTGGTTCTTCCGCACGTGACGGATGCTGCGCGCGCAGCGCTGGACGAGCAATGGGTTCGCGGCGAGGATAACCCCGCCGGAACGACTGTCGATGCGATCGCCCAGGCGGCATTGCAGCTTTATTTCGACAATTTCGAGCAACGATGGTCGGGAATCCTTGCGGATATCCGGGTGCAGCCGTCGCAAACCATCGGCGATGCGGCGGAAACGACGCGCATCCTTGCCAGCGAGCCGAGCCCGGTCGAGGCCATCATCAGGTCCATCATCGCGACGGCCGATCTGCGTACGCCCGGTACGGAAGTCGCCTCGGCAGCAGGCGGGAGCGGCGAAGCTTCCACGACGGCCCTGGCGGGCGTATCGCATGCGCCGGACCTTTTCGCCGATCTGCGCCGGGCGCTGGAGGACCCGACAGCGGAACCCGCCACACCGACCGCCGGGGAGGAGCCGCCCCAGACGCGTATCGCTCAGCTCAAGCCGGCGCTGAAAAAAGTTCACGAACAACTCTCTCGGGCGACCACGTCAAGTGCCGAAGTCGCTCAAGTCTTCGATATCGACAGTCAGCTGACCACGGCCAACCAGGATCTCCTCCAGCAGGCACGTCAGTTGCCGGCACCGGTGGATGCATGGATGGTGGGTGTTGCAGCCGATGTAGGTTCGCTCGCCGTGAAGTCCGCTCGCTCCCGCATCGGCGATGCATGGACCGCGGAAGGAGCGAGCCTGTGCTCGAGCGTTATCGCCGGCCGCTATCCCTTCGACAGGGAATCGCCACGGGATGTGGCCATGACGGATTTTGTCAGGCTTTTCGGCCCAAGCGGCCTGTTCAAGACCTTCTTCAACCAGAAGCTTGCTGCTTTCGTCGATACG
>JBQGDG010000306.1:0-10167 GCA_052038935.1 Neorhizobium sp. | reverse complement strand
GTCTTGCCCTTGAAATCCGCTTCCGTCTTGACCGGACCATCCTTCGGGCAGATCAGTTCGAGTCCCGATTTCTGGAAAGGCTGGGCGATGTTGACGAGCGGCACGCCCTTTTCGCGGGCGACCAGCGCGCCACCCATCCAGTCGACGATGACGTCGGCGCCGCCGCCGGCGATCACCTGTTCCGGGGCGATGTCCGGGCCGCCCGGCTTGATCTCGACATCGAGGCCTTCCTCTTCGTAGAAACCCTTGTCCTTGGCGACGAAATAGCCGCCGAACTGGCTCTGGGCCACCCATTTCAGCTGCAGGACCACCTTTTCGGCCGCCATCGCCTGCATGGCGGTGAACATCGCCGTCGTCCCGATGGCGCCTGCCATCAATACCTTCATCAGCTTTTTCATTATCGTTACCCTCTGTTTTTCCGCCCCGCGATGTTACGCGGGCGGTTTGCGCGTCTAACCCCCACGGTTAGACGGATGCCAGAATGTCGTCGCCTTCTCCCCGAGCGCGACGACACCATAGAAAACCGATCCGACGAGGGCCGCAACGGCGATTTCCGCCCAGACCATATCGACATTCATGCGGCCGATTTCAGTGGAGATGCGGAAGCCCATGCCGACGATCGGCGTACCGAAGAATTCCGCCACGATCGCACCGATCAGCGCCAGGGTGGAATTGATCTTCAGCGCGTTGAAGACGAAGGGCATCGCCGCCGGCAGGCGCAGTTTCGTCAGCGTCTGCCAGTAGTCCGAGGCATAGGAGCGCATCAGGTCGCGTTCCATGGCGCCTGCCGCAGCGAGGCCCGCGATGGTGTTCACCAGCATGGGGAAGAAGGTCATGACGATGACGACGGCGGCCTTGGACTGCCAGTCGAAGCCGAACCACATGACCATGATCGGCGCCACGCCGATGATGGGCAGGGCGGACATGAGATTGGCGATCGGCAGCAGTCCGCGGCGGAAGAAGGCGATCCGGTCGGCGAGGATCGCCACCGCAAAGCCCGACGCGCAGCCGACGACATAACCGAAGACGACGGCCTTGAAGACCGTCTGCCGCACGTCGGCCCACAGCACGGGGACGGAGGCGGCCAGACGGGCGCCGATCGCGGACGGCGGCGGCAGCAGGATGAAGGGGACGCCGAAGCCACGGGTGATCGCCTCCCAGAGGATCAGGATCCAGGCGCCGAAGATTGCGGGGATCAGCAGCCTGAGGAGCCAGTTCGAGGCGTTCGATCGCGCCTCGATCCTGGAGAGTTCCGAAACGCTGCCCCAGGCCAGCAGCCAGCTCGCCGCAATCAGAAGGAAAAAGGCGGGTGACATCCGGCCCTCGTTGCCGGTGAGGCCGGCCAGCAGAAAGGCGGCACAGAGATGGGCACCGAGGAACAGCACGGCTGCACGGATCGCCGGGCCGCGATCCTCCAGTACCTGCAGGAACAACACCGTCAGGACGATGCCGAAGCAGATCATCGCGCCGCCGGCCGGCGGGTCGACTGCGCCAGCAGTCGCCAACGGCAGTTTCGCGTAAGCCGCGACGGCAAGCAGGCCGGCGAGAAGGTTCTGCCAGTTGCGTCTGACGCGCTTCATGCCGGCCTCCCGTTCGGTTTTGCGCCCATGGAGCGCTCGACGAGCCTGCCGGCGACGGTGACGATCGCGACCAGCAGGCTCGCAAGGACGGAGCCGGCGAAGAGCGCGGCCCAGATGTCGATCGTCTGGCTGTAATAGGCGCCGGCGAGCAGCTTGGAACCGATGCCGGCGACGGCGCCGGTCGGCAGTTCGCCGACGATCGCGCCGACGAGGGAAGCGGCGATCGCCACCTTCATCGAGGTGGACAGGAAGGGGATCGACGCCGGCACGCGGAGCTTCCAGAAGGTCTGGGCGACGCTGGCATTGTAGGTCCGCATCAGGTCGAGCTGGATCAGTTCGGGGGATCTGAGGCCCTTCACCATGCCGACGGCGACCGGGAAGAAGGAGAGGTAGGTGGAGATCAGCGCCTTGGGCAAAAGCCCGGTGATGTTGACGGCGCCGAGCACGACGATGACCATCGGCGCGACGGCGAGGATGGGCACCATCTGCGAGGCGATGATCCAGGGCATCAGGCTGCGGTCGAGCGCCTTCACATGGACGATGCCGACGGCGATGAGGATGCCGAGAAGCGTGCCGAGGGTGAAGCCGACGACGGTCGACGAGAGTGTCACCCATGCGTGGTAGACGAGACTGCGGTTGGAGGTGACGCGGCGCAGGAAGGTATTCTCGAAGACGTTGGCCGCGACCTGATGCGGTGCCGGCAGGACCGGTTTCGGCTGCGCCATCGTTTTTGCAACGAATTCCATTGCCGTCGAGGTGACGTTGCCGCGCCGGTCGAGATCGCGCTGGAACGGCGCGTTCATGAAATAGGCACCGAGATACCAGACCGCGACGATGGCCAGCAGCACGGTCGCGACGGGCAGGATGCGATGTGCCAGGAGCCGTTCCCTCTGCATCAGCTTTTCACTCCGACCGGGAAGAGCATCAGGACCATGGCCGCGACGCCGAGGCCGACACCGGCAAGCTGGGTGGTGGTCAGCCGCTCGCCGAAGACGGCAAAGGCAATGACGTTGATGAGGAGAAGCTGGGCGATGGCCGAGGCGGAGATCGCAAGCCCCAGCCCGCCCTCGCGCATCAGCCGCACCATCATCAGATTGCCGACGCAGTAGAGCGTCAGCGAGAAGACGAGGAGCAGGACGTTGCTCGAGGCGATATAGGCGCGCGAGGCGGTCGCCGCGGCGAGAAAGACGACCATGGCGCCGGCGAGCCAGAGGAGGAAGGCGGGGTTCATGGGGTTTCTCCCCCGGTTGCAGGCAGCGTTCTGCCCTCCTGCCGGTCTGCGATGCCCCTCATCCGGCTGCCGCCACCTTCTCCCCGTTTTGACGGGGATAAGGGATATGCCGTGCCCTCCCGCCCCGCCGGCGATGTCGAGTGCGGCACGTTCCCTCGCCCGGCTTGCGGGGAGAGGCTTGGGGCGAGGGGCAATGCCGACGCGCTGGCGAAGGGCGATGCCGAAGCGTTGCGAAGCGGCTGCTGCCGGAGACTATTCCTCATAACTATGCCCCGCTCTCAAGCCCTCGCGGACGCGGTGGGCGATTTCGAGGAATTCGGGGGTTTCGCGGATTTCGAGCGGGCGTTCCCTCGGCAGCGTGGATTCGATCACGTCGGTCACGCGGCCGGGGCGGGGCGACATGACGACGATCCTGGTGGAGAGATAGACGGCTTCCGGAATGGAATGGGTGACGAAACAGATCGTCTTTTCCGTCCGCGCCCAGAGCTTCAGGAGCTGTTCGTTCAGGTGGTCGCGGACGATCTCGTCGAGCGCGCCGAAGGGTTCGTCCATCAGCAGCAGGTCGGCATCGAAGGCGAGCGCGCGGGCGATCGAGGCGCGCTGCTGCATGCCGCCCGACAGCTGCCAGGGGTATTTCTTGCCGAAGCCTGCGAGATTGACGAGATCGAGGGTGCGCTCGATGCGCTCGGCCCTCTCCGCGGCGGAGTAGCGCATGATCTCCAGCGGCAGGGCGATATTCTTCTCGATCGTGCGCCAGGGATAGAGCGCCGGCGCCTGGAAGACATAACCGTAGGAGCGGGACTTGCGCGCGTTTTCGGGCGTCATGCCGTTGACGCTGATCTCGCCCGAGGTGGCGGTTTCCAGATCGGCGATGACGCGCAGGAAGGTGGTCTTGCCGCAACCGGAAGGGCCGATGAAGGAGACGAAATCGCCCTTCTTCACCTCGAGATCGACATCCGACAGCGCGTGGACGGGGCCGTCGCCGGTTTCGAAGGTGAGGCCGAGCTTTCTGGCCGATACGACGGAATAGGGATTTTCGCTTATCGGCATTTGGGCATGGGTCCCCATTTCGTGCCGTCAGGCAGGCTGACGGTATAACCTGCGGCTGATTTCGTGAGCGTCGCCGTGGTCTGCGGTCCGGTCTCGCCCTCCGCGTCGCATTGCGCGGTGATGGTAAAACCGTCCCCGGTCTTCTTCGCCTTTCCCTTGAATTCGCAGAATGCAAAGGCGGTGGTGAGCTGCTGGTCTGTCAGGAGGAGGAAATCCTCGGCGCCGGACGATTCCGCGGTCCTGGCATAGATGCAGCCCTCCTTGCTGCCATAGGCGCCGTCCAGAAAGGTTTCGGCGCGGGCAGTGCCGGCGAAACCCGTCGCGGCGGCCAGCATGACCAGCCCGGCGCGCCCTGCAACACAGAACGCATGATCGGCGGAGACGCGCCGCAACCCCTTGTGGTAGATATCCGGACTACACCGTTGCGAGGAGAAAACGTGCCATGGATCCTGTATCAAAGCCCACCTGCCATATCGTCAAGCCCGGCGCGTCCTATGACGGAAAGCAGGGGCTGAGCTATTTCGAAGGAATTTCGGCCGAGAGCGTCGGGGCCAAGGGCATCTGCATGCATATCCTCACGATTCCGCCGGGGGCGCAGGCCAAGGCGCATCTCCATGCCTCCCACGAGACGGCGATCTACATGCTCTCCGGCTCGGCCGACACCTGGTACGGCGACCGGCTCGAAAACCACGTCGTCGTCCATGCGGGGGAACTGTTCTACATCCCGGCGGGCGTGCCGCATCTGCCGGCAAACCGCAGCTCGACGCCCTGCACGGCGATCATCGCCCGCACCGATCCGAACGAGCAGGAAAGCGTCGTGCTCCTGCCGGAGCTGGACGCACTGGTTCCCAAGTGACGGCAGGGCCCGGTCGCGGGCAGCGCCTGTGCCGGCCGGTCTGGTCGCGGCCATGTCACACCCCGCTCGCGGGGATGCCGGTGCGTTCCACCTTGCGGGGCGCCGTCAGCTCCTTCCAGGTCGAGAGCGCCTTGTTGACGGCGGGGAAGGGGTCGCGGGCGACGAACTGGCCGTGGCCCTCGCGGCTGGTCATCGTGCCGTCCTCGACCGCGACGACGCCGCGGGTGAGCGTATAGCGCGGCAGGCCGGTGACCTGCTTGCCCTCGAAGACGTTGTAGTCGATCGCCGACTGCTGGGTGCCGGCGGAAATGGTCTTCGACTTCTGCGGATCCCATACGACGATATCGGCATCGGCGCCGACGAGGATCGCGCCCTTGCGCGGATAGACGTTGAGGATCTTGGCGATGTTGGTGGAGGTGACCGCGACGAACTCGTTCATGGTGATGCGGCCGGTGGCCACGCCATAGGTCCAGAGCAGCGGCATCCGGTCTTCCAGGCCGCCGGTGCCGTTCGGGATCTTGCGGAAATCGCCCAGCCCGGTGCGCTTCTGCTCGGTGGTGAAGGCGCAGTGATCGGTCGCCACGACCTGCAGCGAACCGGAGGCGAGGCCGGCCCAGAGCGAATCCTGGTGCTGCTTGTTGCGGAAGGGCGGCGACATCACGCGGCGGGCCGAGTGATCCCAGTCCTTGTCGAAATATTCGCTCTCGTCGAGTATCAGGTGCTGGATCAGCGGCTCGCCATAGACCCGCATGCCGTTCTGCCGCGCCCGGCGGATCGCCTCGTGGGACTGTTCGCAGGACGTGTGGACGACATAAAGAGGAACGCCGGCCATGTCGGCGATGATGATGGCGCGATTGGTCGCCTCGCCCTCGACGGAGGGCGGGCGGGAATAGGCGTGTCCTTCCGGCCCGTCATTGCCTTCGTCCATCAGCTTCTGCTGCATGGCGGCGACGACGTCGCCGTTTTCGGCATGGACAAGGGGAAGGGCGCCGAGCTCGGCGCAGCGCTGGAACGAGGCGAACATCTCGTCGTCGTTCACCATCAGCGCGCCCTTGTAGGCCATGAAATGCTTGAAGGTGTTGATGCCGTGGTTGCGCACCACCGCCTTCATCTCGTTGAAGACCTGTTCGCCCCACCAGGTCACCGCCATGTGGAAGGAATAGTCGCAATGGGCGCGGCTCGCCTTGTTGTCCCAGCGCTTCAAGGCGTCGAGCAGCGACTGGCCGGGATCCGGCAGACAGAAATCGACGACCATGGTGGTGCCGCCGGCCAGCGCCGCCCGCGTGCCACTGTCGAAATCATCGGCGGAATAGGTGCCCATGAAGGGCATTTCGAGATGGACATGCGGATCGATGCCGCCCGGCATGACGTAACAGCCGGTCGCGTCCAGCACCTTGTCGCCCGAGAGGTTCGGGCCGATCTCGACGATCTTGCCCGCCTCGATCTTCACATCGGCCTTATAGCTGAGGTCGGCGGTGACGATGGTTCCGTTTTTGATGACTGTGGCCATGGTTGTTCCCTCTCTTATTCTTGATTCGTCGGTTGGGATGGGTAGGTCAGGCCGGTCACGTGCAGCAACGCAATTTCGACCCTCTTCGGATCGCTGTTACTCAGTCGTCCGATCTGTTGGCGGATCACATCCTTCTTCAGCGGTGAAATTTTCTCCACCATGATCTGGGATATTTCCTGCAATCCATTTTCGGTATTCGGTGCGATTACCGGACGAAGAACGGGAGCTTCGATAAGATATGTCGTCATGGGGCAGGCAAGTATCGTGGTGAAAATCTCGATGAGATCGTCTGACTGAAGGATGACCGCGGGCCTCGGTTTGCCAAGCTCTCCGGGAAAGGCAGCGATGACGACATCTCCGCGATTGATTTTCACGGCCTGTCCCAATCTTTAAGGCTGCCTGCCTTTTCCCAATCAGTCAGGTCCTCAGCCATGTCTGCCTCGGCAATTTTTTGGGCTTCCCGGCGAAGTCTTAGACGGAGCGCGTCGTTGCCCAGATCGGGCACCCAGATCTCAACGGGGCGATAACCACGACGAATAAGCTCGGCACGTTCTTCCTGCGATAACTCTTTCGGACGTCCCATTGGGGTTCTCCTGTCGTCGGAACTTGCGCTTCGATCCTACTCCACAATCTCCGCCGTCTCCACGACGGCGTGGAACAGGACGTCGCAGCCGGCGGCGGCCCATTCCTTCGAGATGTCCTCGGCCTCGTTATGGGACAGCCCGCCGACGCAGGGACAGAAGATCATCGTTGCGGGCGCGACCTTGGCGGCCCAGCAGGCGTCGTGGCCGGCGCCGGAGATGATGTCCATGTGGCTGTAGCCGAGCTTTTCGGCGGCCTCGCGCACGCGGCCGACCAGCGTCGGATCGAAGGTGACCGGATCGAAATGGCCGACGGCCTCGACCGAACAGCCGACGCCGAGCGCATCGCAGATCTCCTTCGCGCCGGCCTCGACCTTGGCCCGCATCCGGTCGAGCTTTTCCTGGGAGGGCGTGCGCATGTCGACGGTGAACACGACCTTTCCAGGCAGGACGTTGCGCGAGTTCGGCGAAAAGAAGCTCTGGCCGACACCGGCGACGGCGCCGGGCTGCTCTGCCATCGCGACCTCCTGCACCATTTCGAGGATACGGCCGAAGGCGAGGCCTGCATTGACGCGCATGTCCATCGGCGTCGAGCCCGTATGGGCCTCCCTGCCGGTCAGGGTGAATTCCAGCCACCACAGGCCCTGACAGTGGGTGACGACACCGATCTGCTTTTCCTCCGCCTCGAGGATCGGGCCCTGTTCGATGTGATATTCGAAATAGGCGTGCATCTTCCGTGCGCCGACTTCTTCGTCTCCGAGCCAGCCGATGCGCTTCAGTTCGTCGCCATAGGTCTTGCCGTCGGGATCCTTGCGTCCATAGGCGTAATCGAGCGTATGGACGCCGGCGAAGACGCCGGATGCGAGCATGGCCGGGGCGAAGCGCGCGCCTTCCTCGTTCGCCCAGTTGGTGACGACGATCGGGTGTTTCGTGCGGATATCGAGATCGTTCATGGTGCGGACGACTTCGAGGCCCGCGAGCACGCCGAGAACGCCGTCATATTTGCCGCCGGTCGGCTGGGTATCGAGATGGGAGCCGATATAGACGGGCAGCGCGTCGGGATCGGTGCCGGCGCGGGTGGCGAACATCGTCCCCATCCGGTCGGTGCCGACCGTCATTCCGGCCGCCTCGCACCAGCGCTTGAACAGATGGCGCCCTTCGCCATCCGCATCCGTCAGGGTCTGGCGATTGTTGCCGCCGGCAATGCCGGGGCCGATCTTCGCCATGTCCATCAGCATGTCCCAGAGACGGTCGCCATCGACGCGCAGGTTTTCGCCTGGTGCTGCCACCATTGTCTGTCCTCGCCTGTTCATTCCCTGCCGTGAGGCAGTCATTGTTCCCGACGGCCCTTTCCCGTGCAGCGGCGCCTTGGCTCTGTCTGGCGGGAGATCGACGTTGCCTTTGTCGTGCATGTCGTCGATAATTTGACCGGTTGGTAAAAGCTTACAATTTCCGTGGCATCACTCAAGCCGAAATCATCAATCGGCCGAATGTTTTTCGCGATTTTGCGGCGGCGGAAGAAGGGATAATACGGGGCATGTCCATTCCACGGGCGGCGAAGACGCAGCGGCGTACGCGCATACAGGAGGAGAAGGAAGAGCTTATCCTGGAAGCCGCTCTCGACGTGTTCTCCGCCAAGGGGTTTCGCGGCTCGACCATCGACCAGATCGCGGAAGCGGCGGGCATGTCGAAGCCCAATCTCCTCTATTATTTCAGGACCAAGGAGGCGATGCACCGGCAGCTGATCGACCGTGTCCTGACGACATGGCTAGAGCCGCTGCGGGCCTTCGACGCCGACGGCAATCCCGAATCGGAGATCCGTTCCTACATTCGCCGCAAGCTCGAAATGGCGCGCGACTATCCGCGCGAAAGCCGGCTGTTCGCCAACGAGATCCTGCAGGGCGCGCCGCATATCGAGGACGAGCTGAAAGGCCCGCTGAAGGAACTGGTGGACGAGAAGGCCGAGGTGATCCGCGACTGGGCGCGGGCCGGAAAGATCGCCAGATGCGACCCCTATCACCTGATCTTCTCGATCTGGTCGACGACGCAGCACTATGCCGATTTCGACGTGCAGGTGCGGGCGGTGCTGGGGCAGGCGCATTCGGGCGAGGGCCGGTTCGAGGACGCGGCGAGATTTCTGGAGCAGCTGTTCATGGGCGGTTTGAGGGTGAAGGGCGATTCTCGCTAAGGCATGATCCGAGACAGGCCCCTCATCCGCCCTCCGCACCCTTCTTTCCGAAGGGAGTAGAGGGGCGCGCAATGTCGAGCCCGCTCCCTTCCCGCCGGGGAAAAGAAGATGCCTCTGACGTGCCGGCAACTCATCAGACCTCGGTCGGTCCGGTAAGAAACAAGCTCCGTCTGCTCTGTTCGGTCGGCCCTGCCGGGAAGCGTAGACGGGCAGGCACGGAGGCGGCCGATCCTCGGCAAGAACCCGCAAAAAAACGCCGGCACGGAGGCCGGCGTTCTGTCGTCTTGGGAGAGCGGCTGCCTATCAGGCGGCCGCGGACTTTGCGGTCGGGACTTCCGAGATGGTCTTCAGGACCTGGGAAGCGATCTGGTAGGGGCAACCCTGCGAGTTCGGTCGACGGTCTTCGAGGTAACCCTTGTAACCGTTGTTGACGAAGGAGTGCGGGACGCGGATCGAGGCGCCACGGTCGGCAACGCCGTAGGAGAACTTGTTCCACGGAGCCGTCTCGTGCTTGCCGGTCAGGCGCATGTGGTTGTCCGGGCCGTAGACGTCGATATGAGCCTGGAGGTTCTTTTCGAACTGCGCCATCAGGGCTTCGAAATATTCCTTGCCGCCGACTTCGCGCATGTACTTGGTCGAGAAGTTGCAGTGCATGCCCGAGCCGTTCCAGTCGGTGTCGCCGAGCGGCTTGCAGTGGAACTCGATGTCGATGCCGTACTGTTCCGTCAGGCGGAGCAGAAGGTAACGGGCGATCCAGATCTGGTCGGCGGCGCGCTTGGAGCCCTTGCCGAAGATCTGGAATTCCCACTGGCCCTTGGCCACTTCGGCGTTGATGCCTTCGTGGTTGATGCCGGCGGCGAGGCACTGGTCAAGATGCTCCTCGACGATTTCGCGGGCGACCGAACCGACGTTCTTGTAGCCTACGCCGGTGTAATAGGGACCCTGCGGAGCCGGGTAGCCCTGTTCCGGGAAGCCGAGCGGACGGCCGTCCTGGTAGAAGAAATATTCCTGTTCGAAGCCGAACCAGGCGTCTTCGTCGTCGAGAATGGTGGCGCGGCTGTTGGACGGATGCGGGGTGACGGCATCCGGCATCATGACTTCGCACATGACGAGAACGCCGTTGGTGCGGGCCGGATCCGGGTAGAGCGCGACCGGCTTCAGGACGCAATCC
>JBQGDG010000305.1:0-1928 GCA_052038935.1 Neorhizobium sp. | reverse complement strand
CCTCCGACACCGGACCATCGACGTAAAGCAGGGCGATCGCGTCACCCGCTTCCTTCTCGCGGCCGAGCTGGAAGTTGGCGATGTTGACGCCGGCATCGCCGAGCGTCGTGCCCATGAAGCCGATCATGCCGGGAACGTCGGTATTGGAGATGTAGACCATGTTGGCGCCGACATCGGCATCCATGTTGATGCCCTTGATCTGGATGAAGCGCGGCTTGCCGTCCGAGAACACGGTGCCGGCGACCGAGCGCGTGTGCTTTTCGGTCGTGACCGTCAGCTTGATATAACCGTCATAGACACCGGTCTTGTCGCGCTTGACCTCGGAGAGGACGATGCCCTTTTCCTTGATCATGATCGGGGCCGAGACCATGTTGACGTCCGCCACCTGATTGCGGATCAGGCCGGCGAGCAGCGCCGAGGTCAGCGCCTTGGTGTTCATATTGGCGGTCGCGCCGTCGAACAGGATTTCGATTTCCTTGATCGGGTCGTCCGAAACCTGACCGACGAATGCGCCGAGAACGTCGGCGAGACGGATGAACGGCTTCAGGATCGGCGCTTCTTCGGCGGTGATCGACGGCATGTTGATGGCGTTCGAGACGGCGCCCTTGACGAGGTAGTCCGACATCTGTTCGGCGACCTGCAGGGCGACGTTCTCCTGGGCTTCCGTCGTGGAAGCGCCGAGATGCGGGGTGCAGACGACGTTATCGAGGCCGAAGAGCGGGCTTTCGGTTGCAGGCTCGACTTCGAAGACGTCGAAACCGGCACCGGCGACATGGCCGGACTTGATGGCTTCGGCAAGCGCTGCCTCGTCGACCAGACCGCCACGGGCGCAGTTGATGATGCGAACACCCTTCTTGGTCTTGGCGAGGTTCTCCTTGCCGAGAATGCCGCGGGTCTTGTCGGTCATCGGCACGTGCAGCGTGATGAAGTCGGCGCGGGCGAGCAGGTCGTCGAGCTCGACCTTTTCGACGCCCATGTCCTGTGCGCGCTCTGCCGACAGGAAGGGGTCATAGGCGATGACATGCATGCCGAGGCCGATCGCCTTCTTGCAGACGATGCCGCCGATATTGCCGGCACCGATGACGCCGAGCACCTTGCCGGTGATTTCGACACCCATGAACTTGGACTTCTCCCACTTCCCGGCCTGGGTCGAGACGTCGGCCTGCGGCAGCTGGCGGGCAACGGCGAACATCAGCGCGATGGCGTGTTCCGCCGTCGTGATCGAGTTGCCGAACGGGGTATTCATGACGATGATGCCGCGCTTGGAAGCCGCCGGAATATCGACATTGTCGACGCCGATGCCGGCGCGGCCGATGACCTTGAGGTTTGTCGCGGCGGCGATCAGCTTCTCCGTCGCCTTGGTGGCCGAGCGGATGGCAAGACCGTCGTAATTGCCGATGATCTCGGCCAGCTTGTCCTTGTCCTTGCCGAGCTTCGGCTGGAAATCGACTTCGACGCCGCGGTCGCGGAAGATCTGGACGGCGGTTTCAGACAGTTCGTCGGATACGAGTACGCGAGGTGCCATTGAATGGGCTCCTGATAAAGGGTTCAGTCTCTGAATTCGGGATGAAACGGTCCCGCCCCCGATCGGAGAGAGGCGCGGGACCGGAAATCAATCAGGCGGCGGCCTTGCTCAGCGCGGCCTTCTGCGTTTCGAACGCATAGGAAAGCCACGGCATCAGGGCCTTCATGTCGGCCTCTTCGATCGTTGCACCGGCCCAGATCCGAAGACCGGACGGCGCATCGCGATAGGCGCCGACATCGAGAGCCACGCCTTCCTTTTCGAGGATGGCCGTCACGCCCTTGGCGAAGGCTGCCTGCGCGTCGGCATCGAGAGCGGCAACGTCCGCATCGACGATCTTCAGGCAGACGGAGGTATTGGAGCGGGTCGCCGGATCGATGGCGAGGTTCGCGATCCAGTCATTGGC
>JBQGDG010000304.1:0-2527 GCA_052038935.1 Neorhizobium sp. | reverse complement strand
CCGAGGACGAGCGCGGCGAGCGTTGCAGTTCCGAAGGCGCGGTGGCCGATATAGAGCGCCAGCAGGACCGGCGCATGGGCAAGGCACATCGTCGAGGCCGAACCGAGAAGATGCGTGTCGCCGGTATGGCTCGCCGCCGCCGCAAGCGCGACGCCGGCAACGCCCATCAGGCCGCTCGCGATCAGGATCAACGGCCGGAGATTATCGAGTCTTGCCAACACGCTATTCCTTGTTCTGCATGTGATGGCCGAGACGCTCGATCGGCGGCCAGATGATCTCCCGAAGTTTCGGGTTCTCGACCGTCTCGTCGAGCGCGCGGCGGAAGCAGAGGAACCACTCGTCGCGTTCGACCGGGCCGATCTCGGCGAGGAAATGGCGGGACCTGAGACGCGGATGGCCGTGCTTCTCGACATAGACGGGTGGTCCGCCGAGATAGCCGGTCAGGTAGTCGTAGAATTTCGCTTCGCTGTTTTCCAGACTTGCGGGGTGGATGGCCCGGCAACGGGCGGCTTCCGGCAGCGTATCCATCAGATGGTAGAAACGCCGGACGAGGGCGCGCACGGTCGCGTCACCGCCGATCGCCTCGTAGAGAGTGATGGTCTCGCCTGTCATGCAACAATCCGTCCTGTATATCAGCCGGTGTTAACGGGCGCGGCGAAAAGGGGCAAGTGTCAAGGCGTCGCGGGGGGGGGCGGATTGGGCGGTTGCCTACGGTGGCTCCTGCTCCGGCCCGGCGGGGGCGAGTCCCCGGTTTCGTGCCACGCTTCGAGCTTCAGGCGAGGATGCAGACTCCGGGGCGCCGTCGTGCGCGGGTTGCCGGAAAAGCGTCACGACCCTCCCCGCGAGGGGGAGGGCTCAGCCCGGCTTCTCCGCCGCGGCCCGGCAAGTCCGCGCGGCGGAGGCTGCATGTTTCGACGCGGCGTAACCCCGACCTATTCCGGCCCGGCATCCGTATCCTTCGAGCCTTTGTCGGGCAGCGAGCCGGTGCCGGGCGTCTTTTCGTCGTCGGTGAGATGGTCTTTTGCATGAGGGCCGGCGGCCGGGTTCTTCCCGGCGGGAGCCTGGCCGCTGCCGCGCTCGATGGTTTCGCGGGCCTGTTTGTCTTCGGCCATGGGTGCCTCCGATCGTTTTCCGTATACTGGCAAAACGATCCGGGGCTTCATGTGTTCCGGGCGACGGGATGGCCGCCCGGCAGTCGGTATCGTCAGAGGCTGAAGGCCGCGCCGATCAGGGCCTTGGTATAGTCGGCGCGCGGCGCCTCGAAGATCGCGTCGGTTTCGCCTTCCTCGACGATCTCGCCGTTCTTCATCACCACCACATAGTCCGAGATGGCCTTCACCACGGAGAGATCGTGGCTGATGAAGACATAGGAGAGATTGTGGCTCTCCTGCAGCCGGCGCAGGAGATCGATCACCTGGCCCTGGACGGAGCGGTCGAGCGCCGAGGTCGGTTCGTCGAGGATGACCACCTGCGGCTTGAGGATCATGGCGCGGGCGATGGCGATGCGCTGCCGCTGGCCGCCGGAGAATTCGTGCGGATACCGGTTGCGCGCCTTCGGATCGAGGCCGACTTCCTCGAGCGCCGCGATCGCGCGACGGTCGCGGTCGGCCTTGCTCAGGCCGGGCTCGTGGACGAGAAGTCCCTCGGTGATGATCTCGCCCACCGTCTGGCGCGGCGAGAGCGAGCCGTAGGGGTCCTGGAAGACGAGCTGCATCTCCTTGCGGAGCGGCCGCATGCGCTTGCGATCGTGGCTCGAGATGTCCGTCTTGCCGAACCGGTAGTGACCATCGCTCTGGACGAGACGCAGCAGGGCGCGCCCGAGCGTCGACTTGCCGGAACCCGATTCACCGACGATGCCGATGGTCTGGCCCTCGCGCAGCCTGATATCGACGCCATCGACGGCGCGGAAGACGCGTGGTCCCTTGTGGAGGAAACCGCCGCCGATCTGGAAATCGACGGTGACCTTGCGGCCTTCGAGGATGATCGGTGCGCCGGCCGCCGGGGGCGCCTTGCGGCCGTGGGGTTCAGCGTCGATCAGCATGCGGGTGTAGTCGGATGTCGGGCGTTCGAAGATCTGTTCGGTCTCCCCCTGTTCGACCACTTCGCCGCGACGCATGACGACGACGCGTTCGGCGAAATGCCGGACGATGCCGAGATCGTGGGTGATGAGCACGATCGCCATGCCGAATCGTTCCTGCAGCGAGCGGAGCAGCTTGAGGATCTGCGCCTGGATCGTCACGTCGAGCGCGGTCGTCGGTTCGTCGGCGATCAGCACGTCCGGCTCGTTGGCGAGCGCCATGGCGATCATCACGCGCTGGCGCTGGCCGCCGGACAGTTCGTGCGGATAGCTGTCGATGCGCCGTGCCGGATCGGGGATCCCGACCAGTTCGAGCAGCTCCAGCACGCGCTTGCGGGCATCCTTCCGGCTGCCGCCGCGGTGGTAGACGATCGGTTCGGCGATCTGCCGGCCGATCGTGTAGAGCGGGTCGAGCGAGGTCATCGGCTCCTGGAAGATCATGGTGATCTT
>JBQGDG010000303.1:0-23342 GCA_052038935.1 Neorhizobium sp. | reverse complement strand
CTCGACCCCGGCGCCGCCCATCATGTCGATATGCATCATCTCGTTCATGCACATCTTGCCCGGCTGGGCGCAGAGGTTGAGGATCGACTGGTAGAGGCCGTCCTCGACATTGGCGTAGTAGCGGACCGGTTCGCGTTCGCTCGGCTTTTCGAGCTTGAGGTAGGTGTCGCGGTTGAGCGCGGTGCCGTTGCGCTTGATGGTGCCGATCCAGCCGTCGAAGCCTTCCTGGTTCAGGCCGTGGAACTTGAAGCGCATATGGGAGAAGCCGGCGCCGCTATAGTTGGCGGACAGGCCGTCGAACACGCCTTCCTTGTTGATGACGGCGTGAAGTTTCGTCTCCATGCCCGGCATCGTGTAGATCATGCCTGCCAGCGCCGGGATGTAGAACGAGTTCATCACGGAGGAAGCGGTAAGCTTGAAGGTGATCGGGCGATCCACCGGCGCTGCCATTTCGTTGACGGTTGCGATGCCGTATTCCGGATAGAAGAACAGCCATTTCCAGTCCAGCGCCACGACCTCGACCTCGAGCGGCTTGGTTCCTTCCGGAATGGAACGCTCGGCATCGATCCGGTCGAGCGGACGGAAGGGATCCAGCTTGTGGGTGCTGATCCAGGTGATGGCGCCGAGCGCGATGATGATCGCCAGCGGGGCGGACCAGATGACGACTTCCAGCCGCGTGGAATGATGCCATTCCGGATCGTATTTGGCCTTCGTGTTCGTGTGGCGGTAATGCCAGGCGAAATAGAAGATCAGGAACATCACCGGCACGATGATCAGCAGCATCAGCACCGTGGAGACGATGATGAGATCGGCCTGCTGCCGGGCTATATCGCCCGAGGGCGACATGACGACCAGATCGCAGCCTGCGATCAACGGCAGGATGATGAGGAGGGAAAGCTGGCAAAGGCGCCGTAAAATTGGGGACATTGGTCTGCTCAAATTTGCTTTTTGTCTAGTTCGCCTAACGGAGCGGCACCCCGTTCTCCATGAGGTGTTTCGTCGCAGTGCAGCATTTTTTCGCACCGCGATGAGCATCCGCTCCATCGCCGATGGAGGCGCCTCCGCGGACTGCAATCTATCGTATAAGCCCCCGCTTATACAGGGGGCGGAACGGGAATGCGGCAGTTCTCGATGAAAATCGCCAAAACTGCCCCGTTCTTGGAATAATGGATTGAAAATCTTGATTGACAGAAACTCCGGCCAACATTCTCATGGTCGCAGTGACGCGAAGGAGGACGTTAGTCATGGTAGATGCCGCAATTCATCCATCGTCTTCGGCGATGGAACGCGACGCCAGACAGATTCACGACGACAAGCCGGTATCGGCGGGCAATATCGCCATCGGCGTTGTCATCGGCAGGACTTCGGAGTTTTTCGACTTCTTCGTGTTCGGGCTCGCGTCCGTCCTCGTCTTCCCGCGTCTCGTTTTCCCCTTCGCGCCCGATCCGGTCACCGCAACGCTCTATGCCTTCGCCATCTTCTCCCTCGCATTCGTGGCGCGTCCGGTCGGCTCGCTCGTCTTCATGTGGATCGACCGCACCTATGGCCGCGGCACCAAGCTGACGACGGCGCTCTTCATCCTCGGCGGCTCGACTGCGTCGATCGCCTTCCTGCCGGGTTACGAAACGATCGGCATGTGGTCTCCGGCGCTGCTAGCCCTGTTCCGCCTAGGTCAGGGCTTTGCCCTCGGCGGCGCCTGGGATGGTCTCGCCTCGCTGCTGGCAATCAATGCGCCGCCGAATCGCCGTGGCGTCTACGCCATGATCCCGCAGCTAGGCGCCCCCTTCGGTTTCGCGCTTGCCAGCCTGCTGTTCGGCTACTTCGTCGTCAACCTGTCTGACGCCGACTTCCTCAGCTGGGGGTGGCGTTATCCGTTCTTCGTCGCCTTCGCGATCAATGTCGTGGCGCTGTTTGCCCGCTTGCGCATCGTCGCCTCGCGCGAATTCGGTGCCGCTCTCGAAAGCCACGAGCTCGAGCCGCAGCCGGTCACGAAAATGCTCAAGGTGCACGGCATCGACGTGGTCATCGGTGCCTTCGCGCCGCTGGCAAGCTTCGCCATGTTCCACCTCGTCACGATCTTCCCGCTGAGCTGGGTCACCCTGTTTGGCGGCCAGTCGGCCGGGCAATTTCTCTTCGTGCAGGTGCTTGGTGCGCTGGTGGGCTTTGCCACGATCGTATTGTCCGGTTTTCTGGCTGACCGGCTCGGCCGCCGCCAGCAGCTTCTCATCGGGGCCATCATCATCGCCATCTTCAGTTTTTCCGCCCCGTTCCTGCTCGATGCCGGCAGTATCGGCCAGAGCGCCTTCGTCATCCTCGGCTTCGCCATCCTGGGCCTCTCCTTCGGCCAGGCGTCCGGTTCGGTATCGTCGCGGTTCACCTCGACCTACCGCTACACCGGCTCGGCGCTCACCTCGGATCTGGCATGGCTCGTCGGCGCCGGTTTCGCTCCGCTCGTGGCGCTCGGCCTCGCAAGCAATTTCGGCATCATCTTCATCGGCGGATATCTGATCTCGGGCGCGATCTGCACCATCCTCGCCCTCATCCTCAGCCGGACGCTCGACACGGCCGAGGTTCCGGCGAAACGTTGATCGGTAGGCAGGGCGGCATTCTCGCCGCCCTGCAACGCTGCCGCTCGCCGTCCCGGGTTGCGACCCGTCTTCCCATTTGCTTAAAAGCTGTCTGCGCCCGCCTCGTGACAAGCGCCGGCGACGGATGAAGACTTGGATCGGGAAGGCCGACATGCGGCAGGATGACGGAAAAGATGCGGTTCGGTTGGAAAATGTCAGCCGTTCCTTCGGCATAACCGCGGCGGTTCGCAATATCTCGCTGCAGGTTCCGCGCGGCGATGTCTTGTCTCTCGTCGGTCATTCCGGCTGCGGCAAGTCCACCCTCCTTCGCATCATCGCGGGGATCGAGACGATCGATACGGGCTCCGTCATCATTGATGGGCAGCAGGTTGCCGGATCGCGTTTCGTCGAACCCGAGGCCCGCAAGGTCGGTTTCGTTTTCCAGGACTACGCGCTCTTTCCTCATCTCAGCGTGCGCGGCAACATTCTTTTCGGCCTGAAAGGGCGGCCCGGGGACGAGGCTGCGGTCCACGCCGCCGCGATCATCGACCAAGTCGGGATCGGTCATCTCGCCGATCGGTTTCCCCACACGCTTTCCGGCGGCGAGCAGCAGCGCGTGGCGCTCGCTCGGGCGCTGGCGCCTCGACCCGCCATCGTTCTGCTTGACGAACCCTTTTCCAATCTGGACCAGGGCCTGCGGGAAAAGGTTCGTACAGACACCCTCATGCTGCTGAAGTCGCTCGGCACGACGGTCGTCATGGTCACCCATGATCCGCAGGAGGCGCTGTCGGCCGGTGACCAGGTCGTCCTCATGCGGTCGGGTGAAATCGTCCAGACCGGCTCGGCCTATGACCTGCATGATCGGCCGGCAAACGCCTATGCCGCCGAATTTTTCTGCTCGTCGAACAGGATTCCGGGGAAATGCCGGGGTGATCGGGTCGATACCGCGATCGGCGTATTTCCCTTCCGCCCCGGCTTCAATCCGCGAGAGGGGGTGGCGATGCTCCACATCCGTCCGCAGGCGATCACCGTATCGCTCGATCACGGTGATATCGCAGCGCGCGTCCAGCAGCGGATTTTCCTGGGGGAGGCCGAGCAGCTGATGTTGAAGGTGGAAGGTCTGGATGCTCCGTTGAGGGCTGTTACCCACAGGCGGCTGCCGGGGCAGATCGATACCGTGCGGATTTCCATCGCGGCCGAACAGGTGCTTATGTTCTAGGTTGCATTGGGTTCATTTTCGGCGTTTCGAAGGCTGATAAAGTTTGCGTGATACTTATCCTGAGTTGAGAGTTTAAACTTGACCACACAGGTCAAGAACTGCTGGAAGCGTTGCGTGTTCATTCCATAGGGGGAGTTTCATGAACTCGCACACTTTCCTCACCTCCGCACTCTTCGCCGCCTCCGTGCTGACCGCTCCGGCGCTTGCATCCGCGGCGGAAATCAACGTCTACACGACGCGCGAGCCGGCGCTTATCGCCCCGCTTCTCGAAGCCTTCACCAAGTCGACCGGCACTAAGGTCAACACGGTTTTCCTCAAGGACGGTCTCGCCGAGCGTGTCGCTTCCGAAGGCGAAAGCTCTCCGGCCGATATCCTCATGGCGGTCGATGCCGGCAATCTCGTCGATCTCGCCGAGAAGGGCGTGACGCAGCCGATCGAGTCTTCGGTCCTGAACGCCGCGATCCCGGAACAGCTGCGCGATGCCAAGGGCCATTGGTTCGGCCTCTCCATGCGCGGTCGCGTCGTCTACGCCGCCAAGGATCTCGACCTGGCGTCCTTCAACTACGAGGATCTCGCCGATCCGAAATACAAGGGCAAGGTCTGCATCCGCGCTGGCCAGCACCCCTACAACACGGCTCTCTTCGCCGATTACATCGCCCACTACGGCCCTGAAGAAACCGAAAAGTGGCTGGCCGGCGTCAAGGACAATCTTGCCCGCAAGGCGGCCGGCGGCGATCGTGACGTGGCCAAGGATATCCTCGGCGGGATCTGCGACCTCGGCATCGCCAACACCTATTATGTCGGCCTGATGAAGACCGGCAAGGGTGGTGAGGAGCAGGTCAAGTGGGCCGAGGCGATCAAGGTGGTCCTCCCGACCTTCAAGGACGGCGGTACCCAGGTGAATGTCAGCGGCGCCGCAATCGCCAAGCATTCGCCGAACAAGGCCGAAGCCGTGAAGCTCCTGGAATATCTCGTCTCCGACGAGGCCCAGAAGATCTATGCCGAAGCGAACTATGAATATCCGGTCAAGGCCGGCGCCGCGGTCGATCCGATCATCGCCTCCTTCGGCGAGCTGAAGATCGACACCAAGCCGCTCTCCGAGATCGTCAGCCACCGCAAGCAGGCGAGCGAACTGGTGGACAAGGTCGGCTTCGACAACTAACCGATATCGAGGGCGCCCCGGCGAGGGCGCCCTACTTCTATCGCTCCATGGATATCGCAATGCCCGCCAGCCCGTCGGCTTCCCGCCCCTCCAGACGTTCCGGCGGCCGCTGGCCGATCCTTGCCGCTCTCGCCGCGCTGATCGTCATCCTGCCTGTCCTCGGCCTCCTGCTGGAAGCCATGAAGGGCTCGGCCGGCCTCTGGGCGCATCTCTTCGCCACCATTCTGCCGGTCGCGCTGGTCGATACGATCATCCTGCTTGCGGGCGTCGGCATCGTTACCGCGGTACTCGGTACGACGAGCGCCTGGCTGGTTACCGCCTACGAGTTCCCCGGCCGTCGCGTGCTGGAATGGGCACTGCTCCTGCCGCTTGCCGTCCCGACCTATATCATCGCATACGCCTATCTCGACATCCTCCATCCCATCGGTTCGGTACAGGGCGCGATCCGCTGGCTGCTGGGCTATGAAAGCCCCCGCCAGTTCCGGCTGCCCGACATCCGCTCGATGACCGGCTGTATCCTGCTGCTCGGGTTCGTTCTTTACCCATATGTCTATATCCCGACGCGGGCGATGTTCCTTACCCAGTCGGGCAACCTGGTCGATGCGGCCCGGACGCTCGGCGTTTCCCGCCGTGCGGTCTTCTGGCGCGTCGCACTGCCGCTGGCGCGTCCGGCCGTTGCGGTCGGAATTGCGCTGGCGCTGATGGAGACGCTGAACGATGTCGGTGCGGCGGAATTCCTTGGCGTCCGCACCCTGACGGTATCGATCTATACGACCTGGATCACCCGCACCGATCTGCCGGGGGCTTCGCAGATCGCATTGGCGCTGCTGCTGATCGTTGTGGGGCTGGTAATGATCGAGCGCTGGGCGCGGCGCCGGCAGCGTTATGCCACCGATGCGCGCCGCAGCCGGACGCTGGCGCCCCAAAGACTTTCGCTGCCGAAAGGGCTTCTGTTTCTCGCGGCCGGCTCCATGCCGATCCTGCTCGGCTTCATCGCCCCGGCGATCTATCTCACGACCGAGGCCTGGAAGCGTTATCGTTTCGCCGGCCTGTCCCCCCGCATCGTCGACGAGGCGATCAGCACGATCGTCATCGCGGCGCTTGCCACGTTCGCGACGATCGTCCTCGGCCTCGTCGTTGCCTATGCGACGCGTGTTCGGCCAGGTGCGCTCTCGCAGTCGCTGTTGCGGCTGTCCACGCTGGGTTATGCCGCACCCGGCACCGTCGTCGCGATCGGCGTGCTGATCGTGCTGGCGAGCTTCGACCGCTTCGTCGACAGGACGGCGCTCGATTGGTTCGGCGTTTCGACCGGATTGCTGTTCATGGGATCCGGGGCCGCCATCGTCTACGCCCTGACCGTGCGTTTTCTGGCGATCTCCGCAGGTGGCATCGAGGCAGGGCTGACCCGCATCCCGGTCTCGCTCGATCATGCGTCGCGCACGTTGGGCCAGACGACATTCGGTACGTTTCGGCACGTGCATCTGCCTCTGTCCAGGACGGCGCTCTCCGCCGCGGCGCTGCTCGTCTTCGTCGATTGCGTCAAGGAACTGCCGGCGACGCTGCTGCTGCGGCCGCTGAATGTCGAGACCTTTGCCACCCATCTCTATGGCGAGGCGGCGAGGGGCACTTATGAGGAGGCGTCGATCGCGGCCTTGGCGATCGTGGCGATCAGCATCCTGCCGGTCATTCTTCTCTCGCGGATCGGTCGCAACGCAGACATGTGAGCGGTCCTGCGGCGGAAAATCCCGCCCGGATTTTCCGCAGATCACCGTCGCACAAGCTCGCGTGTCTATCAGCCGGGAATCAATGGGTTTTCGGGAGACGGGCATGGCGTTCAACGGCAAGAAGATCAACTACCAGTTCCATTTTCCCGCCCGCGACGAAATTTGGGACAATCAGAACCGCGACATCCGGGTGGATGGGGAAACCAGGGAGCCCGGCCTGCCGATCGACGGTCAGGAAGTCTATTCGATGACGTTCACCGATACCTCCATCCTGTTCGACTTCACCAGGACGGCCTTGTGGGCCCTGAATTACGAGAAGGACGACAGTGTAACGCCGGTCACCTTCAATGGGCCGGTGTTCAAGGATGCGGACGGGACGATCCCCGCCATCGTCGGGATAAATCTCAGGACCAATGTTTCCGAGATCACCTCGGATGACGTTATCTTCGATGCCGATACGATCGCCATCGATTTCAAGGGCGCCGGTACGACCGACATCTCCTATCTGGAGATATCCGTGATCTTCCAGCCGGCGACGGGCTCTCCGATGATATACCATGCGAAAAGCGGAAGCGTTTCGCTGGCCGGCCAAGCCGGCAACGATGCGTTTTATGGTGGCAGGGGCGCCGATATCCTCAAGGGCGGCAAAGGCGACGACATCCTCTCCGGCGGCGGCGGCGCGGATATCCTCCAGGGCGGCAAGGGTGACGATATCATCCGTGGCGGCTGGGGAAGGGACGTGATCCGCGGCGGCGAGGGGGCGGATGATCTCTACGGAGACGGAGGCGCCGACAGGTTCGTTTTCGCCTCGCTGGCGGATTTGAGCCGTTCGAGGACGAATACCGATACGATCTTCGATTTTACCAGAAACGACCGTATCGACCTGCGGCTCATCGATGCCGACGCATCGAAGGACGGCAACCAGCCCTTCGTCTTCATCGGCACCGATGCGTTTTCAGGGGTTGCCGGCGAACTGCGCTATGACAGGTACAAGTCGGACACGTTCATATCGGGTGATGTCGACGGTGACCGCAAGGTGGACTTCGTCATCCATCTCGACGACGCCATGGATATGCAGAAGGAATTTTTCCTGCTCTGAGGGCCCCGGCTCCACCCTGGCAACATGCTGACGATGAACCGGTTTGGAAAAGAATGGCGGACAAGGTGGGATTCGAACCCACGGTACGCTTTCACGCACACACGCGTTCCAGGCGTGCGCCTTAAACCACTCGGCCACCTGTCCTTTGGATGTTTTGCGCCGTCTGCGAAGCAAAACGTTGGAACGGCCGCGATATATACCGATGAACGCTGAAGGATCAACCCGGAATCTGAAGCTTTTTTGACATCCTCCCGGAAAGTTTCGGCCGCGTTGCCAAGCCGCGGCCGCGAAGCTATCGTCTTGGTCACACAACCTCCCTGCGCGACGGAAGAGGATCCGACCGGTGAACGGCCTGCGAGCGGTTTTGCATTTTCTGAGCCTGATGGCGCTGCTCGCGGCGATTTTTGTCGGTACGCTGGATTCGATACAGTCGGTATCGTCGTCCGATCTGGTGCTGACCAGTCTCGGAAACGCTTGGCTCAATCTTGATCCCGAGAGCCTGACACTGGCAGAACTGTCGGCCAATGACTATATCAGCGCCGATATATGGCGACCCTTTGTGGCCCCCGTCCTAGCCCAGCCTGCCTGCGGTGTATTTCTGGCGCTTTCGCTCATCTTCTGGATGATCGGCTACAAGAAGCGGCCTTTCGCGGGAAGGTTTTCGGCCTGAACGGCTCAGCCGGTAAAGTCGCCGGTTTTGGAGGCGAGAAATGTTTCTGATCGATATGTTCAACAAGAAGACGGTCATGCCCTCGGCGGAAAGCGCCCTGCCTGGCCGCCCTGATGCGATCCCGACGGCGGAAGCTCATTTCGTCAGCGGCCGGCCGCTGAAGGAACCTTATCCCGAAGGTCTCGAAGTGGCCTATTTCGGCATGGGCTGCTTCTGGGGTGCGGAGCGCCTTTTCTGGAAGATGCCGGGCGTCTATGTGACGGCCGTCGGTTATGCGGGCGGCGTGACCCCCAATCCGACCTATCACGAAACGACGACGGGCCTCACCGGCCACGCCGAAATCGTCAAGGTCGTCTTCGATCCCGCAATCGTCTCCTACCGGCAGTTGCTGAAGCTGTTCTTCGAGGAACACGATCCGACCCAGGGTATGCGTCAGGGCAACGATATCGGCACGACCTATCGCTCGGCGATCTACACCACGAGCGGTGCGCAGGCCGGGCAGGCGCGTGAGGCGCTGGATGCGTTCCAGGCCGCCTTGAACCGGTCCGGCCGCGATACACAGATTACCACCGAGGTCGCACCGGTGCCGGACTTCTATTACGCCGAGGATTATCACCAGCAGTATCTGGCGAAAAACCCCGGCGGTTACTGCGGTCTGAAGGGCACCGGCGTTTCCTGCCCGGTCGGCTGACCGAAGGAAGCCCTTGCATTACGTCGATCACCGCCGTGGATTTGTGCAGGTCCGCGGCGGATTCGTGCAGCCTGCCAAAGGGATAAGCGTTTCTACCGGACGAAAAAAATCTGGTGAATTTTTCCACGGCACATGCAAGAGTAAAGGCAGCCAAGCCTTCTAAGAGGGGGGCAGGTGACCGCGCGGCGTCTGTTTGACGTTTCTGCGGGAGGACCTAACACTAAAAAAACAGGGCTGCACAATGAAGAAAACCCTTTTGAGCCTTCTTGCCGTGGCTGCGATGTCGACGACCGCGCTGGCCGCCGAGATCAAGCCTGCGCTGGTCTACGGCACCGGCGGCAAGTTCGACAAATCCTTCAACGAGGCCGCCTATGCCGGCGCCGAGGCGTTCAAGAAGGAAACGGGTACGGAATATCGCGATTTCGAGCCGACGAGCGACACGCAGGGCGAGCAGGCGATCCGCAATTTCGCAAGCCGCGGCTACAACCCGGTCGTTGCCGTATCCTTCGCCTGGACTTCGGCCATGGAGAAAGTCGCAGCCGAGTTCCCGGACACCAAGTTCGTCATCGTCGATGCCGTCGTCGATCTGCCGAACGTCCGCTCCGTCGTCTACAAGGAAGAGGAAGGCTCCTACCTTACCGGCATCCTGGCCGGCATGGCTTCCAAGACCGGCAAGGTCGGTTTCGTCGGCGGCATGGACATTCCGCTGATCCGCAAGTTCGGCTGCGGTTATGTTCAGGGCGTCAAGGCCGCCAAGTCCGATGCCCAGGTCTTCCAGAACATGATCGGAACGACAGGCGCCGCCTGGAACGATCCGGTCCGTGGCGGCGAGCTCACCAAGAACCAGATCGACCAGGGCGCGGATGTCATCTACGCTGCGGCCGGCGCTTCCGGACTTGGCGTGCTGCAGACGGCCGCCGACAACAAGAAATTCTCGATCGGCGTCGATTCCAACCAGAACCACCTGCATCCCGGTTCGGTCCTGACCTCGATGGTCAAGCGTGTCGATCTCGCCGTCTACAATGCCTACAAGGATACTGCCGGTGACAAGTTCACCGCCGGCGTCCAGTCGCTGGGCGTGAAGGAGGATGGCGTGACCGCTGCCATCGACGACAACAACAAGTCGCTGATCACGGCTGAAATGCAGGCTGCCGTCGACAAGGCCAAGGCGGATATCATCGCCGGCACCGTCAAGGTTCACGACTACATGGCGGACAATTCCTGCCCGATGTAAGTCACGGAACGAAAGGGCGTGTGGCGGTTTTCCGCCATGCGCCCTTTTTGTATACAAGGACCTAGCCATTGAGCCTGAACGTGTCTTTAAACGAGCCCGCGATCGAACTTGTCGGCATCGACAAGAAATTCGGTGCCGTCCATGCAAACAAAGATATCAATCTGACGGTCGCGAAAGGATCCATCCACGGGATCATCGGTGAAAACGGCGCCGGCAAGTCGACGCTGATGTCGATCCTCTATGGCTTCTACCATGCCGATGGCGGCGAAATCCGCATTCAGGGAAAGCCCGTGACGATCCGTGACAGCCAGACTGCGATCGCGGCCGGGATCGGCATGGTCCACCAGCATTTCATGCTGGTGGAGAATTTCACGGTTCTCGAAAATGTCATGCTGGGCGCCGAGGGCGGGCAATTGCTGGCCAAGGGCGTCGCCGGCGCCCGCAAGGAGCTCAAGCGGCTGGAAAAGGATTATGGCCTCGAGGTCGATCCCGATGCCCTGATCGAGGAACTGCCGGTCGGCAGCCAGCAGCGGGTCGAAATCCTCAAGGCGCTGTATCGCGGCGCCGACATTCTCATCCTCGACGAGCCGACGGGGGTCTTGACCCCGGCTGAGGCCGATCACCTCTTCCGCATTTTCGAAGTGCTGCGCGACCAGGGAAAGACGATTATCCTGATCACCCACAAGCTGCGCGAAATCATGGCGATCACCGATACGGTCTCGGTCATGCGCCGCGGCGAGATGGTCGCCACCCGCAGAACCGCCGAGACGACGGTTGCGGAACTCGCCGAACTCATGGTCGGCCGCCGTGTTCTGCTCCGCGTCGAGAAGCAGGACGCGAATCCGGGGCCGATCCTTCTCTCGGTCAGGAACCTGACCGTGAAGGATAGCCGTGGCGTCACCATGGTCGACGATGTTTCCTTCGATGTCAGGGCCGGCGAGATCGTCGGCATCGCCGGGGTTGCCGGCAACGGCCAGTCGGAACTGCTGGAGGCCATCGCCGGCATCCGCAAACCGGTATCAGGCGAAATCCTGATCGAAGGGAAACCGGTCGCCTCCGCCGATCCGGCTCTCCTGCGCGAGCTCGGCCTTGCTCACATTCCGGAAGACCGGCATCACATGGGGCTCGTGCTGAAGTTCGAGGAATACGAGAACTCCATCCTCGGATATCACCGTGATGCGCGTTACGGCCGCGGTTCGATGCTCGATCTCGATGCCATCCGCAAGGATGCCGAGGAGAAGATCGCCAAATACGATATCCGCCCTCCGAATGCGCGGCTGAAGACGGCGAATTTCTCCGGCGGCAACCAGCAGAAGATCGTCGTGGCCCGCGAGATCGAACGGGATCCGAAGATGCTGATCATCGGCCAGCCTACCCGCGGCGTCGATATCGGTGCGATCGAGTTCATTCACCGCCGCATCATCGAGATGCGGGATGCCGGCAAGGCCGTGCTTCTCGTTTCGGTCGAACTCGACGAGATCCGCTCGCTGTCGGACCGGATTCTGGTCATGTTCGCCGGCAGGGTCGTCGGCGAAAAACCGTCTGACGCCGATGAACAGTCGCTCGGTCTGATGATGGCCGGGATCGCGGCATGATCATGTCCGCCAAATATGTGGTTCTGGAGTGTGCGATGCATGATGCACGGATGATGAGCGGGCAGGAAGGACGTGACGAATGAGCACCGCCTCCGTACCCTTGCCGGCCTGGATTTCCTATGGCGTCATTCCGCTGCTCAATCTCGTCCTGGCTTTTTTCTTTTCCGGCCTCGTGGTCTGGTGGATCGGAGAAAATCCGTTCGAGGCGCTGAAATTCCTGGTGCAGGGCGCGCTGGGTCGCGGTGATGCAATCGGCTTCACGCTCTTTTACGCGACCAGTTTCATCTTCACCGGCCTGTCCGTGGCGGTCGCCTTCCATGCAGGCCTTTTTAATATCGGCTCGGAAGGGCAGGCCTATGTCGGCGGCCTCGGTGCGGCGCTGGTGGCGCTGTCGCTCGACCATTACGTGCCGTGGTACGTGACCATGCCGTTTGCGGTCGTGGGCGCGGCGATATTCGGTGCCGCCTGGGCCTTCATCCCGGCCTGGCTGCAGGCAAAGCGCGGCAGCCATATCGTCATCACCACCATCATGTTCAATTTCATCGGCGCCGCGCTGATGGTCTATCTCCTGGTCCACGTCCTTATCGTGCCGGGCAAGATGGCGCCGGAAACCCGCACCTTCCTGCCTGGCGGCCAGCTGCCGAAACTGGACTGGCTTATGGCGCTTTTCGGCCTGAAGCTCGGTCCGGCCCCTTTCAACGTCTCCTTCATCATCGCGCTGGTCATGTGTTATCTCGTCTGGCTGCTGATCTGGCGCACCAGGCTCGGATACGAGATGCGCACGCTGGGCATAAGCCCGACGGCTGCGGTCTATGCCGGTATCCCCTATGTCCGCACGGTCATCATCGCCATGCTGATCTCGGGCGGTCTTGCCGGCATGATGTCGCTCAACGCCGTCATGGGTGCCTCGGCGCGCCTGCAGGTGGAATTCGTCGCCGGTGCCGGCTTCGTCGGCATCGCCGTCTCACTGATGGGGCGAAGTCATCCTGCCGGGATCGTCCTTGCGGCATTGCTGTTCGGCATCCTCTATCAGGGTGGTGCCGATCTATCCTTCGAAATGCCCAACATCACCCGCGACATGATCGTCGTGATCCAGGGACTGGTGATCTTCTTCGCCGGCGCGCTGGAATACATGCTGCGACCCGCCCTGGTGAGGCTCTACCAGACGGCAAGGGGGAGATAGGCAATGGAATATTTCGACACGTTCGTCAGCATTCTCGGCTCGGCCATCCGCCTTTCCATCCCGCTGCTGTTCACGGCGCTCGCCGGGCTGTTCTCCGAGCGCGCGGGCATCTTCGACATCGGTCTCGAAGGCAAGATGCTGGCTTCGGCCTTTGCCGCCGCCTGCGCTGCCTATTGGAGCGGCGACGCCTGGATCGGACTGCTTGCCGGCATCGTGGTGGCGATCATCTTCTCCCTGCTGCATGGTTTCGCCTCGATCACCAATCGCGGCAATCAGATTGTTTCCGGCGTGGCACTGAACTTCGTTGCCGCCGGCCTGACCATCGTGCTCGGGCAGGCGTGGTTCAATCAGGGAGGCCGCACCGCCCAGGTGACCGCAGAGGGCCGTTTTACACCGATCATCCTGCCTGGCGCCGACATGATGCGTGAGGTGCCGATCATCGGCCCATTGTATGCCAACGTGATTTCCGGCAACAATCTCCTGACCTACATCGCCTTTCTCATGGTTCCGATCTCCTGGTGGGTTCTCTATCGTACCCGGTTCGGTCTTCGTCTCCGGGCCGTGGGCGAAAATCCGGGCGCCGTCGATACGGCCGGCATCTCCGTCACCTGGCTGCGCTATCGAGCGCTCATCGTCACGGGTTTTCTTGCTGGATTCGCCGGTACCTACCTGTCGATCGCCCAGTCCGCGGCCTTCATCAACAACATGTCGGCAGGCAAGGGCTATATCGCGCTCGCCGCGTTGATCTTCGCCAAGTGGAAGCCGGTACCCGTCATGTTCGCCTGTCTCCTGTTCGGTTTCCTCGACGCCTTCGCCAACTTCATGCAGGGAAAATCGGTGCCGTTGATCGGCGAAGTGCCGGTGCAGATCTTCCAGGCCTTGCCCTATATCCTCACCTGCGTCCTGCTTGCGGGCTTCATCGGCGTGGCTCGCCCGCCGAAAGCGGGCGGGGTCGCCTATACGAAGGAACGCTGATCCATGTCCGAATCCCGTGAACTTTTCGAGGCTGCGCGTGACGCCATGGGCAAGGCCTATGCGCCCTATTCCAAATTTCCGGTCGGCGTCGCGCTGAGGGCCGATGACGGCAAGGTCTATCTCGGCGCCAATATCGAGAATCTCTCCTTTCCACAGGGCTGGTGCGCGGAGCCGACGGCGATAGGCGCCATGGTCATGGGCGGCGGCCGCAAGATCGTCGAACTGGCGGTGATCGCCGAGAAGCTTCCGCTCTGCACGCCCTGCGGCGGCTGCCGGCAGAAGATTTCCGAATTCGCCGCTGCCGATACGCGGATATACCTCTGCGACGAGGCGGGCGTACAGAAGACCGTGACGATGGCCGAGTTGTTGCCCTACGCCTTCGAAACGGATGTTATCGGATGACGACCGTTGTCGATGTCCTTGTCGAGCGTCTGGGCGGTCTCGTCCCCCGCCATGCGATCGTGCTGGGCTCGGGACTGGGCTCGCTGGTGGACGGCGTCGCGGAACAGGTCCGTATCCCCTATACGGAGCTGGAGGGCTTTCCCGCCAGCGGCGTTACCGGGCATGCAGGTGAAGTGGTGGCCGGTTATCTCGGGCGCGAGCCGGTAATCATGCTTTCGGGCCGCGCGCATTATTATGAGCAGGGCGACGCGCGCGCCATGCGCTTCCCGATCCAGGTGTTGAAGGGGCTTGGGGTCCGGTCGCTGATACTGACCAACTCGGCCGGCTCCGTTCGCGAAGACCTGCCGCCGGGCTCGGTGATGCAGATCACCGACCACATCAATTATTCCGGTATGAATCCACTGATCGGCGAGCATGGCGACGGCCGTTTCGTCGGCATGACCAGCGCCTATGACCAGGATCTGGCGCTCGCGATGCGCAACGCCGCGATCCGGGCCGGCATTCCTCTTTTCGACGGCGTGTATATGTGGTTTTCCGGCCCGAGCTTCGAGACGCCGGCGGAAATCCGCATGGCGCGCACGCTCGGTGCGGATGCGGTCGGCATGTCCACCGTTCCGGAGGTCATCCTCGCCCGCTATTTCGGCCTGCGCGTGGCGGCCGCTTCGGTGATCACCAACTACGGTGCAGGGATGACGGGTGCGGAACTCAGCCACGAGGAAACCAAGGATATGGCGCCGGTCGGCGGTGCGCGGCTGGCGACGATCCTTCGGGAAATGCTGGACGCCGGCCAAGGCTTATCAAGGACATAGCGGCAACGCTCCCTATTCGCCGATTCTCCGGGTTGCATCTAATCGGTTGAACGCTAAAGATGGCGGTTCGCTCATCAGCGGAGGAACACGATGGAACTCCAAAGCCCGCGCGAGGCGGCGGCATTCGCCCTGTCTCTTCTCGATCTGACGAACCTGCGTGACGATTGCGACGATGCCGCGATCGATAATCTGTGCCTGCGGGCCCAGACCCCCTATGGCAGTACGGCCGCGATCTGCATCTGGCCGCGATTTGTCGCCCATGCCAGGAATGTACTGGGGAACGGCCATCCCGTACGGATTGCGACGGTGGTCAACTTCCCCTCCGGTGAGCTTCCGGTTTCAACTGTCGTGGACGAGACGCAGAAGGCCGTGGCGGACGGGGCGGACGAGATCGATCTGGTAATCCCGTATCGCGCCTTTATAGCCGGTGACGAGAGCGTCGTGACGGAGATGGTCGAGGCGGTGCGTGCCGCATGCCCTCAGTCCTGCCTCAAAGTCATCCTGGAAACGGGCGAACTCAGGGATATGGAACTGGTGCGCCGGGCCTCCGAGCTCGCCATTGCCGCCGGTGCCGATTTCATCAAGACGTCGACCGGCAAGGTTCAGGTCAACGCCACGCTGGAAGCGGCCGACATCATGCTGCGGGCAATCCGGGAATCGAAGGGGAAGGTGGGTTTCAAGCCCGCGGGCGGAATTTCCACCGTCGCCGATGCTGATCTCTACCTGCGGCTCGCGGAGACGATCATGGGGCCGAACTGGATCATGCCCTCGACCTTCAGGTTTGGCGCATCCGGTCTTCTGGACGATATCCTTGCGGTGCTCGGCGGTACGACATCGCCGCGGGCTGCCGCGGGATATTGACGGCAAGGCATGCTGCCCCAGGAGATCATCCGCCGCAAACGGGACGGTGGCGTCCTGTCGCGGGAAGAGATTGCCGCTTTCATTGCGGGCGTGACGACCGGCGAAATCTCGGAGGCGCAGGCTGCCGCATTCGCCATGGCTGTATTCTTTCGGGACATGTCCCGCAATGAAACGATCGCATTGACGCTCGCCATGCGGGACTCCGGACATGTGCTGAAATGGGAAGGGATCGATCGTCCGATCGCCGACAAGCACTCGACTGGCGGCGTAGGTGACAACGTTTCCCTGATGCTGGCGCCCGTCGCCGCGGCCTGCGGGCTCGCCGTCCCGATGATTTCCGGCCGCGGGCTCGGCCATACGGGCGGCACGCTCGACAAACTGGAAGCGATCCCCGGTTACGATATCGCTCCGACCGGGCAGCGCCTTTTTGACGTGATGAGGCATGTCGGCTGCGCGATCGTGGGCCAGACTGCCGATCTGGCACCGGCCGATCGTCGGCTCTATGCCATCCGCGATGTGACGGCGACGGTGGAATCTGTACCGCTGATCACTGCGTCGATCCTGTCCAAGAAGCTGGCGGCCGGCCTGCAGTCCCTGTTGATGGACGTGAAGGTCGGCAGCGGCGCCTTCATGCAGGATATCGACGAGGCACGGATCCTGGCACATTCGCTGGTGGAAGTCGCGTGCGGGGCGGGGGTGCCGACCACCGCACTGATCACCAATATGGATGAGCCGCTCGCCGATGCGGCGGGAAATGCCCTCGAAGTGGCGAACTGTCTCGATTTCCTCGCCGGTCGCAAGGGAGGGACGCGGCTCGAGACGGTGGTTCTGACCGAGGTGGCGGAAATGCTGGTGCAGACCGGGCTGGCGGCGAATGCTCTACAGGGGCTGGACGCGGCCCGCGCCGCGCTCGGGTCAGGCAGAGCGATGGAGTGCTTCGCGCGGATGGTACATGCGCTCGGGGGACCGGCGGATTTCTGCGACCGTCCCTGGAGGCATCTGCAGAAAGCACCGGTCGTCCTGGATGTTCCGGCGCCTGCCGACGGTTATCTGGCCACCTGCAACGCGCGTGCCCTTGGCCTGGCGGTCGTGGATCTCGGAGGCGGGAGGCGACAGGTCGCGGATCGGATCGATCACCGAGTCGGGTTCAGCGATATGTTGCCGCTCGGCTCGAAACTCGTCAGGGGCCAGCCGGTCGCCGTCGTGCATGCGGCCTCGCTGGAAGCGGCGGAACGGGCTGTGGCCGCCGCATCGGCGAGCTACCGGATGTCTCCGGATGCTCTGCCGGCAAACCCTGTCGTCGTCGAGCGGATCGGCTGATCGGTCGCGTCAGTTGGCCAGGGTCAGGCTGTCGCCCTTCACCTGATAGGATTTCAGCTTCTTCAGGAAGCTCATGCCCACCAGCGTTCCGCCGAGCGCCTTGTCGCGCAGCACGAAGGCTTCGACGTCTCGCACCCGGACGTTACCGATTTCGATCCGGTCGAGCACCACCTGGGCGGCGTCTGTCTTGCCGTTGGCCGTGTTGACCGCGTAACGGAAATCGAGACCGTTGACGCCGAAACCGAGCTTGCGCGCCGTGCTCTCGTTGATCGCGACGAGCGAAGCGCCCGTATCCACGAGGCCGGAGACGGTCTTCCCGTTGATGCGGAACGTGCCGGTGAAATGTCCCCGCCCGTCTGCCTGCAGGATTGTACTGCCGGGAGGTGCGGAAACCGCCTTCGGCGCCGCTGCGGTCTCTTCGGCGGGCGCAGGCGTCGACGTCTCCTCGCCCACGTGCTGCAGGAGCGATGGGATCTGTGTTGCCACCAGGGCCACGACGGCCGCAAAGATCGCGGTGCGCAGAAGCATGGACTGTCCTTCCGTTCAGGAGGAGCATCCTATGCCGAAATGGTTACGAAAAGGCGGCCTGACCCTGCCGGCCGGCCGCCTTCTTCATCCTTGGTAAGGAAATCCTGAAGCCGTTATTTCGTACCGTACATGCGGTCGCCCGCATCGCCGAGCCCCGGCACGATATAGCCCTTCTCGTTGAGATGACTGTCGACCGAAGCGGTATAGATCCTTACGTCCGGATGGGCCTCCTGGAAGTTCCTGATGCCTTCCGGCGCGGCGAGCAGGCATAGGAAGCGGATGTTCCTTGCGCCGCGTTCCTTAAGTTTTTCGATCGCGGCAATTGCGGAATTGCCGGTGGCGAGCATCGGATCGACGACGATGAGCAGGCGCTCGTCGAGATCGTCGGGTGCCTTGAAATAATATTCGACCGGCTTGAGGGTTTCGTGGTCGCGGTAGAGACCGATATGCGAGACACGCGCGGAGGGGACGAGCTCCAGCATGCCTTCGAGAAGACCGTTGCCGGCGCGCAGGATCGAGACGAAAACGAGCTTCTTGCCTTCGACGATCGGCGCCTGCATCTCGGTGATCGGTGTCTCGATCGTCTCCAGCGTCAGGTCGAGATCGCGGGTGACCTCGTAGCAGAGCAGCATCGAAATCTCGCGCAGCAGCCTGCGGAAGCCGGCTGTCGATGTCTCCTTCTTGCGCATGATAGTCAGCTTGTGCTGCACCAGCGGGTGATCGATGACTGTGACGCCGTCCATGTTTTTTTCCTTTTTCGTTGCTTGCTTCTTCTTTTCCGAAAAACGACGGCTTTCGCAAGTGTTCACATGGATGCGGGAGGTTGATCCCCAGCCTGGCCATCGCTCCGGGCGTCGAAGCGGGCGAGCAGTACACCTCGCGTTTTCTCGTCGACAAATGCGGCTTCGAGCGCCGTGCGGGTCATCCGGTTGATCGCCGCGTCCGTCATGTTCAACGTCTGCGAGGCGATGTCGTATTCGCGGGCGAGCGAAGTGCCGAAGAATGGAGGATCGTCGGAGTTTATGCAGACCCTGACGCCGGCTGTCTCCAAGCGTCTCAGCGGATGACTTTCGAAATCCGGAAAGACGCCGAGCGCGATATTCGAGCCGGGGCAGACTTCGAGCACGGTGCCGAGTTCGGCCAGCCGCTCCACGAGAGAGCCGTCCTCGATCGCCCTCACGCCGTGACCGATCCTCGCCGGCTTTACCAGATCCAGCGCGTCGGCGACGCTGAATGCGCCGCAGACCTCGCCGGCATGGATGGTGAGGCCGAGGCCCGCATCGCGGGCGATATCGAAGGCGTGGGCATAATCGGCCACGCGGCCCATCCGCTCCTCGCCGGCCATGTTGAAGCCGGTAATCAGCGGGTTGCGTGCCCGCGCTGCGTATCTCGCAGCGGCGATGACGCTTTCGGGGCCGAAATGCCGTTCCCCGGTGACGATGATGCGCGCTTCTATCCCGGTCTTTTCGTGGGCAGCCGCAATCCCGGCACTCACACCGGCAAGGTATGCGTCGGCGCCGAGCCCGATCCGGTCGCCGTGATCCGGCGAAACGATGATCTCGCTGTAAATGGTGTTGATCGCCGCGAGATCGGCCAGATAGGTTTCCGTGAGACGCGCGTAGTCCTCCTCCGTCCGGAACAGCGCAGCAACGGTGTCGTAGGCCACCAGGAATTCGGAAAAGTCGCGCCACAGATATCTGCCGTTGTGCAGGAACCTGCCCGTATCGACGCCGTATCTTTCCGCCTGGGCCTGCGCCAGCGACGGCGGAGCAGCACCTTCCAGATGGCAGTGGATTTCAGCTTTCAAAAGATGCCGCGTCACAGGAAACTCCATCCATGCCGGCCGGCCGGAATGCCGAGATGGGCGGCGATCGTCTCGCCGATATCGGAATAGGACGACCTGACGCCGATGGACCGGGTGCGAATGCCCGGACCGAATGCCATGATGGGTACGCGTTCGCGGGTGTGATCGCTGCCGCGCCAGGTGGGGTCGCAACCGTGATCGGCCGTCAGCACGACGATATCTCCCGGCTGCAGACGGCGATGGATATCCGGCAGGCCGGCATCGAAGGCTTCCAGGGCCGCGGCGTAACCCGGCACGTCGCGCCTGTGACCGTAGATCATGTCGAAGTCGACGAAGTTGGTGAATACCAGATCGCCGTCTGCGGCAGCGTCCATGGCCGCCAGGGTCGCTTCCATCAGCGCGGCGTTGCCGTTCGCCTTGATCACGCGGGAAATACCCTGGTGGGCGAAGATGTCTCCGACCTTGCCGACGGCATGCACGCTGCGGCCCGCCTCCACCAGCCTATCGAGCAGGGTCGGTTCGGGCGGAAGTACGGAGAAATCCCGCCGGTTGCCGGTTCGCTCGAAAGTCTGCGGCGTTTCGCCGAGGAAGGGGCGGGCGATCACGCGGCCGATATTGAGCGGATCGAGCAGCCTGCGGACAATCCCGCAAAGCGAGAGCAGCCGGTCGAGCCCGAAGTGCTCCTCATGCGCGGCGATCTGGAAGACGCTGTCGCTCGAGGTATAGCAGATCGGCTTGCCGCTCCTGATATGCTCTGCTCCGAGCTGCGCGATGATATCCGTACCCGATGCATGGCAATTACCCAGAATGCCCGGGATGTCGCCTTCACGGCAGATTGCTTCCACGAGTTCCGGCGAGAAGGCCTCCCCCTCGGTCGGGAAATAGCCCCAGTCGAACATAACCGGCGTGCCGGCGATTTCCCAATGTCCGGAGGGGGTATCCTTGCCGTTCGACATTTCGTTGGCGGCCCCATAGAGGCCGAAACGTCTCTCCGGCAGGGGCATGCCGGCGGGATAATGGCCGCTGGCCAGCTTGGCGATCTCCAGAAGTCCGAGCGAGGACATGTTCGGAAGCGTCAGCGGTCCCTGTCTCAGGCCTGCCCTGTCGCCTGCGCCTGCGGCGCAGAATTCCGCGATATGCCCGAGCGTGTTGGCGCCCAGGTCTCCGTAATCCGCGGCATCTCGTGCGCCGCCGACGCCGAAGGAATCAAGAACGAAGAGAAACGCGCGCGCCATCTGTCACCGGAAATACGACTGTCATACCGAACGATCTCGCGATCGAAGTGGATGGCGATACATATAGTCAGGCTTTTCAGTTGGCAAAGATGCCGGATGGAAGCTCAGCACCCGTCGCATTCGATGTTCGACCCGACACGCTGGCGATAGAAGAATTCCCGGCGAAGCGTGATGGTCTGCAGTCTGGTCGGCATGATTGCCGGCATGAACATCAGGAGCTTGTGTGTGACGGATACTTCGGCGCGAACCAGAAACGTGCTCGGACTGCGCATGTCGGTGGGCACGTCGACACCGGTACCCTTGCCGTAGGGCCGGGTGCCGTCCTCGTCCCAAGACCATGCCACCGTCGGATTTCCGGTCGTATCCAGGGTAATGCCGGTGATCTTCACCACGAGATTTTCCGGCTTGTAGGGCGTGAATATGCTCTCGGCGACATTCACCATCGTCTGCAGATCCCCGGTCGAAATCTTCGACTGCTGCGTCATCAGATCGGCGATCGTGCTGGCGGTCCGCGTTACCCGTTTGGAGACGCTGAGACCGATCGTCAGTTCGAAGGATGTGATATAGAGGCCGAGGAGGAGGGGCGCGATCAGGGCGAACTCGACCCCGCCCACGCCGCTGACATCGCGTCCCAACCGGCAGAACCGGTCTATCAGGCGCGGTTTGGGGGAAGCCGCAGCCTTGCGCATCACGGATATTCCTCGTTCTTGAAGGCGGAAGTCTCCACGATCAGGAAATAGTTCGAGCCGCTGCTGGGCCTGACATTGGAAATGTAGGGCCGCAGCAGATCGGTAACGACATCCCACTTGTAATAGGCGCGCAGCATGTTCTTCGTATTCGGGCCGCCCGGAGAATAGGTGAACGAAGCGGTCAGAAGATCGCCATCCGAGTTGACCGGAACGGTGGTCGGCATGTCGGAAAACTTCGGGTAGCTCTTCACGTCCAGCCACAATTTATCCGGCGTTGCGATTTCGGCATCGCTGCATCTGATCAGGATGGAGATCTCGTTGCAGAACGCGGTGCGGAACTGCGTCCGGTCCATGTCTGTGCCGGGATTGTGGTTGTAGGTGATGTTCCCGGTCCGCAATTTGCGGCCCATGGTATCGGCCGCATTCGCGACGAGCTGCTCGGCCGTATAGGCGACGAAAGTCTCGATGATGGCGAAGACGATCAGGAAATAGGGGATTGCGAGCAGCGCGAACTCTATGGCGGCTGCGCCGTCGCGGGAGCGCACGAAGCGTCCGAGGCCCGCCTTCGGGCATGCGGCGGGCAGGCTGCCGCCGACCGCTTCCGATTGATCCTGATGCATCTCTTCCTATCCGGCAAACGGCGGGAGCAGGCGTGGATCATACTCAACGATTATTGAAAATCCGTTTCCCGATTGGTGCAATTTGGAGCAATCGGCGCGTCAGGGTGCCTTGTGGTCGAATTCGGCATGTTCTTCGCAATTGGGCGTGCACGAGAGCACGCTGCGCTCCGTCTGCTTGAATACACGCACCGTATTGCCTTCATCGATCGAGACGAGGACCCGTTCATCGGCGATGGCGTTGCCGTCCGCATCCAGAAGGACCAGGTTCGTGGTGCCGAAGCTGCGGCCGGTCAGGACGATCGTCGTGGAATCCGCGACCGTCGCGTCGGCGACTTCCGAATTGCCGACGATGACCTTGGCGACGGGCCGATCGAGCCTCAATACGCGTGCATGATTCATGAAGACGCGCAGGAGATCCTGCTCCGCCAGAGCAGGCACGCTTCCGATGAAGAGAGTGAATGCAGCGGCGAGGGCGGTCACCACGCTACGGAACGTCATGAAAGATCCCCGGACGCTATTCTTCAAGATGAAGAGAGCATGACGCGGATTGGTGAATGAAGCTTTAACCGGAGCTGGCGTGATGGGGGATGTGAACGTTAACCGGATCGAAGGCGGCCAACCGAGTGGCCAGCGTCGGAAAAATCAAGGATCAAGTATCTGAAATGATATATGTTTATTGCCGATGACGGGCGTTTTTCGAATTATGAAAAATTGAACTGTTCCGGTTGCTGTCGGTTTACCAAGAAGCCCTCAAGTGCCCCGATTAAGCCTTTGGTAACGGTCTTCCTTAAGCCGATGGCAATCGTCCCCGGGGAGTTTTGCCTCATCCGAACAACGGAAACAGTTGTCGGGAAGTGCTGAACAACAAGTATGTGGAGTAGGAGAGTTCCATGTCGAAGATTTTCGCTCGTTTTCTGAAGGATGAGTCCGGTGCAACTGCCATCGAATATGGCCT
>JBQGDG010000302.1:0-5067 GCA_052038935.1 Neorhizobium sp. | reverse complement strand
CAACGACAAATACGTGCTGGCGGACCCGGAAACGGCGACCGACCAGGACTATGCCAATATCGAAGCGATCATCGCCCACGAATATTTTCACAACTGGACCGGCAACCGCATCACCTGCCGCGACTGGTTCCAGCTCTGCCTCAAGGAAGGCCTGACGGTCTACCGCGATCACGAATTCTCCGCTGACATGCGGTCTCGCCCGGTCAAGCGGATCGCCGAGGTCCGTCATCTCAAGTCCGAGCAGTTCCCCGAGGATGCCGGCCCGCTCTCCCATCCGGTCCGTCCGACGACCTATCGGGAGATCAACAACTTCTATACGACGACCGTCTACGAGAAGGGGTCCGAAGTCACCCGGATGATCGCCACGCTGCTCGGTGCCGGCGATTTCAAGAAGGGCATGGACCTCTATTTCGACCGCCATGACGGCCAGGCGGTGACCGTCGAGGACTATCTGAAATGTTTCGAGGATGCGAGCGGCCGCGATCTCGCGCAGTTCTCGCTCTGGTACAGCCAGGCGGGCACGCCGCTGGTCACCGCGTCCGGTGCCTACGATCAGACCGCTGCGACATTTACGCTCTCGCTCGAACAGATGATCCCGGCCACGCCCGGCCAGCCGAACAAGGAGCCGATGCACATCCCGCTCTCCTTCGCGCTGATCCTCGACAACGGCTCGATCGCGGAGCCGAAATCCGCGAGCGGCGGCGACATTACGGGCGACGTGCTGCATCTCACCGCGCGCAAGCAGGACTTCGTCTTCTCGGGCATCTCCACGCGCCCGGTCCTGTCGCTCAACCGGTCCTTCTCGGCGCCGATCAATCTCGCCTTCGACCAGTCGCCGGCGGATCTCGTGCATATCGCCCGTCACGACAGCGACCTCTTCGCCCGCTGGCAGGCCCTGAACGACATCGCCATGCCGAACCTCATGCAGGCGGCCCGCGATGCACGCGAAGGCAGGGATATCGTCTGCGATCCGGCGCTTGTCAGCGCGCTTCTGGAATGCGCCTCCGACGCAAGGCTCGAACCCGCCTTCAGAGCCCAGGCGCTGGCACTGCCGAGCGAAGCCGACATTGCCCGGGAACTGGGCGGCAACAACGATCCGGATGCGATATTCGCCGGCAGGAAGGCGGTCCATGCGATCATCGCCGAGGCCGGGGAGCGGATTTTCGCCGCGCTCTACGACGAAATGCAGACCGTCGGCGCCTTTACGCCGGACGCCGCCAGTGCGGGCAAGCGCGCGCTGCGGAACACGGCGCTCTCCTATCTCACCTATGCGGAGGCTACGCCTGCACGCGCCGCGGAAGCCTTCGGCGCCGCCGGCAACATGACGGACCTCGCCCAGTCGCTGACGCTGCTCGCCCACCGGTTTCCCGATGCCGCCGAGACGACCGCGGCGCTCGCCAGCTTCCTGACCCGTTTCGACGGCAATCCGCTGGTGATCGACAAGTGGTTCTCCATTCAGGCCACGATCCCGGGGGCGGATGCGCTCGGCCGGGTCCAGGGCCTGATGGAAAATCCGCGCTTCAATGCCGGCAATCCGAACCGCGTCCGCTCTCTGGTCGGCACTTTCGCCTTCGCCAATCCGACCGGTTTCAACCGGACCGACGGCAAGGGATACGACTTCCTCGCCGAGCAGATCCTGACGATCGATCCGAAGAACCCGCAGCTTGCCGCGCGCATCCTGACCTCGATGCGCTCCTGGCGCTCGCTCGAGCCGAGCCGGGCGGACAAGGCGCGGTCGGCCCTGATGCGGATCCAGCAGGCATCCGGCCTTTCGACCGATGTCAGCGATATCGTCGAGCGCATGCTGAAAGGCTGAACGGAACGACTGGCTGCGCCGGCCTTCGACGCAGCCAGCGGCTTTTTCCGTGCCTCCACGGGAGCGCCACATTTTTCATCATCATTGACACATTTTGAAACAGTCCGCTTGACGAGACCGGAAAATTGACATCCGCATCCGGCGTCTGCGCGGCTGTGATTTGCGACGCAAAACCCCGACAAACGCGTCATATTTCATGCGGTTAACAAAATATTACCGACCCTATGGACACGGAGAATCAGTCTGTGATTCATTAAGTCAGATTCGGGCGAGCGGCGTGCCGAATCGTCACGAGGGACTACATGAACACGATATCGGACGTGCGGCGGGACACCGCGGCCGGGGATCGGCTGCGCTTTAAATTTCCGAAGTTTGTTGGTCTGAAAAACGCTATTCCTGACGAAACGCGGTTGGCGGTGCGGCCGATCGCGCGACAGGTTCCGCGCGTGGAACTGGTGCTCAAACGCTCCATTCCGCTCCTGATCATCGCGTTCCTCATGGTGGTGGCGGCATCGAGAGTGCTGGGCATTCTCGGCGAACATTCCCGCATGGAAGATGCGGCGCGTCAGTCGACGGCGCTGATGGCCGCGACCGCCAAGGCGGTATTTGCCGGCCAGGAAGCGCTCTTCAGCACCGGCAACCGCATCGCGGCCGAAACACGCCTCTCATCCTATCTCACGCAGGGGGAGCGGGAGCCCGGCTCCTTCACGCTTCTCGTCAACAACAACGGCGTCGTCTTCGGCGGCTCGCAGGGGGCTGCGTCCTATGTCGGACGGAGGCTCACCACGCTCCTGCCGGAAACCGCGGCGCTCCGCCGGTTCAGCGGTGCGAGCGGCGTGATCGAGACCTATCTCGACGACGCCGCCCATTATGCGTCGATCCAGCCGATAGGCAACGACGGCGCGCTCGTCGTCGCGGCGCACTCGCTCGATATGACCAACCGCTTCCTGCGGGACGAAGTGTCGCTCAACGTGACGATCTTTACCGGCATCTCGGCGATCCTGCTCGTCATCCTCTATGCCTATTACATGCAGGTGAAGCGGGCGCGCGACGCCGACGACATCTTCCTCGAATCGAACCTGCGTATCGAGACGGCTCTGTCGCGCGGACGCTGCGGGCTCTGGGACTTCGACGTCACCAACCGCCGGCTGTTCTGGTCGGGCTCGATGTACGAGATGCTCGGCCTGCCGCCGGCGGGCAGCGTCATCTCCTTCTCGGACGCGGCCCGCATGATGCATCCCTCCGACAGCAACATCTACGCGCTTGCCCGCACCATCGGCCGCGGCAATGCCAAGCAGGTGGATCAGGTATTCCGCATGCGGCACGCGGCCGGTCACTATGTCTGGATGCGCGCGAGAGCCCAGGTGATCCGCAATGCAGCCGGCCGTATTCATGTGATCGGCATCGCGATGGACGTCACCGAACAGCACAGGCTCGCCCAGCGTTACGCGGAAGCCGACCAGAGGCTGGCCGACGCGATCGAATGCACGTCCGAAGCCTTCGTGCTCTGGGACAAGAACGACCGGCTGGTCATGTGCAACGCGCATTTCCAGCAGGCTTACGGCCTTCCCGACAACGTGCTGGTGCCGGGCACCGAGCGGGCAGTGGTGAATGCCGCCGCCGCCCGTCCGGTCATCGAGAGGCGCGTCGCGGATGCCGATGGCAGCGGTTTCTCGCGCACCTCGGAAGTGCAGCTCGCCGACGAACGCTGGCTGCAGATCAACGAAAGGCGCACCCGCGACGGCGGCACCGTTTCCGTCGGCACCGACATCACCCTGCTGAAACGCCACCAGGAAAGGCTGCGCGACAGCGAGCGCCGGCTGATGGCCACGATCGGCGACCTCTCCTCCTCGCAGAAGAAACTCGAACGTCAGAAGGCGGAGCTTTCGATCGCCAACGCCAACTATCAGGCGGAAAAGGAACGTGCGGAAGCCGCCAACAAGGCCAAGTCGGAATTCCTCGCCAACATGTCGCACGAGCTGCGGACGCCGCTCAACGCCATCCTCGGCTTCTCCGAAATCCTGATGAACGGCATGTTCGGACCGCTAGGCTCACCGAAATACGGCGAATATTCCAAGGATATCCACGATAGCGGCAAGCATCTCCTGAACGTCATCAGTGATATCCTCGACATGTCGAAGATCGAGGCCGGTCACATGCGGATCCAGTCCGAGAAGGTCGATCTCGCACCGCTGATCGAGGAAAGCCTGCGCCTGACAGCCATCGCCGCACAGGAAAAGAACATTGCGATCCACCAGCATCTCCCACGGGCGCTCGACATGATCGGCGACCGGCGGGCGCTGAAGCAGGTCATGCTCAACATTCTCTCCAATGCCGTGAAATTCACCGACGATGGCGGCCGCATCGAGCTGCGCGCCCGGCGGCTGGAGACGGGCCTGATGCTGACGATCGCCGATACCGGTATCGGCATCCCGCGCGACGCGCTTTCGAAGATCGGCCAGCCTTTCGAACAGGTGCAGAGCCAGTACGCCAAGAGCAAGGGAGGCTCCGGCCTCGGGCTCGCCATATCCCGGTCGCTGGTCAGCCTGCATGGCGGCACGATGCGCATCCGCTCGAAGATGGGCAAGGGAACGGCAGTATCCCTGCATATCCCCAACCGCACCCGGCCCGAGCCGCGCCGAAACCTGGCCTGACGCGGGCCCCGCCCGCGGGGTTCCGCCTCGCGGGTTTCGCCCCGTGGACATCGCCTCCAGCGGGGATACCGGCCTTGCTCCACCCGGACGCCCTTGTCCGGAAGAGAGGTCGGGGAAAACGACGCCCATGCGGCGCGACGGTCTAGGTGCGGATCGTCTTCTCGAACACTTTCCTGACCGCATTCGCATGCCGCTTCAACTCGCCCTCCAGCGTGCGCAGGTCCGGGCAGTCGCCGGCACGGCAGACGCGCTCCACCAGCCCGGCCGGAGCGTCCTGCGCATCGAACGGACCGTCGACGCACAGCCTGATGATCTGCGACAGCTCGGTGAAGAGACGGAGCGCCTCGAGGCAGGTGTCGAGATCCGACGAAGGCAGAAGCTTCCCGCCGAGCGCCGTCAAGGCTTCCGCGGTCGAGAAGCCGTAGGTGTCCGGCACCACGCCTTCGGCCGGAGCCACCAGACGGAGAAACTGGGCGACGAATTCGATATCGATCAGGCCTCCGGGAACGAGCTTCAGATCCCAGAGGTCGCGCGGCGGCTTTTCCTGCTGGATGAGAGCACGCATCTCGCTTACGTCGCGGGCGATCTTCCCCACCT
>JBQGDG010000301.1:0-2972 GCA_052038935.1 Neorhizobium sp. | reverse complement strand
CCCCGATCTCAAGGTCTGGCTCACCTCGACCACGGAACAATGGGCGGTGATCGCCGTCCAGGGGCCGAAGGCACGGGAGATCATCCAGCCTTTCGTCGAGGGGATCGACATCTCCAACGAGGCTTTCCCGCATATGAGCGTGGCCGAGTGCATGGTCATGGGCGTTCCCGCGCGGCTCTTCCGCGTATCGTTCACCGGTGAAATCGGCTTCGAGGTCAACGTTCCGGCCGATTACGGCCCGGCCGTGTGGAAGGCGATCTGGGAGCGGGCACAGGGCATGGGAGCATGCCTCTACGGTACCGAAACCATGCACGTGCTACGCGCCGAAAAGGGTTATATCATCGTCGGCCAGGACACCGACGGTACCGTTACGCCGGGCGATGCCGGTTATGGCTGGGCCGTTTCCAAGAAGAAGACGGATTTCGTCGGCATCCGGGGCCTTCAGCGCCCAGATCTCGTACGCGACGGTCGCAAGCAGCTGGTCGGGCTCCTGACACGGGATCCGAAGGAGGTTCTGGAGGAAGGCGCGCAGATCGTCGCCGATCCGAACCAGCCGAAGCCGATGACCATGCTCGGCCACGTTACCTCGTCCTACTGGTCGGAGAATTGCGGCCGGTCCATCGCGATCGCTCTGGTCGCCGGCGGGCGTGCGAAGATGGGCCAGACGCTTTACGTGCCGATGAAGGACAAGACGATCGCCGTCGAAGTGACAGACATGGTGTTCGTCGACAAGGAAGGAGGCCGCATCAATGGCTGAGCTTGCAACCGATGCCGCGTATCGCACGCTTCCGCTGACCGGATTTCACGGCGGCTCGGCGAATGTCAGGATCGAGGCGGCGGCGCCGGCCGGCCGCATAGCGCTGCGTGCCCGCGCTGAGGATGTGCCGGCGCTCTCCGCCGCACTTGGAGTTGACCTGCCGGTCAGGCCGAAAACCTCGGCTTCCGCCAATGGCCGCACCGCGCTCTGGCTCGGGCCGGACGAATGGCTGGTGATCGACGAAGGCAATAGCGGCCTGATGACCGCCGCGGCGAATTCCGGCGCCCTTCATTCGGCGACGGATGTTTCCCACCGCAACACGGCGATCCTGGTTTATGGACCGGGCGCGGCTTCCGCAATCAATGCAGGCTGCCCGCAGGACCTGTCGCTCGATGTCTTCCCGGTCGGCGCATGTTCGCGGACGCTTTTCGGCAAGGTGGAGATCGTCCTGCTGCGCACCGCTGAGGATGCGTTCCGCATCGAAGTCTGGCGATCGTTTTCCGACTATGCCTTCGGCCTGCTGGCGGAAGGAGCGAGGGACGCGGCTCTCTGAGCTTCGACCATCGCATGGCTTGAAGCCGGCCGAAGAATATCGCACCCTCCCGTTCTGAAACGGGAGGGTTTTTCATGCTTGAGGTTCAGTGGATCGTGCTCGGCCTTGCGGCGGCCGTAGCGGGAGGAGCGGTCGCTGCAAAACTGTCCGGGATCGAGATATGGAAAGGGATACTGGTCGGTGGCGCGGCGGCGGTCGCGGCGCTGCTCGCATCATTCGCGCCGGGAATGGACCGCAATCTCACCATGCCGATGGCGGGCCTCATCGCGGCGGGCATCGCCGGTTCGGCGGTCGGGCTGACGGCGCCGCGCACGGCGCCTATCGTCATCGGCGCCGCTATCCCGCCGCTTCTCGGGCTGTTGATGCTGGAAATGGGATGAGGAGGCCGGCTTACTCGGCCGGCGTCGTCACCACCGAATTCCGATCGTCGGCCGGGCTCTCGGAAACGGCGGCGGCAATCTCCTTCGGCTTGCGGCCCATGATCTGCCTGTAACCCCTGGCGGAGAATGGCTGTACGAGCTGGCCCCAGAAACCTCTTGCGACGCGGCCGCTGATGCCGATGTCGATCGACGACGGGCGCGGCGGATTGAAGTAGGTGCCGAAGACCTGATCCCAGATGACGAGGTTCTCTCCGTAATTGGTGTTTCCTTCGGCGAGCGACTTCGAATGATGCCACCGATGCAGCCGAGGTGTGCTCAGCAGCCGGTCGAGCGGTCCGGTCTTCACGTCGATGTTGCAATGGGTGAGGAGTCCGATGAATGCGGTCACGGCGCCGATCCACAGGAAAACCGGCAAAGGCGCACCGAGCACGTAGAGCGGAAACTGGCTCAGCACGATCTTGATGATCGAATCGACGATATGGAAACGTCCGGTATTGACGACCCACAGGCGCTCGACGCTGTGGTGAAGCGCATGGAAGCGCCACAGCGAATTCTTCTCGTGAGCGAGCCGATGCGCCCAATACAGGCCGAATTCGGCGATCACCAGGCCGAGAACGACCTGGAGGACGAACGGCCAGCTGTCGGGCCAGAGACGAACGGGCAGGACGAAAACGGGCTGGGCGAGGATCGCGACCGCCATGGGGGCAGACGTGCCGATGGCAGCCGCGAGTTGAACGCCGCCCTTGCTGAGAAGCGTATGGGCCACGTCGTTGAAGGTCTCGCCGTCCTTTTCCAGCCATGTCTCTTCATAGGGCATGAGCCGCTCGAAAAGCGCGATCACGCCGATGACCGAAAGATAGACGACATTGAACCACAGGAGATGGGCCGTCGACTGGAGGGCGAAATGGGTGCCGATCAGGCCGCCGCAGAAAATTGCAGGCCAGATCAGACAGGAGAGCAATGCGTAGGAATGCGAAATGCGGAATTCCGTCATGGGCAAACCTTCAATCAATATCCGGATCGAGCGATATGCGAAGTGAAAACCGCAAGATATCAGGGGTTCTGCCGGGTCACCAGCCCTGCCATTGCACCCATCTGCCATGAAAGTCTGCGCGCCCGCATGTGACTTTCGCCCGTGGGTCGGATCCGAAGTGTGATCGCCGCACCACCGGGAGCCGTCGGCTTCCATCGTTAAATGGCAAAGCGGAGTATCGGCGCTCGCCCGGCTGCCGGCCTCGGCCATCACGGCTCCACCTTCGATCCGAGCCTGCGCCGGCAGGTA
>JBQGDG010000300.1:0-2549 GCA_052038935.1 Neorhizobium sp. | reverse complement strand
GAAGGGCGTCATCTCGGCCACGTCGCCATGGGTCCAGATTTCGCGGCGCTGGGAAAAATAGGTATCGTGATATCGCTTCGTGCCGCCTTCGCCCCAGAAGGTGAGGGGCATGGACGGGAAAGGCTCGGTGCAGACGAGATCGCCCTGACGGCCGATGATCGGCGCGTTGCGATCATCCATCACGGCGACGGCGAGACCGAGACCCTTGACCGTCAGCTGACCGCGGCGCACCGGATGCAGCGGGGAGCCCAGCATGAAGCAGCCGATGATCTCGGTGCCACCGGAGATCGATGCGAAGATCATGTCGCGTTTGATATGGGCATAGACCCAGTCGTATTGATGCGGCGAGACTGGAGCGCCCGCCGAGAGCACGGATTTCAGCGCCGAGAGATCATGGTGTTCGCCGGGGTGATAACCCTCGTCGGCAAGCGTGGCGAGATATTTCGGGCTGGTGCCGAAATGGGTGACGCCCGCTTTCTCGCACGCCTTCCAGAGCGGTGTGACATCGAGCCCGTTTGCTGTCTTCAGGATCGGTGCGCCGTCATACAAGAGGATCGACGCTTCGCAGACGAGCGCGGAAATGAGCCAGTGATACATCATCCACGCCGTGTTGGTGTACCAGCTGACCACGTCGCCCGGCCTTACGTCGCCGTGGAGCGCGTGCTCCTTGACGTGCTGCAGCAGGACGCCGCCGACGGAATGGACGATCGCCTTCGGCGCGCCGGTCGTGCCGGAGGTGTAGAGTACGTAGAGCGGATGGCGGAACGGCACCCGTTCGAACGACAGCGGAACGTCGCTGCCGAAGGACGCATAGTCGTGCAATGCGAACCCTGCCGAAGGATCGGTTTCCACCCGGCCTGAAGTGATGACGAGATGTTCGACGCTCGGCATGCCGGATGCGATCTCGACGACGCGCGCCGCGATATCGTGATCCTTGCCGCCATAACGATAGGATGCCGCCGCAAACAGGACCTTGGGCCTGATCTGGCCCAGCCGGTCGAGAATGGCGGTGGCGCCGAAAACGGGCGAACAGGACGACCATGTGGCGCCGACGGCCGCCGTGGCGAGAAGGGCGACGAGTGCCTCGGTCCGGTTGGGCAGGATGCCCGCGACGCAGTCGCCTTCCGTGATACCGGCGCTCCGCAGGCCATCCGCCGTGCGGGCGACCATGGCCCGCAGTTCCGCCCGGCTGACCCTGCCGTAATGGCCGGTTTCGTCCGCTTCGAAGATCGCGACGGCGGCATCGTCGCCCCGCAGCAGGTTTTCGGCGAGATTGATACGGCCCTCCGGGAAAAATGCGGCGCCGGTCATCGGATGCTCGGCATCCTCGGCATAGGCCCGGGCGCCGGTCTCGCCGATCACGGCGGCAAAATCCCAGACGGCGCGCCAGAAAGCACCCTGGTCTGCAATCGACCAGCGATGCAGGCTGTCGTAATCATGGGGATCGAAACCGTTCACTCGCGCGAATTTCGCAAGATTGCTCGTTTCGAAGCGCGCCTCTTCAGGCTGCCAGACGATATCGGATTGCATATTTCCTCCCAGAATGCCGGCACCGCTTTTGCAGTTGCGTAAGTACCGACCGATCGGTACAATGCGAGCTGAGAGTTGCGCTGTCAATCTGAAATCGTGTCTTGTAAGGCAAGGTGAATGGTGGCCACGCGAAGGCTGCTTCACCGGAGAGACCCATGGAAGACATCTTGAGCACCCCGAGGCCGGAAGACCTCTCCGAGAGCAAGCGCATGATCATGGAGGTCGCCGCCAAGCTCTTCGCCGACAAGGGTTTCGGCAGCGTCGGCATCAGCGAGGTCGGCGACGCGGCCGGGTTCGGCAAGGGCGCGCTCTATTATCATATCAAGTCCAAGGAAGACCTGCTCTTCGACATCATGACCGTCTACATGGTCGAGCTTATCAACGCCGCCCGGGTCATCGAGATCAGCGGAGCGAGTGCGCCCGACCGGGTTCGTGCGCTCAGCCAGAGTTTCATGGAGATCATGTTCGCGAGCCGGCCGGAAATGACGGTCTGCTTCCGCGAGGTCCATGCGCTGAACGAGGCCAAGCGCAAGGGCGTGCTCGGCCTGCATGCCGAATATCAGGACATCTGGATGCGCGTCTTCCAGGACGGCGCACGGCAGGGCGTGATGCGCACCATGTCCAAGATCGAGGTGAAGGCGATACTCGGCATGTATTTCTACAGCTTTCTCTGGATCAAGGGCGACGGCGCGATGACGACGGACGTCATCGCCGAGAATTTCGCAGGGATTACGCTGCGCGCAGCAGCCAAGGGGTGATTTCATGCAACAGGATATCGTCATCACCGCGGCGCGGCGCACGCCGATCGGCAAGCTGAACGGCGGGCTTGCCGGCCAGACCGCCGCATCCCTCGGCGCATCGGTCGTCTCGGCATTGCTGGCGCAGACCGGTATCGAGGGCGGCGACGTCGACGAGGTTATCCTCGGGCAGGTTCTGACCGGCGGCGCCGGCCAGAACCCCGCGCGGCAGGCGGCACTTGCCGCCGGCATACCGGTCAACGTCCCGGCGATGACGGTAAA
>JBQGDG010000299.1:0-19951 GCA_052038935.1 Neorhizobium sp. | reverse complement strand
CATGATGCTCAGCGGCCTTTGGGAAAGCCTCAAGGAAGCGCTGCAGCTCGGAGGACAGGCGGGTCTTGCGCGGGAGAGGATGATCGACGTTCTGTCGGGCAGCCCGGCCGCAAGCCCCGCGATGAAGGGTCGCCTCCCCGTGGTGCTCGGCGAGACCGACGAGGTCGGCTTTCCGGTATCGGGAGTCGTCAAGGATCTCGGCGTCGTGCGCGACTTTGCAGCCCATCTCGGCATAGCCACCCCTGCAATGAAGGCCGCGCTGGCAAGTTTCGAGGACGCGGCTCGGGCAGGGCTTGCCGCGTCCGATCTCGCTACGATGGTGCGACATGCACTCGACGCGCCGCCATCCGGCACCTTGTCACCGGCCGCCGATCGAAGCACGGAGAAGCCGCGCGTCACCATCCTCTACTGCACCCAATGCAACTGGCTGCTGCGCGCGGGCTGGATGGCGCAGGAACTGCTGCAGACCTTCGGCGACGCACTGGGCGAGGTCGGGCTCGTTCCCGGCACCGGCGGCGTTTTCGAGATCCGACTCGACGGCGGCCTGATCTGGGAACGCAAGAAGGATGGCGGCTTTCCGGGGCCGAAGGAACTCAAGCAACGTATCCGCGACAGGATAGACCCCGGTCGGGATCTCGGCCATCTTGATCGGCATGCCGCAAAAACAGTGTCCTCCGACCTGGCGGATCAGGGCTCCTGAAAAGTTTTTCGACGGCTGACACAGAAAGTTCAAAAAGCCGGTTGACAGCGACCGGCCTCCCCCGTACATCGCTCTCCGTCGCCCAGATGGCGGAATTGGTAGACGCGCCAGCTTCAGGTGCTGGTACCCGAAAGGGTGTGGAGGTTCGAGTCCTCTTCTGGGCACCATTCCATTTGATAATATTAAGTAATTGGCCCGGTAACGGGCCTTTGCTTTTTCTGCGTCCCGCTTTGCTCGCTCGATTTTCCGGCGCCCGCCGGCCGTGGTGAAAGCGCGTCTGACAATCCTTGCAAATTGAACCGGAATGGCGTCATGGATAGGTTGAAGAACCGATCGATCGCAGGCAACCGGTTGTGACCAACGACATTCTCAAAGGACTCTTCCTCGCGCATCGCGGCGAGCTGCAGGCCTATCTGATAAAACAGCTGCGGAATGCGGAAGCCGCGGCCGACCTGACACAGGAGACCTTTCTGCGTTATGCGGAACGCGGCCCGGTCGCCGCCGCGTCCGTGAACAACGAACGCTCCTATCTCTACCGGACTGCCCATAACCTTGCCGTCGACTACCTACGGCAACAATCCCGCAGGCGGACGGATCTCACTTCCGGTGAGGCCTTCGCGGATATTCCGGACGACCGTCCGAGCCTCGAGGACGAGGCGGCGGCGCGGCAGAGGCTCGCACAGCTTTCCGCGATCGTCGCCGAGCTGCCCGACCTCACTCGAACGATCTTCACGCTCAACCGCGTGGAGGGTCTGACCTATGCGCAGGTCGCCGACCGGCTCGCCATTTCCGACAGCAGCGTACAGAAGCATCTCGCCAAGGCGCTTGCATTCGTCACCAAGCGCCTGCGGGAAACACGTCCCAGATAAGCGAAACCTTACCGGACGGGGCGGCCCCGGACGTCCTATTACCGGAAGCGGATCCAATTCGAACTCAGGACAACATGCAGGACCGTAACGTGGGTCACATCAGGGACCAGCAGGACATTATCGATGAGGAGGCCGCCCGCTGGGTCGTTCTCCTCAGCGGCGGGTCCGTGCGCGATGAGGACCGCGATTTGCTGCAGGGCTGGCTATCGGCCGATCCCCGCCACCGGGCAGCCTTTACCGAGGCCAGACAGACATGGGCCGAATTCGGGGCGATGGGCGAGCTGCGCCGGACTGCAGACGGGACCAGGGCTCAGAGGCAGCCGTTGCCGGTGGGTTACGATCGCAGAGCTGCCCGCTCGGGCAGCGCCACGGCGGTTGTCGCGCTGGCCGCCTGTCTCGTGGTCGCGGTTGCGACCGCATTCTTCCTGTATGGCGATCCTGCCGTCCTGCTGCGCGCGGATTATCGGACCGCACCGGGAGAAAGCCGTACGGTTCAGCTCTCCGACGGCTCGGTCGTCGACCTTGGCTCGGGCTCGGCCATCGCGCTGCATTTTTCCGATCGGGAGCGCCGGATCGAGCTCCTGTCCGGCCGCGCGTATTTTACCGCGAGCCCGAGAACGGGCCCGGAAACCAGGCCGTTCGTGGTCGCGAGTTCGGTCGGCACGGCCACGGCACTCGGCACCCAGTTTTCCGTCGACCGGATCGACGATGCGGTCGAGGTCGCCGTCGCCGAACACAGCGTCGCCGTCGACCTCGACGACGGAAAGACCAGGGCAAGCGTGGTGCTGAACGAAGGACAGGCGGTGCGGTATGGGCCGGAAGGCGGGATGAGCCGCGTCGAAACGAGAGATATCGCCCAGACCACAGCCTGGCGCCGCGGCAAGATCATCTTCAGCGACGTGCCTCTCTCGCATGTCATCGCGGAGCTGAACCGCTACCGCCGCGGCCGCATCGTCATCGCGTCCGACAGGCTCGCCGGCCTCAAGGTGAGCGGCGTCTTCGACACGAACGACCTGTCCAGCGCGCTCGGCCGCATCGTCAGCGAACTCGATCTCAGCATGTCATCGGTGCCGCCGCTGATCACCGTCATCTACTGACCACAGCGCGCCATGCGATCTCGTCTGCCCTCCGCAAAAAACCTTTACTGAAAAGATGACTGGAATCGTCTTATTTTCGGAGCGCTAGAAGCGCACGGGGATATTCGACTATCAGGGGCATTCAAGATGACTATTTTCGGGGAAAACCGGGCGCATGGCACGGCCGCATTGCGACTTCTCGGCACTGCCAGCATGCTGGCCTTCATCGCCTGCGGATCGCTCGCACCGGCACCGGCAGCCGCTCAAGGAACCGGAGCACGGATCGCACCATCCGCAGCGACCGTGACCCTCAACATCCCGGCGCAGGACCTGAACGATGCGCTGCTGTCATTCGCGGACCGCGCCAATGTGCAGGTATTCTATGACACCACCCGGGTCCGCGGGCTCAAGAGCCCCGGTGTCAACGGCACGTTCAGCGCGGCAGAGGGGCTGTCGAAAATCCTCGCCGGCACGGGTCTGTCCTACAGTTTCAACGGCAATGTCTTCACCGTCGGCGCCCCCGCACACGCACAGGGCAGCGAGAACGGCGACGATTCCACGCAATTGCAGCCGATCGTCATTCAGGGACAGCCGAAATTCGGCGCCACCGACGGTTACGTCGCCGATCAATCGCTAACCGCGACCAAGACGGGCGCCTCCCTCGTCGAAACACCGCAGTCGATCTCGGTCGTCACCCGTAAACAACTCGACGACCAGAACGTCCAGACGGTTTCGCAAGCGCTCAGATATACGGCCGGCGTGACGTCGGAAGCCCGGGCGGGCCGCTACGACTATCCGAACATCCGCGGCTTCGGTGCACCCGGCGGCGCGGATGCCAATTTCGTCGGCCTGTTCGACGGCATGCGTCTGCCGCGCGGCGTCTATTACATCGCGCCGTCGGTCGATCCCTATCTTCTGGAGCGGGTCGAGCTTCTGCGTGGTCCCTCCTCCGTCCTCTACGGCGCGATCAATCCCGGTGGCGTCATCAACCTGTGGAGCAAGCGGCCGACCGCGGAGCCGCTGCGGGAGGTGGAGCTGCAATACGGCACGTTCGACCGCAAGCAGGCCGGTTTCGATTTCAGCGGCCCGATCACCGAGGACAGGAGCCTGCTCTATCGCCTGACCGGCGTGGCGCGGCATGCCGACACCCAGATCGACTTCACCGAAGACCAGCGCTATTCGATCGCGCCTGCGGTAACCTGGCAGCCGGACCAGGATACGACGCTGACCGTTCTCGGCCATATCCAGAACGATCCCAGCGCCGGCGCCTTCACCTACCTCCCCTTCGCGGGAACGGTGGCGGCCACGCCGAACGGCTTCCGCTTCGACCGGGAGTTCTTCGAAGGCGAGCCCGATTTCGACCGGTCGCATCGCCAGCAGAAATCGATCGGCTACGAGTTCGAGCACCGGTTCAACGACGTCTGGACGGTTCGCCAGAACCTCCGCTACATGGATCTCGATTACGACTATCGCTCGGTCTACGAAACCGGCTGGAACGCCGACTATACGGAACTGACGCGAGGAACGGTGGAATCGATCGAAAGCGCGTCCGCGTTTACCGTCGATACGAATGCTCAGGCCGAGTTCGACACCGGTGCGCTCCATCACACCGCTCTTTTCGGCATCGACTACCGGCGAAACACGGCAGACTCGCTTCTCGGCATGGGTGGCGCGCCCAATCTCGACGTCGGAAACCCAGCTTACGGGATAGACATCTCGGGTCCGAGCCTCGACTACGGAACCGACCAGACGATCGAACAGCTCGGCCTCTATGCCCAGGACCAGGTAAAAATCGGCAACCTGACATGGCTGGCGGGGCTGCGCTGGGACAGCGTCGACATGACCACCGATTCCGAGTTCGTGCCGACCGGGGTCGTAACCCGCACATCGCAATCGGATCGCGCATGGACCTGGCGAACCGGTCTCATCTACCAGTTCGACAACGGCATTGCGCCCTATGCCAGCTATTCGACCTCGTTCGAACCGGTCAGCGGCACCGACTTCTTCGGCCGCCCCTTCAAGCCGACCGAGGGCGAAGAGTTCGAGGTGGGCGTCAAGTACCAGCCGGCAGGCTGGTCCGGCTTCCTGCAGGCATCCCTGTTCGACCTGACCCAGACCAACGTCAAGACGGCGGATCCCGACCCGACCCATCCCTTTGCGAGCGTCCAGACCGGCGAGGTCCGCTCGCGTGGCATCGAGCTCGAGGCGCATGCCAATGTCACCGACGATCTGAGCATGATCGCCTCCTATTCCTATATCGACATCGAAAACACCGAGGACACGACCTACAAGGGCAAGAAGCCCTTCGGCGTGCCGAACCATCTCGCCTCGCTCTGGGCAAACTATACGGTTCCGGCAGGCATGCTCGAGGGGCTGAGCATCGGCGGCGGCGTGCGTTACGTCGGCTCGTCCTCCGGCAATCCGATGAACACGATCGCCGTGCCTTCCTACACGCTGTTCGATGCGGCATTGCGATACGATTTCGGTGCGATCGATCCGAAGTACAGGGGGACGACGCTCTCCCTCAACGCCGCCAACCTGTTCGACAAGGATTATGTCGCTTCCTGCTGGAACGACACGTCCTGCTTCTACGGTACGGGCCGGACCATCACGGCGGGACTGAAGGTTCGCTGGTGAAGACCGCGTTCGCATATCGAGGAGGGCGCGGCGCAATCCGCGCCCTCCTGGCGTTGATGCTGCTGTCCTGCCTCTGCGCTGTTGCGGCAGGCCAATCCGCCGCGGCCGGGATAGAATTCACCGACATGGCGGGGCGGCGCGTCGAGCTTGCCGAGGCGCCACGACGGATCGCGCTCGGCGACGGCCGTCTGCTCACGGCCTTCGCGCTCGTCGCGCCCGATCCGGTAACGCGTGTCGTCGCCTCCGCGGACAATCTCAAACGTTACGATCCTCAAACCTACGAGGCCTATCTGGAGCATTTTCCAGCGCTGGCGCAGATTGCCGATCTCGGCGCGCCGAGCGCGGATCTCTCGCCCGAAAGCCTGCTCTCGGTCGAACCGGATCTTGTGCTTCTGCCACTCTGGCTTCACAACGACCGCAATCTCGAGGAGACGCTGGCCTCGGCCGGTGTGCCCGTCGCCTATGTCGATTTCTTCTCCGATCCAGCGGAGGGGATGCCGAAGGCGCTCCGTATCGTCGGCGCCGTGCTTGAAGGGCGGGCAAAGGCCGAAGCCTATCTCGCATTCCACGAACGGCATATGGCGGAAATCCGTCGACGGCTCGAACAGGCCGGCCGGCCAAGGCCAAAAGTCTTCCTGCATGCCCGCTCTGCGGAATGGGACTGCTGCTGGTCGGCTACAGGAAAGGTCGGCGAGATCATCGCCTCTGCCGGGGGAGACAATATCGCAAGCGGCAGGCTGGCGAGCCAGACCGGACAGCTCAGTCTCGAATTTGTCCTCGCTCGTAATCCGGACGTCTATATCGCGGCAGCGAGCTCGAATGCGCGGCGGCCGGGAGATTTTCCCATCGGCCAGGGCGTGCCCGCCGATGCCACCCAATCTGCGCTATCGGCGATCCGCAACGAGCCGGCCATCGGTACGCTGACCTCCGTTTCGACCGGCAGGGCGCATGGCCTGTGGCTTTTCTTCTTCCAGTCGCCGGTCTACCTGGTCGCCGTCGAAGCGATGGCGAAATGGTTCCATCCCGACCTCTTCGCCGACATTGATCCCGCCGCGACACTGGAAGAGATCAACCGCAGCTATCTGGCGGTGCCGATGACCGGAACCTTCTTTGCCGACATGACTGCCGCATCCCGCCCCTGACCGCTGCTATCGGGGCATCACTTCGGCAGATGGTGTGGATTGAGACCCGGCGCCCATTGGGTATTGGGCATATGCGTACCCGTATAGGTCGCACCGCTGGCGGACTTGCAGTGATAGAGCCGGACCGGGACGTCGTCCCAGCGGAACAGGTCGCCGCCGCTCCGCGAGCGCGATACATAACCGATATCGCTGGTGCAGCGGTAGTCGTCGGGCTTCACCCGCTGCTCCTCCGGAACGACCCCCGGAAGATCATGGAAATAGGTATTCATCGACCGGCCGAAGGGCTGATTGTCGGCCGCATACACCACCGCCGGCACCAGCGCCGCCAGAATCAGCGCGACCAGCATGACGGCGGGCAATATCCACGCACCTCTGATCATTGGGCAAAACTCCGTACCTTCGTCTGCGATTCCAGTCAAAGATAAGGGGTGGAACGACCACATACCATGACAGGAGACCAACATTCGCGTGATCGGAAAGCGTTGCGACAGGTGAGCGTCGCGACAGGCTAGATTATGCGGCGGTAGCCGGTAGGCTGATCGTAGAGCCAGCCGATACGCCGGACCGCCGCATCGAAATCCTCGCGCGCCACCGTCATCGTATGGCCGTTCGCATGGAGCAGTGTCGCTTCGTCTTCCATAATCCCGACATGGCCCTTCCAGAAGACGAGGTCGCCGCGGCGCAGATCTTTGCGGTCGATCTCCTTGCCAAAGGATGCCTGCATGTCCGAATCGCGCGGTGACGGCCGGCCGGTCATCATCAGCGCCAGTTGCACGAGACCGGAGCAATCGATGCCGAAACCGGAACGTCCGCCCCACAGATAGGGGGTTTCGACGAACCTCGCGGCGACCGAGACATAGTCGTCGCCGAGGGTCTCCCCGACCGGAAGACAATGGGCGGCAATGACGGCTTCGCCGCCGGCGAGCATAAAATAGCGCGTTCCACGGGTTTCCGCCTCGCCTTCGACGGTAATCAGGCTGCCCATAGACAAGGCGCACGACGCGGGCTTGCGCAATTCCGCCTGCGGATAGACGAAAGTGCGCGGCGCAACGATCCGATGCGTCGGCCGCGTCGGCGGCCCGATCATATGCTCCGGCAGATAACCGACATAACCGTCCCAGTCGGCCTGTACCCAGGCAAAACCGCCTGCCCTGTCATACACCCGCAGGCTCTCGCCCCAAAGGAGCTCCGTGTCGATGCCGCGGTCGAGCTGCGGTACCGGCCTCAGCGGCGCGACGGGAACGGTGACGGAGGCCGGCTCGCCCGCAACGAAGCGGGTTGCCTCGATCCGCCCCTTCAGGGTCTCGGCGGCGAGATCCGGGCGAAAGGCGTTGAGGCGTCTGTCCAGGTCCATGGCGTAATCCTTCACGAGGCGGCGCTCCTTCCTTCCCGGATGATCAGATCGCCCAGCTTTTCAAGATAGAGCGCACCGCCTACGGTTCGTCTTATCACGACATTGCGACGATCGCGATCATCGCGGAGGCGCTCGACCAGACCCAGCTCTCCCATCGTATCGAGCGCGCGGGTGATGACCGGCTTGGTGACGCCGAGGGTTGCGGCAAGGCCCCGCACGGTATGGGGTGGCGGCACCAGATAGATGTGCAGCAGGATCGACATCTGGCGCAGGGTCAGGTCGTGGGTTTCGCTGCGCACCTGCTCCAGCGATACGCGATAAAAGAGGCCCAGGGCCTCCGTCGCCGACAGCTCAATCGACATTCGATACTCCGAGCCGTTGCTCCAACACAGCCGGATATCATAGCGCCAAACCGTTACCGGTCTCTTGTACCCGCCGTTACCCCTCTCTCCGGCCGGCCATGTCGCGAATGATCCGATAAAGCGCCCGGATGGCGAAGGCCTCGCCGCCGACCGGGGAATGGGGCTTCTCCGTGGGGTTCCAGCCGTAGATATCGAAATGAACCCAGCTCGGAGATGAGGTGACGAAACGCTTCAGGAAGAGGGCCGCGGTGATCGAACCCGCCATGCCTCCCGAAGGCGCATTGGTGATATCGGCGACGCGGGCGCGGATATCCTTGTCATAACCCATCCATAGGGGCAGGCGCCAGACAGGATCCGCCGCGGCCTGCGCCGCCACCGTCAGCCGGGCGTTCAGATCTTCGTCATCGGTAAAGAAGGGCGCGAGTTCCGGTCCGAGTGCGGTACGGGCCGCTCCCGTCAGCGTCGCCATGTCGATGAGGAGGTCCGGCGGCGTTTCATCGGCATAGGCGAGCGCATCGGCAAGGATCAGCCGGCCTTCCGCATCGGTATTGTCGATCTGCACCGTGATGCCCTTGCGGCTGCGATAGATGTCACCCGGACGGAAGGCATCGGCGGAGACGGAATTTTCGACCGCAGGCACGAGGACGGTAAGATCGACGGGAAGGCCCGCATCCATGATCATCAGGGCAAGGCCCATGACATTGGCGGCGCCGCCCATGTCCTTCTTCATCAGCGCCATGTTGGCGGCGCTCTTGAGGTCGAGGCCGCCGGTATCGAAGCAGACCCCCTTGCCGACCAGCGTGATCCGCGGATTACCCTTCTCGCCCCAGCGCATTTCGAGGAGGCGCGGTGGCGATGCGCTGGCACGGCCGACGGTATGGATGAGCGGGAAATTGTGCTCCAGAAGCTCGTCGCCGACGAACGACGACACCTTTGCGCCATAGTGTTCGCCGAGCGCGGTGAAGGCGGCTTCGAGGTCCGCCGGGCCCATGTCGTTGGTCGGGGTGTTTATCAGATCGCGCGCCAGGAAGATTCCGGCCAGCTGGCGCTCCACATCGGCGACATCGGCTCCGGCGGGAACGGCGAGTCTCGCGCCGCGAGGCTTTTCGGTCTTGTATCTCGCAAAGGTGTAGGAGCCGAGACCGAAGCCAAGCGCAAAATGATCGGCGGCACCGGCAGCCTCGAGCGTCCAGTCGCCCGGCGGGAGCTGCTTCGCAAGCTTGCCCGTTACGAAGGCCGCCTCCCGCGGGTCGCTGCCGAGACCGAAGAGGGCGCTGGCGACGCCACCGCCCTCTCCCGGAACCAGAAGCATGGCACCGGCGTCCGCCTTGAACCCGGCTTCGGCAGCCCAGGCCGAGACGTTCGGCGGAAGTCGCCCGGATTCGAGCTCTGCGGGCGTGACGGCGATCACCGGCTTGCCGGCGGCGTCGGCCTCGCTGAAGGGGGTTGGACGGGAGATATGCTGGAACGGTGTCATGGCAGCTTTCGTCGGCGTTCGGAATCAGTGTCTTAACGGTCTGTTAGGGTTAACAGTTTATTGCTGGGCAGGAAATGCGCCACCTGTTATTGCCCGATCCATCGAGGTCAGGGCGACGGATCGACGAGACCACGATGACTGCAGCAAAGATCACGTTCCCGCTTTCATCCCTGGCACATGCCGCATTACTGATCTGCCTTGCGGTCGCCGTCAGCGGCTGCAACACGACGAAACGCGACAATCTCACCACAGGTTCGGTGCCGAAGGTTTCGACCGCTCCCCTGGACGGACTGAACGCGGCCGAACTGGCTGCGACCGAAAAGGCAATCGGCAGCGCCTATGTCAAGAACCCGAAGGACCGCAATACCGGCCTGCGTTACGCAACGGTGCTCGGGATGACGGGTAAACACGCCCAGGCGCTCGCAGTCATGCAGCAGGTGGCGATCACCAATCCGACCGACCGCGAAGTGCTTGCCGCCTATGGCAAGGCCCAGGCCGGCGCGGGACAGCTGGAACAGGCGCTCGTGACCATCAACCGCGCCCAGACGCCGGACCATCCGGACTGGCGGCTCTATTCGGCCGAAGGCGCCGTACTCGACCAGCTCGGCCGCTCGGACGAAGCCCGCCGGAAATATCGCATGGCGCTGCAGACCCAGCCGAACGAACCAAGCATCATGTCCAATCTCGGCATGTCCTACGTGCTTTCGGGAGACCTGAAGACGGCGGAAGGCTACATGCGCAACGCTTCCAAACTGCCGGCGGCCGACAGTCGCGTGCGCCAGAACCTCGCATTGGTCGTCGGACTGCAGGGACGTTTCGCCGAGGCGGAAGAGATTGCCCGCAAGGAACTGTCCCAGCAGCAGGCGGATGCCAATGTCACCTATCTGCGCTCGATGCTGAGCCAGCAGAACTCCTGGGCGAAGCTCGCCGCCAACGACAAGGCCAAGCAGGCAGTCAACTAGCCCCAGTAACGGGTCCGCTCTCTCGCGAATGTTCGAACGCTGCTAGAGCCTCGGGCGGCTTAACCCCTGGCGATAGTTCGTCGCGCCTCCCGAGCGAAAACTGCGGCCACCTGCGTGGCGGTGCTCCGAAACCTCCATTGCCGGTTCGACCGCGGTTTTCATCTCCAGATTCGCCGGACTGATTTCCCGCGGCACTGAACACCTTCCCAGATCAAACGCCAGGCACACGATGGACTGCCTTTGCCATCGTGGCATTCAGCATGGCCGGAAGTATCGGCATCGTCCTCAAGGGACCTTTCTGACCGCCTCCGACGATCGCGGCAGAGCCTCCGTTGTGCTGGCGGCGCTTATAGCCAGCGTCGCCTCGCCCACAGGACTTGCCCACGGACAAGAACAAGACGGCGACCTGCGGCGTCGGCGACACAGGCTTTACTGTCAGTGACATCGTGCAGATACGGACGCCGGCACCGCGACCGGGGCGGCGCCGTCGATCAGAAGCGGTCGGCGACCTGGATGCCGGCCGGGCCGAGAATGACGGCGACCAGGACAGGGAGAAAGAACAGGATCATCGGCACCGTCAGCTTTGGCGGCAGGGCGGCCGCTTTCTTCTCCGCCTCGTTCATCCGCTCGTCGCGGCCTTCCTGAGCGAGGACGCGGAGCGCCTGGGCAACCGGCGTTCCGTAGCGATCCGCCTGGATGAGCGCCTGGGTGACCGATCGGACGATATCGAGCTGCGTGCGGTTTCCGAGATTTTCCAACGCCGTGCGCCGATCCTGCAGGAAGGAGAGCTCGGCCGTCGTCAGCACCAGTTCCTCAGCGAGTTCGGGCGACTGTGTGCCTATCTCCTCGGCTGCGCGGCGCATGGCCGCTTCGACCGAAATACCGGATTCCACGCAGATCAGCATCAGGTCGAGCGCATCTGGCCAAGCCCGCTTTATCGACTGCTGGCGCTTGTTCATCCGGTTGCTGACATAGATGTTCGGCGCATAAAAGCCGACATAGGCGAAGGCAATGACGGCCAAGAAGCGGATCGGGAACGGCCGGGATGCCAGGTTATCGAGCGCAAAGACCCAGATCGCGGCGGCTGCCAGGAAAAGGAAGGGCAGAAGGAAACGCGCCACGAGGAACATGTTCAGCGCGTTCTGGGTCCGCAGACCCGCGGCACGCAGCTTGTTGATCGTGCCGTCGTCGACCAGAGCCTTGCGAAGATTGAAGCGCTCGACGATCTGGCGTACCGACTGGTTGTTCTGGGTGCGCAGGCTCGCCTTCGATCCCTCCATGTTCATCCTGGCGCGCTCACGTGCCCTCAATTGCTCGCGCTCGGTGGAAACGGCCTTCATCCGCTTGCCGAGATCCCCGCCCTCCATGAAAGGGACGGCCAGCGAGTAGAGCGTTGCGAACACAGCGATCGCGACGAGGATCGCAAAAAGCGTCGTCGGCTCGGTGATGGTAGCTGCAAGTTCCTTCATGTCGCCGCTCCTCAGATATCGAAATTGATCATGTTGCGCATGACCACGATGCCGATCGACATCCAGATTCCGGACAGGAGCAGGATGATGTGACCGCGTGGATCGGAGAACAGGACGGAGATGTATTGAGGCGATGTGAGATAGACGAGCAGCGACACGATAAACGGCAGCGAGCCAATGATGGCCGCCGAAGCTTTCGCTTCCATCGAAAGGGCGCTGACCTTGGCCTTCATCTTCTTGCGATCACGCAGGACCCGGGAGAGGTTGTTGAGCGCTTCGGAAAGATTGCCGCCCGCCTGGCTCTGGATGGTGATGACGATGGCGAAGAAATTCACTTCCGAAAGCGGCATGGTCTGCAGCATGCGCACGCAGGCTTCCGGGACGCTCATGCCGATTTGCTGGGCTTCGACGACGCGCTGGAACTCCCGCTTCACCGGCTCCTGCCCGTCGGAGGCGATAAGCCGGATGGCGTCGTTGAGCGGCAGTCCCGACTTGATTGAGCGCACCATGACGTCCAGCGAATTGGGAAATTCCTCAAGAAACTTGTTCTGGCGACGCTTGACCAGAAAGCCGACAACCCAGCGCGGCACTCCGAAAGCGAAGACGAAACCCGCGCCGAGCGCCGCGAGCAGAGGCAGGCCGGCAAGGAACGCAAGGAGAAAGGCGACGAAGCCCGCCGCGACGCTGATCGCATAAAAGCGCCCGCGCGTCAGCGAGAGGCCCGTCTGGACAAGAAGCGACTTGAGGCTCTTGTCGCCGATGCTCCTGTTCTTCTCCTGCTGTTTCTTCTCGAGATCCTTGAGTGAATCCTGGAGGGACTTGCGCCGCTTGGACAATTCCTGGACACGATCCTGGGCTGCCTTGGCGCGGCTCAGATCGGTCTCGGCGGCCTTGACGCGGGTCAGGCGGGCGCCGACCTTCTTTTCCGTTTCGATGCGCGAGAACAAGAAGGCATAGGCGATCGAGGCCGCCGACACGGCGACCAGCAGGACGATGGCCAGCATGGTGACATCAAGTCCGAACATGCGAACTGCCTTTCAGGTTAATCCCTAGCCGTTTCCATGGCGTCGAGTGCCGCCGCCAGACGACGCTCCTCGCCGAAATATCTCACCCGATCCCAGAAATGCGGCTTGACGATACCGGTCGAAACGTGGCGACCGATGATCCGACCGTTCGCGTCCTCGCCGTCCATCTCGTAGCGCATGAGATCCTGGGTGATGATCACGTCGCCTTCCATGCCGATCACCTCGGTGACCTGGGTGATACGGCGAGAGCCGTCGCGAAGGCGGGCGGCCTGGATGATGACATCGACGGATCCGCTGATGATTTCGCGCACGGTCTTGGCCGGCAAGGTGTAGCCCCCCATGGCGATCATCGATTCCATACGGCTCAGGCATTCGCGCGGCGTATTGGAGTGGATCGTGCCCATCGAGCCGTCGTGACCGGTATTCATCGCCTGCAGGAGGTCGAAGACTTCCGGTCCGCGCACTTCGCCGACGATGATGCGTTCGGGACGCATACGGAGGCAGTTCTTGACGAGATCGCGCATGGTGATCTCGCCCTCGCCTTCGATGTTCGGCGGCCGGGTTTCGAGGCGCACCACATGCGGCTGCTGGAGCTGCAGTTCCGCCGTGTCCTCGCAGGTGATCACGCGTTCGTCGATATCGATGTAGCGGGTGAGGCAGTTGAGCAGGGTGGTCTTGCCCGAACCGGTACCGCCCGAGATGACGACGTTGCACCGGACGCGTCCGATGATCTGTAGAAGGACGGCACCCTCGGGCGTGATGGCGCCGAATTTCACCAGCTGGTCGAGGGTGAGCTTGTCCTTCTTGAATTTCCGGATCGTCAGCGCGGGGCCATCGAGCGACAGCGGAGGCGCGATGACGTTGACACGAGAGCCATCGGGCAGGCGAGCGTCGCAGATCGGCGAGGATTCGTCGACGCGCCGGCCGACCTGGCTGACGATGCGCTGGCAGATGGACAGGAGCTGGGCGTTGTCGCGAAACCGAATGTCCGATTCGATCGTCTTGCCGCTCACTTCGATGAAGGTCTGACCCGCGCCGTTGACCATGATGTCGGCGATGTCGTCGCGGGCGAGCAACGGCTCCAGCGGACCGTAGCCCAGAACATCGTTGCAGATATCGTCGAGCAATTCCTCCTGCTCAGAAATCGACATCGCGAAGTTCTTGATCGTGATGATATCGTTGACGATATCACGAATTTCCTCGCGCGCGCTCTCGGTGTCGAGCTTGGCGAGCTGCGACAGGTCTATGGTGTCGATGAGGGCGGCGAAGACCTGGCTTTTCGTATCGTAATAGTGATCGGTCCGGGCCGGACGCCTGCGTGCGCCTGACGCCGGAGCGAGAGGCGGAGGGGCGACGGGCTGGCGCTGCGTGACATCGACAGGAGGTTCGGCGATGGCGACATCCTGCCGCGAAGGAGCGGGAGAATACGCAGCGGGCGGCGAGGACGCGCCTGCCCCGACCTTTCCCGACCCTTCATTTCCGCGCTTTCCGAACATGCTAAGACCCAATTCCCATGACGTGGTTTACTTGCGTCCCAGCATGCCGAGCATTTTGCCGAGACCGCCCTTCTTCGCCTTCTTGACCGCCATGCGACCCGTAACCACATGGGCGATCTGCGAAAATGTTTCGGCGATCGGTGATTTTGCGTCGATCTCGGTGATCATGCGGCCGCTGTTGGCGGCATTGCCGAAAAGTGCGGCATCGAACGGCAGGATTGCGATCGGCTCGATCTCCAGCGGTTCGACAAAATCCGACGGATTGATCTCCGGCCGTTTCGGCATGCCTACCTGATTGAGGATGAGATGCGGCGCCCGGTCGTTGGGGCGCAGTTTCTTCAACGCATCCAGTATGTTCTTGGTATTGCGCAGGCTTGCGAGATCCGGCGCGGCGCAGATGACAACCTCGTCGGCATCGGCGAGAACCGAGCGCGTCCATTCCGACCAGCCGTGCGGAACATCGAGAACCGCCATCGGAGCACTGCGCTGCAGGATTTCGATGACGGGCTGGAAGGCTCTCTGGTCGAAATCATAGGCGCGGTCGAGCAGCGAGGGCGCGGCGAGCAGCGACAGGTGTTCCGAGCATTTGGTGAGAAGGCGGTCGAGAAACACCTCGTCGAGACGCTCGGGCGCAAAGACCGCCTCGGCAATGCCCTGGGTCGGATCCTGATCGAAGTCTATATTGGCGGTCCCGAAGGGCAGATCGAGATCGGCCAGGATGGTCTCGGTCGAAAACAGGCTGGAAATGCCGAAAGCGCAATTGTGGGCGATGGTCGATGCGCCGACACCGCCCTTGGCTCCGACGAAGGCAATCGACTTGCCGAGCGGTTCGGCGTCGGGATCGACGAAGATGGCCGAGATCGCGGCCATCAGGTCGGCCATCGCGACGGGCGCAACCAGATATTCGGAAATGCCGTTGCGAACGAGTTCGCGGTAGAGCGGAATATCGTTGTAGCGGCCGATGACGATCACCCTGGTGGAGGGATCGCAGACCTCGGCAAGCGGTGCGAGTTCGGCGAGCAGGTTGCGCGGCTCGGCAACCGTCTCGAGGATGATGAGGTTGGGCGTCGGCGCAGAAGCGAACATGTTGGCGGCGGCGCCGGTGCTGCCGCTCGTCACCCGCAGATTGACCTTGGCCATGCGGCGGTCACGCCCCATCTTGTCGATCATCCGCTGGATGGCGTCGCTTTCGCAGAAGGCATGGATCGAGATGCGCGGCAAAGGACGCACGGATTCGAGATTGAAGCCGGCTGCCTGTTCGTCGGCGAGCTCGTCACCGGGCGCCTGGTCCTTCACGTCGTAATGGACAGTGCTTATCATCGCTTACGCTCCGAAATCCATGGGCCGGCTCATTCCATATCCTGCAACTCGACAACCGCGTCGCGATAGCGTTCGATGACCTCTCCACGCTGAGCGCCATCAGGCGGCGTCATGCGTCGCGGGCCGAGAAGATCGTTCGGGTTGGCGATCTGGGCCGCCAGATTGCTTTGGCTGGCGCAGCCGAAATTGTGGTAGTTCTTGTTGCCCAGAGTGTTCAGCGTCATGTCCGCCGGCCATTCGCCGCACGGGCCCGCCTTGGCTGCGATCGCGACATAGCTGAGGCGAAGGGGTGCCGACTCGCCGAATTCGGCGGGAAAGCTGGCATGGAGGATCTTCTGGGAAGGAACGCCCATCTTCACCATCAGCTTGCGGACGGAAGAGGCGGCAGCGGCAGCCGCGCCCTCATTCGCCGATCCGCGCGGTGCGACGATCTGGATGATGCCCGACGACGAGCGACTGTATTCCGACACGAAGCCGGCAATGACCTCGGACTGGCCCCGGGTAAGCGCCGTATCGCCGGCGGCCACAGGGATATCTATGGTCTTTTCCGTTTCGCCGACGACAATCGGGTGACGGGTGCGGTAATCGTCCGGCAGCGATCCCGTGGTCAGGCTGTCCTTGCCCGCGCAGGACGAGAGCAGTGCGGCGACACCGATGATCAGTGCCGCCGAAAGCCGGCCGGTCGAATATCTCGTTGTCTTTCGCGGATCCATGAATGGATGCCTTTCCTGCTTGTGGCTGGCACCGGAAGGGTGGAATTCGGTCCCGATCGTCATTTGTAGATAAACCCGACATTGCCCTGGTAAGGTGCCGGCGGCGGCGCCTCCTTGCGGCCGTAGATCTTGTTGACCCGGCCCAGGAACACGCTTTCGACGTCGTTGGCCGGTTCGAAGTTGTCGTCCGGGCGGGAAAGTTCGTTGCGGGCGACGGGGCGAACGAGATAAGGCGTCGCGATGATGACGAGCTCGGTCTCGTTGCGCTCATAGCGTTTGTGCCGGAACATCGCACCGATCAACGGGACTTTCGATGCGACCGGCGTGCCGCTCGTGTTCTGCTGAATTTCATCCTGCAGCAGGCCCGCCAGGGCGATGGATCCGCCGGACGGCAGTTCCACCACCGTTTCTGCATCGCGCTTGCGATATTCCGCCCCACCATTGGCGTTGGCGACCGGCTCGGAAACCCTGGTCTGGATACGCAGGCTTATGCGTCCCGACGAGAGAACGGTCGGCGTGAAGCCGAGAGATATACCGTAGTTGTAAGGCGTCAGGGTCGAGACGCCATCCGTGCCGAGTGTCGAAAAGAGCCTCTCGCCCCCGGAATTGAAAGTCGCCGACTGGCCTGACACGGCCGTGAGCGTCGGTTCGGCCAATGTCCGGATTGCACTTGCCTGTTCCAGCGCATTCAGCACGGTATCGATGCCGAACTTGCCGATATCGGCTGAAATGGTGCCGGTCACGCCGCTGGCGCGGGTCGCAAAATTGAGGACGTCGAGTGCGGTTCTGGACGTGTTGTTGCGAGAGAAATTGTTGTCGAAACCGAGCTGTTTGATGACTTCGCGGCGGACTTCGGCGACGGTCACCTTCACCGTCACCTGGTCCTCGCCCTCGACGGTCAGCAGGTTGACGATCTGGGACGTCTGCCGGCCTTCGGCATAGATCGCACCGTCGCCGCCGCTGCTACCGCTCTGGACGGTGATCTCGCGCGTGGTCGCCTCGCCGCCCTTGAGGAAGGCCGTCGCCAGTTGCTGCGCCTTGGAGGAATCCTGCGGCGTCCGCACGGAACCCGACAGCACGATGTTGTCGGAGACGATCTCGACCTTGATATTCGAATCGGGAAGGAAACGACGAAGATTCGCCTCCAGACCGGAAATGTCGCGTTCGATCTCGACGTCGAGCGTTACGATCTCCTCTCCGTTCGGGCCGAAGACGAAGATGTTCGTCTGGCCGACCGTCTTGCCGAAAAGGTAGATACGCCTCGATGTGCGGGTGACGGCGTCGGCCATGGAAGGATCGGCGACGAGGATGTCGTGGGCGTCCGAAGGCAGGTCGACGACCAGCGCCTTGTTGAGGCCGAGCGACAGCCGGCGCTTGACGCCCATGCCGCCCTGGGCGATGCGGATGACCCCGCTATCGGCCGCGGCAGCGGTGGAAACCGCCAGAGAAAGGCGACCGATGTCGCCCGGAAGACCTGCAAATGCCAGGCAGACGGCCAGGCCGATCGAAACGGCGCCACGGGTTTTTCGGTTCAAAGTTTTCACCTGATCACTCCGTTCACTTCGCCTGCGTCGAGCCGGTGATGATCGATCCCGACTTGATGACCTGTATTTCCGCCTTACCGCCGCCATGCAGAAGATAGTCGGCCGCATCGGTATCCGCTTCCTGCGCGTCGGCGACCGAACGCAGAGCGAGCGTCAGCCGCTCCGCCATCTGCTGCGCCACCGAAATGACCTTGGCCTGGTCCGGCGTAAGTTCGAGCGTGGCGGTCGTGCCGACTACCGATTTGCTGCCGTCCGGCGCTTCCTGGATGGTCTGGTCGATCGCCAGGACACGGACGTTGTTGAGAACGTTTTCGGTAATGTAGCCGCCGGTATCCTTGCTTTCGCGGACCATGATGACGTCGACGCGGTCGTTCGGCAGGACGAAACCGCCGGCGCCTGTGGCAACCGAGATTTCTGTGGCGACGGCACGTTTGCCCGATGGCAGGAGCGACGACATGATGCGGCTCGAAGAATCGGCGATCTTCTCGGCGCGCACCGGCTCACCCTTGAAGATCGGCAGACGGACGACCGAACCGTCGAGCTCCTTCACCGCGTCCGGCCGGGCTTCGCTGGTGATGAAACCTTCGGCAATGCCATCCTTCGGCCATTCCAGCCATTCCAACGCCTTCTCGTTGAGACGGCTGCCAACGGGTAGATTGTCGGCGGACACCAGAACCCTGATGGTCGGCTGCCGGATGACGGTTTCCACCAGCTTCGGTGCCTTGGGGCCGGATATGCGCATGGCCAGCAAGCCGGCGAAGCCTGCGGCCAGCACGGCTACCGCGAGGATGATGATGCGAGCGGGCTTCATTGCAATTCCCGGAAGAGTCCTTGATCTTCCCGGCAGAATGCGGCCGCAATGGTATAATTATGGTTAATGGGAAGCTTACAATTCTGGTTAACGCAGTATTGCTTCCGGCGTCCGTCCTATCTGAGAACCTCAAAGGCCAGGGATGCCACCGGCGATCCGGAAAACGCCGCCAGCCCGCCGATCGCAATGGCTATACCATAGGGGATCTTCTTCGCGCCGACGATGGAGGCAGGAAGAGGAATTCCTATCGCCATGACGGAATTGGCGCGGGCCCGGAGAATGAGAAACACCAGGGTGACGGCACCGCCGGCATAGGCGACGGATACCAGAAAGGAGGCAAGCGCCGGCGTGAGGCCGAACCAGAGGCTCGCCGCCGTCAGAAGCTTCGCATCGCCACCGCCCATGGCATTGGCTGCAAAAAGAGCGAAGCAGACGAGGAATACCGCGACCGCCGCAAGCACGCTGAAGCCGATATCGGCAAGCGGCAACCCCATGAGCGGGGCAAGAAGGAAGAACGCCACCGCCAGTCCGAGAGACAAGCGGTTGGATATGGTCATCGTCATGAAATCGGTCGCCGCAGCGGCAGCGAGCGCCGCGGGAAAAACCGCAAGTACGGTGACGGCAACCATTTCGTTCAGCATGGGCGGACCACCTTTCGGCATGGAAAAACGGTCTAAGCCGCCCTCACGGGACGGCTTCAACCATTGCCATCAGTGCCGAACCAACGGCTAGAGGGAATTATTCGCCGGTCGGATTTTCCATCTTGTCGGCAAGCGAGTTGAACGTGTTGTTCAGCGAATTGCCGAGCGTGGAAGCGCCGGCGATAAGTGCAACGGAGATGAGGGCGGCAATCAGGCCATATTCGATGGCAGTTGCACCGGACTCATCCTTCAGAAAACGAGCGAAAATCTTCGACATGGAACTCTCCTACTCCACATACTTGTTGTTCAGCACTTCCCGACAACTGTTTCCGTTGTTCGGATGAGGCAAAACT
>JBQGDG010000298.1:0-4890 GCA_052038935.1 Neorhizobium sp. | reverse complement strand
GGCGGTTAGTAAATAGGCGAGCCTGAGCCCGTCCCCACTTCATCCACTGTCCGATGAGTTCCGCGACTGGCAGCTCTTGGACCGTAGGCAGACATGGCGCTAAGCGCCATCAGCGGTCATGGCCGAGGCATTCACATCATAATCCGTCTTGATGCTTTTCTCAGCGCGACGTGTAAGTTGGCGACAGTCGAAAATCATGGAGGAAGTTATGCCCCGTTTCCTTGCCATCTATACGATGAAACACGAAGACTTCGCGTCCTTTCGAAACCTGCCCAAAGCCGAACAGGATACCATCAATGCAATGGGTATTAGTAAGTGGGCACCGTGGGAGGAAAGAAACGCTGCCGCCATCCTGGATCGGGGAGGTATGGTAGGAAAGACGGTCCGCATCAGCAGGGACGGTATTGCCGAAGCCACCAATTCCATTTGCGGCTATCTGGTGGTCGAGGCTGAAACTGCGGATGCCGCCGCACGTCTTTTCCATGACCATCCGCACATTACCGTCTTTCCCGGCGATGCCGTAGAGATCATGCCTTTTGTGACCTGATCTCCGCAGTGCTCTGAGAAGAGCGAGGATACGCGGAGGTCCGCTCTGGGCCGATTGCGGACGTGCCACAGCTGCATTAGTCGACAGTTCGCAATGAACCCATCCGAAACACGCGTCATGGCCAATACCGAGTTTGTTTTTTCTCGAGACCGAATGCACCGCCTCATTGAGGAGGAGTTGCCAGGGTGTGTAATTGCGAAAGATGACAGTCTGCCTGTCTCACGTCGGCCGGACCGCGACCTAATCAAGCAACTTGATCTTCAACTGGAACAGCTCTTTATCAAGCACCCATCTTTTGCGACCGATAACTTCAGCTTCAAGCCGCATGAATACTCTGACGGCTCGCGGATTTTCATGGTCGATCAGTTTGCCGGCTCTGGTCACATGAAAATTCTGACGGTCCCGCTGCCCGGTCCGGCCAAATTAGTGTTTCGAATTACCTTTTCGTATCAAAGCTTCTTCGTGTGTGGCGGCGCGCACATTCCCCCCTCAACCGAACTCAAAAAATTCTACTTGTCGGTAGTCTCTTCGGCTAAAAAGGGAACCAAAAGGCTCGAATTGTGGCCCGGTCGAAGCATGTGGTTCGAGCAAGAGTTGCTGCAATTCAACCCCGACCTTCTTGATACCGTGAGAGCATCGTTTCGTCGGACGTAGGAGCTTACGCTTTTACGCTGTCGAAGACCGCAACGGGCCGACAGGCGACGTCGTACAGCCGCGCGACGATGCCCGGCCTGCGGCGTTGTCGCGCTCGGCAAGGATCGGTGTGGACCGGGCGCCTTCACGGCGGTCATCCGGCTGCGGCGCAATCGGGGGTACGGACTTTCCGTTCAACCCCGGCGGGTATATGATCATCCGTCGGCCGGATCTCGGAGGGAGAGGCAGATGCGCAAGGTGGTCGCCTGCGGATTGGTCTATCTGGTTGTTGCCGCGACGTCTCAAGGTGGTCAGCTCCACGAGGCGGCCAAGAGCGGTGATCTGACCGCGATCGCCGCGGCTCTCGATGCCGGGGCCGACGTCGAGGAGCAGGACAAGGGTGCCACTCCGCTGTTTCTCGCCGTTCGCGATGGTCACGTCGAGGCAGCGGCCTTGCTGATCGAGCGTGGAGCCAGGCTGGACAATCCGTCCAGGGCCGGCCTGCCGCTGACGGCCGCGGTTCTGAAAAGCGCTCCCGATCTTGTCCGTCTCCTCCTGGAGCACGGGGCCGATCCCAATGCCGTTGCGAGAGGTGAGCCCATGCTTCACCTGGCGGTGAGCGGCAACTGCCTGGAATGCGTGCAGGCGCTCGTGCAGGCCGGGGCGGATGTCAACGCGGTCTGGATCCGCGGCGATCCCGCCCGCAACCCCGCCATCATCACGCCCTACCATCTGGCAAGGCACGACCATCATGCCGAGATCGCCGAATATCTGCTGGCCCACGGCGTAGTCATACAGAAACCGCAGCCGATCTCGGCGAAAATGAGCCACGGCGATCCGGCAAGGGGATCCGAGATCTTTGCCGCCCGCTGTTCCGGCTGTCATGTAAGGCGGCCTCAGGATACGGCCGGGAAAGGCCCCAATCTGTGGAACGTCGTCGGGCGCGACAAGGCGTCGACGAAGTTCGGCGGCTATTCCGAAGTCCTGATGGCCTGGGAAGGCTCCTGGACCTACGAAGACCTCAACACCTTCCTCGCGGGGCCAACTCTCACGACACCCGGCGTGAACATGGATGTTCGCGGCGTGCCCGAGGAAAACGATCGGCTGAACCTGATCGCCTATTTGAGAACGCTATCCGATGCACCGGCTCCGCTGCCCTGAACGGGACCCTGCCGATGGGTAGGAGGAAATCCGTTGCCTGTGCCCCAGCTTGCGAGGGCGCGGACAATCCGTGGGGCTCCTTTGTAATCGGCCCATGGCCGATAGTGCCGACATCGATGGCCTTCGGCGCCGCCCCGCACAGGCTGAATGCACCCTTAAGGATCGCGCGGCCATCGGACCATGCTCGATCTGACAGACCGGAGGTTCCGCGTCCCGCGTCCGCCCTGCGCCTGTTGCGGACCTTGCCGAACAATGTCTTAAACTGGGATTCGTTTTCGTCACACCACCGTCACATCCCGAAACTAAGCCCGCGCCATGTCTGATCAAAAGCCTCTCATCCGCTTCGGTGTCATCGCCGATCCCCAATATGCCGATGCCGATCCCTGGATGGAGCTGCTGCGCTATTACCGCAACAGCCCGGCGAAGCTCGCCGAGGCGATCGGGACGCTGAACCGCGAGGAGCTCGCCTTCGTGGTGACTCTCGGCGATCTCATCGACCGCGGCTGGGAGAATTACGACCGCATCCTGCCGGTCTATGACGCACTTCGCCACGAAAGCGTGCTGCTGCCCGGCAATCATGATTTCTCCATCGCGCCCGACCGGCTGGACGATGTCCATGCCCGGCTCGGCATGCCGGCGCCGTGGCACGATTTCCTCCGCGGCGGCATCCGCTTCGTCGTCATCGACGGCAACGAGATCAGCCTGTTCTCGACCCCCGAGGGCCACGCCCGCCACCTCGAGGCGCAGGCCCGGCTCGATGCCCTGCTTGCCGCCGGCGCCGTCAATGCCAGGCAGTGGAACGGCGGGCTCGGCGAGGAACAGTTCGCCTGGCTGGAGGAGACGCTTGCCGCAGCCGCGGGGCGCGGCGAGAAAGTCGTCGTCATGGGGCACTACCCGCTTTTTCCCGAAAACGAGCACAATCTCTGGGATTGCGGCCGCGTCGTCGATCTCTTCGAGCGTTCCGGCAATGTCGTCGCCTATCTCAACGGCCATAACCACGCCGGCAATATCGGCCGCAGCGGTTCGACCTGGTACGTCAATTTCAAGGGCATGGTCGATACCGAAGCGGAAAACACCTTTGCCGTCGTCGAAATCCATGCGGACCGTATCGAGATCATCGGTCATGGCCGCGAGGAGAGCCGCACGCTGCCACTCTGACGGCATCGACCGGCCGATCGCGTCTCCGCGGCTGCCGGCATTTCGGCCGCTCGCCCCGGCCTGCCATCTCAGCCCGCCTGTGCCGGGCTCGCCCAGCCGTCGCTCCAGAGCCGTCGCAGCCGGTCGCCGTCGCCGCGGAAGAATTCGTCCGCCGTGTCGCAATGTTCGACGCGGTCGGCGCGGAAATTGCGGATCGCCTGCCTGAGCTCGCACCAGGCGACGATAGTGGCGGTCTGCGAATAATAGATCAGCGCGATCGGCCGGATGACCCGTTCCGTCGCATTGCCCAGTTCGTCGCGATAGTCGAGTGCGAGCTTCTGCTCGTCGCGGATCGCCCGGCGCACGGTGGCGAGGTCGACGGCGTCAGGAACCGGCGCGATCGTACCCCAGGCATGCAGGACATTGGCCGAAAACGTGCGGGCGAGCGGCGCGGGAACGACCGCCGCGATCTTGCGGTTGACCTGCCGCGCGGCGCGCTTCAGCCCGGTATCGCCGGTGCGGTCGAGCAGCGCCAGCGCCAGAACGATCGCCTCCGTCTCCTCGATCGACAGCATCAGCGGCGGCAGCGTGAAGCCCGGCCTGAGAATGTAGCCGATGCCGCGCCCGCCTTCGATCGGCACGCGCATCGCCTGCAGTTCCGCCACGTCGCGATAGATGGATCGTGTCGTCACCTCGAGTTGGGCGGCGATCTGCGCCGCCGTCACCGGCCCGCGGGCCATCCGCAGGATCTGGATGATCTCGAACAGCCGCGACGCCCTGCGCATGCCCATGCCTCGCTCCCGCAACGCTACTGACAGAACGGTGTCAGTAGCTCTGTCCTATAGCACGCCAATTCGGCGGCAAACATGGGCGTTCCGCCTGGCCGAGCGGAAAAACATCGATAGGCAACTGACATGAGCTACGGCGAAAATCTCTGGCTGTTCTTCACCCTTCTCTTCGGCATCATCATCCTGCCGGGCATGGACATGATGTTCGTCCTCGCCAATGCGCTCGCGCGCGGCATGGCGGCCGGTCTTGCCGCCACCGGCGGCATGATGCTCGGCGGGCTGGTGCATTCCCTGTATGGCGCCCTCGGTGTCGGGCTTCTGGCAAACCTCATTCCGGTCCTGTTCACGCCGCTGATGCTCGCCGGGGCGCTCTACATGACTTGGATCGGCGTCACGCTGATGCGCAGCGCCATCGTCGTCGACGATGTCGGCCGGGCCGACACGCGCAGCAACCGGGAGGCCTTCCGGCGCGGCGTCGTCACCTGCCTGATCAATCCCAAGGCCTACATGTTCATGCTCGCGATCTATCCGCAGTTCCTGAGGCCCGAATTCGGACCTCTGGCACCGCAGGCCGCGATCATGGCGGCGATGACGGCGGCGACGCAGCTGGCCGTCTACGGAACG
>JBQGDG010000297.1:0-17265 GCA_052038935.1 Neorhizobium sp. | reverse complement strand
ACGCCGTTCGAGGCGTCGAAGAGCGGCTGGAAGACCAGCGAGAGCTGGTTGCGCAGCGTCGCGTGGCGCAGTTCGTTCTCGACCACCCGGCGTTCGCGCATGCCCTCGTCCATCTCGGCCGAGTAGAAATGCGCCGTGCCGCGGCCGGCGAACTTGGCGTTGTAGAGCGCCATGTCGGCAGCATTGCGCAGTTCGTCGGCGCTTTCGCCGTCATCCGGCCAGATGGCGACACCGATCGAGACGCCGACGGCCTTCGGGTCGAAGTTGACGTTCATCTCGAGGCGGAACGTGTCGAGGATGCGTTCGGCGAGAAGATGGGCGGCGGTCGGCTGGTCGAGGCCGGGCTGGAGGATGACGAATTCGTCGCCGCCGATGCGCGCCGGCGTGTCGTCCGCGCCGGTGCAGCGCCTCAGGATGCCGGCGACGTCGACCAGGACCCGGTCGCCCTCGGCATGGCCGAAGACGTCGTTGACCGCCTTGAACCGGTCGAGGTCGAGCGCCAGGACCGCGATCCGCTCGCCGCTGCGGCCGGCTTGGTCGATCGCGTCGGCGAGCCGCTCGGAAAACAGCGTGCGGTTCGGCAGGTCGGTCAGCGCGTCGTGGCGGGCCATGTGCTCGACGCGGCGTTCGGCGATCTTCTTCTCGGTCAGGTCGCGCACCGCCAGGACCTGGCAGGAGCGGCCGCGATATTCGATCGTGTGGACGGCCACCTCGAGGAAGAGCTCCCTCCCCTCGATTGCCGCCGCCGGCACCGCCTCGAAGGCACGGACGTGGTGGCTGGTCAGCGGCACGCCGTCGGCGGCAACCAGCAGGCTGTCGGGATTGCGGCCTATGACGTCTCGGTCCCTGAGGCCGATCATGTCGGCGAAACGGGCATTGGCTTCGATGACGACGCCCTCGCGGACGATCGCAAGGCCCTCCAGCGTCGCATTGGCGAAACCGCGCAGATCGGTGAGATAGCGGTCGATGACGCTGGCGGCCACCGCGCTGAGGACGATCAGGCTGACGACGATCGAAACGGCGCCGATCATCCAGCCGCGGTCGTCGCCGTCGAGGGAGGCGTCCGGCGCGGTGGGATCAGGAACCAGTTCCGTGGCGGCCATGGCGGTGAAATGCAGGATACAGATGGCGAGGACGCCGGCGACGACCGCCGCCCACAACCCCAGCCGGCCGCGCCGGCGCATCGACAGGCGGAAGGCGAAGGTGAAGAGCAGGAAAGATAGCAGCGCGCCCGCCGGAATGGCGGCGATGTCGTAGCGGATCGTGGCGGCAGCCTCGATCGCCTCGGTGCCGATGAAATGCATGGCCGCGACGGTGGTGGTGGCCATCAGCCCGGCCAGCAGGTCGCTTACCGGTGTGCCCTTCTCCGCCACCCTGAGGCTCGCCCAGAAGCCGATCACGGCGATCAACGCGGAAATGACGGTCAACAGCAGGTCGAATTCGATGGCGATCGAACCGCGATAGGCGAGCATGGCGACGAAATGGGTCGCCCAGACCGAAAATCCGCCGGTCGCGGCGGCGACGATCAGCCAGACGCGCCGCCGCTGCTCGTTGCATTCCACCGCCCGGCGATGGATCAGGAAGAAAGCCAGCATTCCGACCAGGCAGATGCCGGCCGCCAGGGCGACGATATTCCGGTCATGCTGGACTGCAACGCATTCGAGAACCTTGAACATCAGAATCTACCAAATCAACGCAGATGAACCCGTGTGCCGAACGGCATCCGGGAACATTAGGTGTACGGTATTTAAGAAATATCTAATGTAGCTGGGCAGCTATCTGCCGTTGACCTGCACGGATGACGCGACGACGGCGGAAACGGCGTCAGACGGCCTGTCTCTCTGCCTCGTGGCCGAGATCGACTGCGGCGAAGGCAGCGGCGATGACCTCCGTGCCGGCGCCGGGACGGGTCGCCTCGGAGGAGAGTATCTGGCGGAAACGGCGGGCGCCGGCAAAACCCTGGAACAGGCCGACCATATGGCGGGTGACGTGGTGCAGCCGTCCACCCGACGCGATCACATCCTGCGCATAGGCCGTCATGCTGTCGCGCAAGGCCAGCCAGTCGGTGTCTTGGGTCCGGGCCTCTGCGGAACCGTCACCCGTGAGCATCGCATCGACGCCGGCAAGCAGGCCGGTATTCTGGTAGGCGGCACGGCCGAGCATGACGCCGTCCATCACCGCCAGGTGACGTTTCGCCTGATCGAGATCGGTGATGCCGCCGTTGATGCCGAGAAAGACGTCCGGGTTCTCGCGCTTCATACGATGGACGAGATCGTAGTCGAGCGGCGGGATTTCGCGGTTCTCCTTGGGGGAGAGCCCCTGCAGCCAGGCCTTGCGCGCATGGATCCAGACCGCGTCGGCACCGGCGCCGATCATGCGGGCGAGAAAATCCGGCAATATGTCGGCCGGCTCCTGATCGTCGATGCCGATGCGGCATTTGACGGTCACGGGAACGGTCGAGATCTTCTTCATCGCCGTCACGAGATCGGCGACATGGCCGGCATCGCGCATCAGGCAGGCGCCGAACGTGCCGGACTGGACACGGTCGGACGGACAGCCGACATTGAGATTGATCTCGTCATAACCGTAATCGGCTGCGATACGAACCGCTTCGGAAAGCTTACCCGCATCCGACCCGCCGAGCTGCAGGGCGACCGGATGTTCGACCGGCGAAAACGAAAGCAGCCGCTGGCGCGGCCCGTGAATGATCGCATCGGCCACGACCATCTCGGTGTAGAGCAGCGCGCGCGACGACAACTGCCGGTGCAGATAACGGCAGTGCCGATCCGTCCAGTCGATCATCGGCGCGACCGCGAAGACCTTTTCGCCGGATTTCAGCGCCTTCTGGTAGAAATTCAAATCTTCAGCTCCGCTGCCGGGTGTCGGTTCATCTTAATTTTCAGCCCGTTGCATCGTTTTCCTCAGATGCAGGCACAACAGGGTCGCAGCCTGTCTGAGGCACGTCGTCCCGTGGGAACCGTCGATGCTTGCAGGCGCGCCGGCGGATCGATGGGCTATACCGTGCAAATCATTCGAAAGAAAGGCGGTGTAACCGCTTCCGCGATTTCGCGGGATGTCTCCATTCCGCCGGACCGGGATGCCCGAATGGCGCCTCATCGCACCGCAGCAATGGCGGCGGCCTCGCCGGAGCCATGGGAGCAGCCGTACCCTGGCTCCACGTTCCGGCGGAGGATGCCGCACCTTCAGCAGTGGATCCGGCATCGGGCGGGAGCCGAACCGTCAACGGCGATCACATCACTGTGCCGCGACCGGCTGCATGAGATCCTTCATGCGGCTTCCTTGCGGGCCATAGAGTTTCAGTGCGGCGCTGCAGATCATATCCTCGGAATATTTCGCCATCTTTGGCGTCAGCTCGCGGACGCGGTCATACATGGCGTCGGTTCCGGTCTTCAGATCGATGCCCGCATATTTCATGATCGCCAGGATGGTCACGTCGTCGGCTTTCACCGCCTTGCAGAGAATATCGGACGCAACGGCCTCGGCGAGTACCTCGATGATCCGTGTCTCGCCGGGCGTGAAGTTCTCGGCAAAGGCCGGAGCCGCAAGCATAAACAGCGCGACAGCCGCCCCGGCGGCGGCGGGAAACGTCAACACGGCAGGTCCTCCAGTCATCGACGATGAGGAGGATGGTACGACATCGGCAGGGATGTCGAGTTCACCTTATGCCGTAGGCCGTCGGGGCGGGATGAACTCCCATGGCCCGCGACCAGGCGCAAACTCGCGATCGACCTTGCGGTGTCGAGGCCCCTCTCCTTGCCGGTATGGTTATGCTGCCGCCGTCGAGGGTTCGCGGTCGACGCCGTGACCGCCCTGTAGCCGGCGCGCCGCGGCCTGCGCCTACCGGTTATCGGTGGGCGTGGGCGTGCCCGGCAGCGCGTTCTCGTCGGACGGGCTGGCCGGCGCATCGTAATGGCTGCCCTGCGGATCGGGAGGATTTTCGGGAGCCGTGGAGGTGGCGCGGGAGAGAAACATCCCCAAACCGAGAGCAACGATGGCGACGACGAACGCACCCGCTATGGCGCCGGCTGATCTCTTTGCATCCTGCTTCAACATTCCGAATGCGAGCGCGAAGCCCAGTAAGGCGGCACCGCCGGCCACCACGAAAAGCCAGACTGAATTTTCCATAGTCTACTCCCTTTCCCGGTCGAACCAGCGGTATCGGGGATGGTTCCGCGTTCATTGCCACCATGACGTGGCCTGCAAGGCGCGTCCGATCCGTGGGACGCGCAGCTTTTCTCGAAACGCAAGGTCGGAAGCCGCCGGTCGCAGGGACTGTCCGTCGCGGGAACCATCGAGAAAGGAGGAATGGCGGTACCCGACCGAAAACGGGCCGGAGAGCGGGCCCTGACGAGGAACCGGATCGCGCGCTCCCCGTTGACACCCGCATCCACTTCAATCGAGGATTTTTCCCATGGCCCGCGACCTCCACGCCGATATCGACCGCCTGACCAGCCAGCTGGCGGAACTCCGCTCCGTCCTCGCCAAGCAGGCCAGCGCCTCCGCAGACGACGCTTCGAACTACCTCATTCCCAGGGCGCGCCAGGCCGCGCGGCAGTTCCGTCACGAAGGGCATCAGCTCTCCGACGTCGTTCGCCGCAACCCGGCGACTGCGACGAGCGCCATCGTCGGAGCGCTTGCCCTGACGGCAGCCTTCACGTTCCTGCTGACGAGATCCGGTTCCGAACGCTGACGACACGGGCAAGGCGGCTCCCGCGCCGCCTTGCCGTCTCCACCCGACCCGTGCCGGCATGCCGATCCGGCTGCCGGATGTCGAGAACCGCCGGCAAGAACTTCCGGCAGAACGCGAAGTGCGTGCCTGCTTTCCCGCCCCTACGGAAAGCCGTATCGGCTCAATCCTCCGAAGGGCCGTCCTCTTCCAGAAAACTCTTCAGGCCATCGCGTTCGGCGGTGGCGAGGAACTCTTCCCAGGCATCCTTGTCGGTGGCGAATGTCTCTTCCCAGGTGGTGACGACATCCGTCTGGCTGATGACTTCGAGCGTCCAGTTCTCAGCGGTGCCGGCCGACCGGAAGATATCGACGAGCACGGTGACGCCGTCATCCTCGAACTCGCCGGCGAATTCGGAATGTTCGAGGAGAGGCTGCTTCGGCTGTTTCGGCATAGGATGGACCTCGATCTGTTTGCTGCTCGGCAGAACTCCTTACCCGTAAACGAGACATGCGCAAGCCGTGCCGCCGGATAGAGGCAGCCGGCTCCGGCGTGTTGCCCCCTGGAGAAGCAGGGACAAGGAACTCTGTCCGGAATGCCGAGTTAACCCCAGGACACAGTTAGAGACTGGAGGATGCCATGCCCGACCCAACGCCGATGATCGCCCTCGCTGCCGTGCTGATCCTTGCCTTCGGCGGTGCCGGCTACGCGACCCTGCGCCACTGGCGGCAAAGCCGCACTCCGACGCCGCAGGATCCGCCGGAACTGGCCAACGAACGGTGGCTGCGCCGCGAGGCAAAGAATGCAGAGCGGCATGTCGCCTCGCATCGCCCCTGAACAGGGCGAGGTCCCGGCTCGATAATGGACCATGCGCGCAGGACGCCGCAGCGGAAATTCCGGGGCGCCGGATGGCACCGGTCGCGCGGAGGCTTCCACCCCTCGGCTGATTTCTGCATCCGCACAGAAATGGGCTAGGCTTGAGCCGCGAATTGTTGGAAAAAGGCTCCAGCCTTTGTCGATTTGAGGAATGCCGCATGCGTGCCACCGTGATCCCCGCCCCCGAAACCGTTCTCCTCGATGTGGACGGCGTGACGGAACAGTTCCCGGTGCGACGCGTCTACTGCGTCGGTCGCTACTATGCCGACCACGCGATCGAAATGGGCCACGATCCGTCCCGCGAGCCGCCGTTCTTCTTCCAGAAAAACGCCGACAATCTCTACAACGGCGAAAGCTTCCCCTATCCGCCGCTCTCGTCCTCGGTTCACTACGAGGTCGAGCTGGTGATGGCCCTGTCTTCCGGCGGGGCCGACATCGCGGCGGAAGATGCGCTCTCCAAGATCTACGGTTACGGCGTAGGCATCGACTTCACCCGCCGCGACCTGCAGGACAAGATGAAGAAGATGGGCCGGTCCTGGGAAGTGGCGAAGGCCTTCGAGAAAAGCGCTCCGGTGTCAGCAATCGTGCCGGCGGCGAAGATCGGGCACCCGCAACAGGGGTCCGTATGGCTCGACGTCAACGGCACGCGCAAGCAGACGGGCGACCTCAACCAGATGATCTGGAAACTTCCGGAAATCATCGCCGAGCTCTCCAAGCTTTTCGTGCTCGCACCCGGCGACGTGATCATGACCGGGACGCCGGCCGGCGTCGGGCCGATCGTCAAGGGTGACACGATCGCCTGCGGCGTCGAAGGCGTGGCGGAACTCACCCTGACCGTCGTCTGAGCAAATTCCAGAGGAAAAGACATGCCGATCTATGCACTGGGCGAATTCGAGCCGACGCTGCCGGCAGAAGACCGTTACTGGGTGGCGCCCGACGCTTCCGTAATCGGCAAGGTGGAACTCGGAGAGGATGTCGGCATCTGGTTCGGCGCGGTGCTGCGCGGCGACAACGAACCGATCACGATCGGGGCTCGCAGCAACATCCAGGAAGGCGTGATGGTGCATACCGATCCCGCCTTCCCAGTTTCCATCGGCGCCGACTGCACGATAGGGCACCACGCGATCGTGCATGGCTGCACCATCGGCGACAATTCGCTCGTCGGCATGGGGGCGACGATCCTCAACGGCGCGAAGATTGGCAGGAACTGCCTCGTCGGCGCCAACGCGCTCGTCACGGAAGGCAAGGAATTTCCCGACAATTCCCTGATCGTCGGCTCTCCGGCAAAGGCCATCCGTACCCTGGACGAGGAGGCCGCGGCGAAGCTGACGGTCTCGGCAGCGCGTTACGTGGATAACTGGAAACGCTTTTCGAAGGGTCTCAGAGAGCTCTGAGAGCCGCCCGGTCCGGGGCGATAGACCGAACGCATCCAGGCCGGAGCGGCTGCCGCAATCAGGCGGCGCATTTTTCACAGAGACCGCGGATCTCGATCGTCGTCTTGGCGGGCTTGAAGCCCTTGCCCCGGGCCCAGTCATTGAGCAGATGATCGACCGCGTGGTCGTGGAATTCCAGGACCTGGCTGCAGCTCTCGCAGATCGCGAAGGCGACCGTGCCGTGACCGTGGCCATGGCCTCCACCGCAGCATTCGCTTTCCCGGTGGGCGCAGGCGACGAAGGCATTCAGGCTTTCCAGCCGGTGGACCATGCCGAGTTCGGTGAGCTTCTCGAGTGCGCGGTAGACCTGCAGCGGTGCGCGAAAGCCGTGGTCGCGCAGCTTGTCGAGGATCGTATAGGCGCTCATCGGCCCTTCGGCGCGGTTCAAGGCATCGAAGACCAGCGACTGGTTCTTGGTGAGGGCCGGATTGACGATCGGCGCGTTCATCCTCTTACTCCCTTGTTTCCTGCCCGCTCGACCGGGTTGCGGCCGAAAGCGGGAATGAGACTTATGATGAAAAGTAGGAGTGCCGCGACCACGATGGAAGGGCCGGACGGCGTATCATAGGTCAGCGAGCCGAAAAGGCCGCCGATGACGGCCGCCGCACCGATCAGCGAGGCGAAGACGGCCATCCATTCCGGGCTTGCGGAAAAGCGGCGCGCGGTGGCGGCGGGAATGATCAGCAGCGAGGTGATCAGCATGATGCCGACGATCTTCATGGCGATGGCGATGACGAGCGCCATCAGCAGCATGAAGAGCAACCGCGCCTGGGCGGGCTTCATGCCTTCCGCCTCGGCGACATCCTCGCTGACCGTCGAGGCGATCAGCGGCCGCCAGAGGAAAGCGAGCGCAACCACGACCAGCGCGCCGCCGCCCCAGATCAGGGCGATGTCCGCCGGCGTCACGGCGAGGATATCGCCGAAAAGGAAAGCGATGAGATCGATCCTTACCCAGGTCATGAAGGCGACGAGGACGAGACCGATCGCGAGCGCCGAATGGGAGAGGATGCCGAGCAGCGCATCGGCCGACAGCGACTGACGTCGCTGCAGCACGAGAAGGAGACCCGAAACGAGGACGGCGACCCCGAACACGGCGATCAGCAGATTGATCTGGAAGAACAGCGACAGGGCCACGCCGAGCAGCGCCGAATGGGCCATGGTGTCGCCGAAATAGGCCATGCGCCGCCAGACGACGAAACAGCCGAGCGGACCGGCGGTGAGCGCGACGCCGATGCCGGCGATCAGGGCACGGGTGAAAAAATCGTCAAGCATGGTGCCCGCCCTCTCCCTCTGCCTTCGCGCCGGCAGGAGCATCCTGGTGCCCGTGGCCGTGATCATGGCCGCCATGCCCGCCGGAATGGTCATGATCGTGGTGATGGCCGTCGTCGGGATGGCAGTGATCGGTGATCGAGCCGTCACTGTGCCGCACGCGGCCATCGGGCAGATGGGTGTGGTCGTGATGATGGCTGTAGACGGCGAGCGAACGGGCATTGCCGCCGAAGAGCCTGACATAGTCCGAACTCTGGCTGACGGCTTCGGGCGTGCCGCGGCAACAGACGTGGCCGTTCAGGCAGATGACCGTATCGGTGCCGGCCATGACCATGTGCAGGTCGTGCGAGATCATCAGGATGCCGCAGCCAGTCGTGGTGCGGATGGTGCGGATGAGATCGTAGAGGGCGGCCTCGCCGGCGAAATCGACCCCCTGGACCGGCTCGTCGAGGACCATCAGGTCAGGCTTGCGGGCGATGGCGCGGGCGAGCAAGGCGCGCTGGAACTCGCCGCCGGACAGATGCCGGACCTCGGAATCGGCAAGATGGGGAATGCCGGTCGCCTCCAGTGCGGCGACGATCTCCGGCTCCTTCAGCGGGCTCGTGAGCCGCATCAGCCGGCGCACCGAGAGCGGCATCGTCCAGTCGATCGCCAGCTTCTGCGGGACATAGCCGATGCGCAGGTCGCGCCTGCGGACGACGGTGCCCTCGTCGGCTTTCAGGACGCCGATCGCCATCTTGGCGGTGGTCGACTTGCCGGCGCCGTTCGGACCGATGAGCGTCACGACCTCGCCGCGACGGATAGAGAAATCGACGCCGCGGACCAGCCAGCGGCCATCGCGCCGGATGCCCGCATTCGCGAGCGATACCAGTTCCTCGTGGCTTTTCGCCGTGTTTTCCGGCGCCGTGGCGGGCCGAGTGCTCGTCAGCATGATCGTCCAAAATTCCTGTTGTCAGCCGTCATGGCACACGTTATAGCATAACGCAATTGATGTAATAACATTACGTCCATATACAAGGAAGCATGCCATGAAATTTGCAGCCGCCCTTCTTCTGTCCTCTGCCGCCTTCGTCTCCGCGCAGAGCGCATTCGCCGGCGCGCCGGACGTCGTCGTCTCGATCAAGCCGATCCATTCCCTGGTGGCCTCGATCATGAAGGGCGTAGGCGAACCGAAACTCATCGTCGAGGGCGCGGCCTCCCCCCACACGTTTACCATGAAGCCGTCGAATGCCCGCACCCTGCAGGGCGCCGACATGGTGTTCTGGGTCGGTCACGGCATGGAGGCCTTTCTCGAAAAGCCACTCGAGGCGCTCGCCTCCAAGGCGACCGTGGTGACCCTCGAGGATGCGCCGGGGCTGGAAAAGCTGCCGTTCCGCGAGGGGGGAGCCTTCGAGGCGCATGATCACGGCGATCATGCGGGCGAACACGCACATGGTGATGGTGACCAGCATGCCGGTCACGACGACGGGCATGATCATGCCGAAGGCGAAAAGCATGCTGAGCATGACGGCCATGACCATGAAGGGCACGAGGACCACGATCACGGCGCCTTCGACACGCATCTCTGGCTCGACCCGATGAATGCCAAGGCGATCGCGGCGGAGATCGAAAAGGCGCTGGTCCAGGCGGATGCGGAAAATGCGGCGACCTACCAGGCGAATGCCGCCGAACTGATGAAGAGGATCGACGCCATGGACGCGGAGATCAGGGAGGCGCTGGAACCGGTCAAGGACAGGCCTTTCGTCGTCTTCCACGATGCCTATCAGTATTTCGAGCATCGCTACGGCGTGAAAGTCGCCGGTTCGATCACCGTGAGCCCGGAGACGATGCCGGGCGCGGAGCGAATCCGGCAGATCCACGACAAGGTGACGGCGCTCGGCGCCACCTGCGTCTTCGCGGAGCCGCAATTCGAGCCGAAGCTCGTGGCCGTGGTGACGGAAGGAACGAAGGCGAAATCCGGGACGCTCGATCCGGAAGCGGCGACGCTGACCGAGGGACCGGACCTCTATTTCGAGCTGATGCGCGGTCTTTCGACCTCGATGAAGACCTGCCTGTCGCAGGAAGGTTGAGGCGGAACAACCTCACGGCCTTCCGGCGCAGACGGTGACGGGGGCGGGCGTTGGAGACAACGCCCGCCCCTTCGCGTTATTGGGCAGCGATGACGCTGGCGATCACGCCCGTGGCGATGCCGACCAGCAGGAAGTCGTTATCGACCTTCACCCAGCGCTGGCCGCGCGGCGGAGCGGCCAGGCGATAGCGGCGGTAGTCACGCACCTCGGCCATGCGGCGACGCTCGGCAGGCGACATGCGGTGGCCGCGCACCCAGCGATGCTTGTGGACGACCACCTTCCTGTTGATGTGGACATCCTTATTGACGCGCTTCTCGACATGGCGGCTGCGGTCGTGGCGCCAGTCCTGCGCCTGGGCGGTTGTAGCGATCGGGCCGGCCAGGACGGTGGCGGCGAGCATGGCAATTACGAACTTCTTCATGAGCGTTTCCTCGCTTTGAACACACCCGAGAATTAGCTGCCACGCGATGAATGCAAAATGAATGCAAGATTAAAGTTACGTAATGAAACGAGAGGCTTGCGGCCCCTCGTTTATACGAAGCGTTAATTTATTAGTCACCTGTCAGATGCTGCTGCGCGATTCGTACGCGAAGTGGCCGAAATCGGCGGACTTTGCCCTGCCCGACGTGTCGAAGGCGAACATGCCGACGAAGGCGCCGGTGAAAGAACCGTGCTCGCCACGCCCGCCCTCGTCCGAGATCACGCCCGCGTCGAGCTTCGGCCCCAGCGTCTGCCAGTCGTTGCTGCCGCCCGCCCGCCAGAAGAACTGCAGGTCGTTGTCCTCGACCTCCAGAGCGAGATGCACGGGTCCGTCCGGAACGGCGACACCGCTGCCGGCGGGCCAGGTCAGCTTGGCATGCGGGAAGTCACCGGGGCAGGACATGATCGTCACCACGCGGCCGAGCTTCTCGTGCAGCGTCACGGCCACCGCGTGGAGCTTGTGCCGATTGTAGTAGTGCGTCAGGCCTGCCGCCTGCTGATAGGTATCGGGCGAGAAATAGACGACCGTTTCGGCGCGGAACCTGTGATGCTCCTGACGGCGGGCGACGAGCGCCTGCTCGAACCAGGAGCCGATGCTTTCGCGACCGATCAGGCGCAGGTGGCCGGGACGGTCCGAGAGGGCGAAGATGCGCTGCGGCTCGGGCGTGCGCAGCCACTGGAAGTCCTGCGGCAACGCCGGACCGTCGAAACGATAGTCGATGCGGGCAGGCTTCACGGCAGGTTCGCCGTCAGCGGGCGCAACCACCTCGACCGCGGGCACGACACCGCCATCGGCGAGGTAGAGCCAGTCGTCGTCCCTCCAGACGCATTTCTGCAGGCTGGTTTCGCGACCGAGCGGCGAACGCCGATGGGGAGCAAGCGGCCGGCTGCAGAGATGGGTGTGATAGGCCCCGCCCTCCGGGGTCTCGACATACTGGCCGTGCCCTGCCCGCTGCAGAGCCGCATCGGGCGCATCCTTGGAAGTGATGAGATGGGTTTCGGGATGCAGTTCGTATGGCCCGTGGATGCTGCGTGAGCGCGCCATGGTGACCGCATGATTGTAGCCCGTGCCGCCTTCGGCCGTGGTCAGGTAATACCAGCCGTTACGCCGAAAGAGATGCGGCCCTTCGACGAGCCCGAGCGGGCTGCCTGGAAAGATGTTCCCGATCGGTCCCTTGAGCGCTTTGGTGACGGGATCCCATTCCTGCAGCAGGATGCCGTCGAAGGCAGGCGATTTCGGCGCGCCGCCATAACTTTCGGTGCGGTGGTTCCACTGCATGTTGAGGAACCACTTGCGGCCATCGTCATCATGGAACAGCGAGGGATCGAAGCCGGAGGAGTTGACATAGACCGGATCGGACCACTCGCCCTCGATCGTCGGCGAGGTGACGATGTAGTTGTGCGCATCCTTGAAGCTGCCGTCGTACCGCTTGACATCCGTATAGACGAGCCAGAACAGGCCGTCGGCATAGGAGAGGCATGGCGCCCAGACACCGCAGCTGTCCGGATTGCCGCGCATGTCGAGCTGGCTCCTCCGCTCCAGAGGACGACGCACCAGGGTCCAGTTGACGAGATCGCGCGAGTGATGGATCTGCACGCCGGGATACCATTCGAACGTCGACGTGGCGATGTAATAATCCTCGCCGACGCGGCAGATGGACGGATCGGCATTGAAGCCGGGCAGGATGGGGTTACGGATCATGTCTCTCCTCCTGAGGTACGTAACTCAGATTTATCCCGAAAAATGCCCGGCAGCGAATGCCGCCGGGCAGGAAGATGGCGTTACTTGTTGCGCGACGGGCCCTTGCGCTCGGCGGACGCGGCCCAGATGTTGATGTCCGCCTCCCTGGCGAAGCCGTCGATCTCGGCCAGCTCTTCCGCCGTGAAGTCCCGCTTGTCGAGCGCCTTGACGCAATCCTCGACCTGTTCCGGCCGGCTTGCGCCGATCAGCGCGGTCGTGACCCGGTCGCCGCGCAGAACCCAGGCGAGCGCCATCTGCGCCAGCGTCTGGCCGCGGCGTGCGGCGATGGCGTTGAGGCCCTTGAGGTTCTCGATATTCTTGTCGTTGAGGAAGGCAGGTCGCAGGGACTTGCCCTGTGCGGCACGGCTATCCTGCGGAATACCGTCGAGATATTTCGAGGTCAGCATGCCCTGCGCCAGCGGCGAGAAGACGATCGAGCCGACACCGAGATCCTCGAGCGTGTCGAGCAGGCCGTCTTCCTCGACCCAGCGGTTGATCATCGAATAGCTCGGCTGGTGGATGAGAACCGGCGTGCCGAGCTGCTTCAGGATCGCCGCGGCCTCACGCGTGCGGCTGGAATTGTAGGACGAGAGGCCGACATAAAGCGCCCTGCCCGACCGGACGATATGATCCAGCGCGCCGCAGGTTTCTTCGAGCGGCGTATCCGGGTCGAAGCGGTGCGAATAGAAGATATCGACGTAATCGAGACCCATGCGCCTGAGGCTCTGGTCGCAGGAGGCGATCAGGTATTTGCGGCTGCCCCAGTTGCCATAGGGACCGGCCCACATGTCGTAGCCGGCTTTCGACGAGACGACCAGCTCGTCACGAAGCCCGCCGAACTCCTCTTTCAGGATACGGCCGAAGGCGGTTTCGGCGCTGCCGGGCTTTGGGCCGTAATTGTTGGCGAGGTCGAAATGGGTGATGCCGAGGTCGAAAGCCTTGCGGCAGATGTCCACCTTGCGCTGATGCGGCGTGTCGTCGCCGAAATTGTGCCAGAGGCCGAGCGAAATTGCCGGCAGCTTGAGGCCGGAACGGCCACAGCGATTATAGGTCATGCTTTCGTAGCGGTTTTCCGCCGGTGACCAAGCCATAATGAAAATTCCTCCAAAGAACGCGGCGCCGAACCTCTTCTCCGGCGCCGCGCAATTCATAGCCGATCAGGCGAGAAGCGCCAGAGCCTCGTCGATGCCGAGCGCTGCCGGTTTGGTGCAGGTCGTCGTCGTGGTGACGAAATTGCCTTCGGCGCCGGATTTCAGGATCGAGGTCATGACGTCGACACCATGCAGCGCGCGGTCAATCGAGCAGCGGATATCGCGGCCCTCGATGAGCGCCATGGCCATATCGGCGAGGCCTGCCGTGCGATAGTTGGCGCGCGGCCCGTTCGGATGCTCCTGGTTGGCCTTGCCGAAGGGATGATCCCACTCCTTCAGCGGCTTGATGTCCTTGTCGCGGCCGCTCGCTTCCACGACGCCGCCGAAGAAGTTCGGATCCGGCACGTAGATCGAACCCTCCGTGCCGTAGAGCTCCATGTTGGCGTGGCGGTGCGACCAGACATCCCAACTGGCGGAAAGCGTAATCGTGGCACCATCGACGAATTCCAGCAGTGCGTGGATGTTCGTCGGCGTCTCGACCGGAATGATCGTGCCCTTCAACGGCTCGCTGGTGACGGTGCGGGTCGTGGTCGCCATCGAGGTCAGGGCCGCGACGCGTTTTACCGGGCCGAGGAAGTTGATCAGGTTGGCGATGTAATACGGACCAAGGTCGAGAATCGGGCCGCCGCCGTTCAGAAAGAAGAAGCCCGGATTGGGATGCCACATTTCCATGCCGGGGCTCATCACATGGCATGTGCCCGAGGTGATGCGTCCAACCCCGCCCTCGTCGATGAAGGCGCGGGCAAGCTGATGCGCGCCGCCGAGGAACGTGTCGGGGGCGCATCCGATCGCCAGCCGCTTTTCCCGGCCGAGCGCCTGCAGTTCCTTGCCCTCGGCGAGCGTAATCGTCAGCGGCTTTTCCGAATAGACGTGCTTGCCGGCCTGAAGAACGGCCTTGGAGACGGCGAAATGCGCATCCGGGATCGTCAGGTTGACGATCACGTCCAGCTCGTCATTGGCGAGCAGTTCGGTGACCGATTGTGCCTTTACGCCGTATTCCTTCGCCTTCGCCTCGGCCGCCGCAGGATTGAGGTCGGCGCAGGCCAGAACCCTGATGCCCTTGAAGAGCGGCGAGAGCGCAAAATAGGTGGTGGAAATGTTGCCGCATCCCAGGATGCCGACGCCCAGTTCCTTGGTCATTGGGAAACTCCGGATGATTATCTGAGATCAGTAGGTCTTGAAGGCGGCCATGGAGCGGGCAGCAAGACGCTCGACGTCCTTCGGATTGTCGTGTTCGAGAATATAATATCTGGCGGAAGTCTTTTCCCGCAGGGCCTTCATGAGTTCCTTCCACGGAACCGTGCCGTGGCCGACATCGGCCCAGCCGTCCTCGTCGGTGTTCTCGCCCGCCGGCGCGATATCCTTGACGTGGACCGCGGTGATCCTGCTGCCGTATTTCTCGATCCATTCGAACGGATCGGCACCTCCACGGATGACCCAGGCGATATCGGCTTCCCAGCTCAAATCCGGTCCACCGGCAAAGATCTGCTCCTGGGGGGTGGAACCGTCCGACAGCGCCTTGAACTCGAAATCGTGGTTGTGCCAGCCGAAGAGATAGCCGGCATCCTGATAACGCTTGCCGGCTTCCTGCAGGCGCTTGCCGAAATCGAACCACCCGGCCGCATCGGTCGGCCGCTGATCGGCGACGAGATGCGGGCAGTAGATGGCCGACATGCCGAGCGTTTTGGCGATCAGCAGCGCCTGGGCCGGCTCCTTTTCGAGCAGGTCTATGCCGAAATGGCCGGTCGCCATAGTAAGGCCGTTGGCGTCCAGCTCGGCACGCATGGCCTTCAGCCCTGCCTCGTCGAGCGTCGCATAGAGGCCGCCATACCCTTCGACCTCGGTATAACCATGGCTTGCCACCAGTTTCAGGACATCGGAAAGCGGCGGGAAATTGCGGGCGCTGTAAAGCTGGAAACCGAAGTTCGTCATATCATCCTCCTGGGAAATGGAAATTCAGCCCGCCTTCTGGCAGGAATAAAGGTCGTAGATGCGGAAGGCCGGAGGCCGGGCGGCCGGTCCGCTCGGCGTGAAGCGAACGAGACGGCTTTCCCCGGCAGCGAGATCGAAGGCGTTGTCGGAATACCGGCCGGGCGTTTCGCTTTCGACAAGCACGAAGAGAGCAAGGCCGCGCGACTGTACGAGAATATCGAACGCTCCCTCGCCATCCGGTCCCGCGGCGGGCGATACGGAAAATTCGAGGTCCGGCGGCTCCAGTTCCAGCGCCTTGTAGGTGCTCATGACATGATGTCCCTCGCCGCCCGTGCCGTCCGAAGCGGTAAAGCTCCAGGCGAGGACTGCGTCTTTCGGAATCGTGTCGGCGGCGATCGTCAGAGCCGTGACCGCCGCATCGGGCGAGCAGACCGCTTCGACACTCTGCAGGGAACTCCGGTGGCCGGAGAGCGTCAGCACGGAGAGGTTCAGGGTGACGGTGACATCGGAGAGCGTATCGTTGACCAGCGAGAAGCGGATCTCGCTGCCGTCCTCGGACGGGATCGCTGCGACTGCCACCGGCTGGAAGAAGCGGCGCGCCATGTAATGCAGCACCTTCCAGCCGCCGCCGTAATCGAGGCTGGCCCAGGAGGCGACCGGCCAGGTGTCGTTGAGCTGCCAGTAGAGCGCGCCCATGCAATGCGGCTTGAGCGAGCGCCAGTAATCGACCGCCGTCCGAATCGCCACGCCCTGCTGGACCTGGCTCAGATAGACGAAATTGGCAAAACCGTTCGGGAAACGGAAATTGCGGAACATGGTGGCGGCGATGCGCTCGTTGCCTCCGACATTGCGCTGATGATGCTCCATGACCGGAGAGGCGATGTTGAGATCCTTCTCCTCCGCGTAGGTGTGGATAACCGGCAGCGACGTATAGGACTGGAAGCCGAATTCGGAGCAGAAGCGCGGCCTGACGTCGCGATAATGCTCGAACGGCCTGTTCTCGTGCCAGACGGACCAGAAATGCATGTCGCCTGAGCCATCGGCATGCCAGGCATCGCCATAGTCGAGATAGCCGGAGGCCGGGCTCGAGGGCCACCAGATGGCCTGGGGCACGGCCTTCTTCATCGCCCGCTCGATCGTGTGGTTCAGGCGGTCGTAGGAGACGAGATAGCGGTCGCGGGTGGTGCGGGTCTCCTCGTACCAGAGAAGCGCGCCGACGAGCTCGTTGTCGCCGCACCAGAGCACGATCGAGGGGTGGGAGGCGAGGCGCTTCGTCTGATACTCGACTTCCTGTTCGACGTTTTCGAGGAAGTCCGGCGTCGAGGGATAGATGTTGCAGGCGAACTGGAAATCCTGCCAGACCATCAGGCCGAGGCGGTCGCAAGTGTCGTAGAAATGATCGTCCTCGTAGAAGCCGCCGCCCCAGATGCGGATCATGTTCATGTTGGCATCGACGGCGGATTGCAGGAGATCTCCGGTCTTTTCCGGGCTCGTCAGGGAGAACAGCGCGTCCGCAGGGATCCAGTTGGCACCGCGGCAGAAGATCTCGCGGCCGTTGATCTTGAAGGCGAAACGGCTGCCGGCCTCGTCCGGATCGGTCAGCAGTTCGACGGTGCGCAGACCGATC
>JBQGDG010000296.1:0-4033 GCA_052038935.1 Neorhizobium sp. | reverse complement strand
CGTCACGGAGTGACCAGGATCATCCATGCTGCAGCGATCACGCTCGGGCCGAAAAGCGCGATCGCCACGGCCACGGACGCTTTCGACGTCAACACCGTATCGACGGCGATCCTGCTGGAAGAAGGGCGCAGGGCCGGGATTTCCCGCTTCGTCTATCCGAGCTCCTCCGCCGTCTATGGCACCGCTCCCTTTGAGGACGTCGCCGTTACCGAAGAGGTCTCCCCGAAGCCGACGACATTGTACGGTTTCACCAAGCTTGCGAGCGAACGCCTCGTCGCCGAAGCCGCCAGAACTCTCGGGCTTTCGACAGTCACGGCACGGATCACCGCGGTATTCGGCCCGCATGAACACGAAACGGGCGTTCGCGAGACGATGAGCCCGCCCTATCAGGCGGCATGCAGCGCAGCATCCGGACAATCGGTCCTTCTGCCCGGAGGTGGTGCGCGCGACTGGACCAGCAGCCGGGACATCGCCCGGGCTTTGGCCATCCTTACGACATGCGAGGCGCCGCCTTCAGACCTCTACAATCTCAGTCTCGGCGAAACCTGGCATGTGAAGACACTCTGCGAACGACTGGCGGCCATGCATGCCGGCTGGAGCTTCGCCATGGGAAGAGAAGATGGCAGCGACAGCGTAATCGCCTTCAACGACGATCTGGGGAGAAAAAGGCAGCCCGTTTCAGGCCGGAAATTCGAGCGTGATTTCGGTTTCCGCTTCATGCGTCCGATCGAGGCCTGCGACGATTACGCTGCCTGGCTTGCCGGACAGGATCGACATGTTCCCACGGCGATCCGAGACTAACGGGCCGTATAGCCCCCATCGACGAGGACGTCGCTGCCGGTAATGAAGGCAGCACCGTCGGACACGAGAAAAACTGCAGTCGCCGCGATTTCCTCCGGCATCCCGATCCGCCCGATCGGGTGAAGTGGCGCCAGCGCCGCAACAGCCTGTTCTGCACCGCCCGCCTGGCGGCTTACCCGTCCCGTCAGGACAGCGCCCGGAGAGAGGCTCACCGCGCGGATACCGTCCGCCGCATGATCGAGCGCGAGGCTGCGGGTTAGCGAAAGCAGTGCCGCCTTGCTAGCGGAATACGCGGCTCTGCCGGGTGTCGTCACATGGCCAAGCTGCGACGCGATATTGAGGATCACGCCGCCTCGCCTTCCGGATGCTGCCCGCAGATGCGGAACGGCGTATTTGCAGAGGAGGAAAGCACCCGTGAGATTGACGTCCAGTGTCCGCCGCCAGCTATCGAGCGGGATATCGCACACGGTTCCGAGCGGCGTCTCCGCCGCGGCATTGTTGACGACGATATCGATGCCGCCGAAACGGTCGACGATTTCGCCCACGGTCCTCTCGACGGCCGACGGGTCGGAGACATCGCAAGCGATCGATACCATCGTTTCCTCAGCGGCATCGACGGCCTTCAGGTCGACAAGGATGACGCGCGCTCCGGCAGCGTGGAAACGCCGGGCAATGGCCATCCCTATGTCTCCTCCCGCACCGGTGACGATGGCGACCCTATCCTTCAGCTGCTGGTCATCGCTCACGTTCCGGCCCCTCCATGTGGATTGCGATCAGCCGAAAGTGTCGGATCGCAACTTGATTTGCAAATCCAATCTGTATTAATCACAATACAGGTTTACCAGCCTTCCTCCCATGTTCGGTTACGGAAGGCGAGGAGGATGAATGAGCAAGGACGCCCCCCGTACGCTGTTCGACAGGATCTGGCAGAACCACGTCGTTGCGACCCAGGACGACGGGCAGCAACTGCTGTTCATCGACCGACATCTCGTTCACGAGGGCTCCTTCCACGGCTTCAACAAGCTGAAGGACAAGAATGCGGGGGTTTCGCGTCCGGACCTGACATTCGGCATCGTCGATCACTACGCTCCGACGCGTGTGCGCGACCTCGGCCAAACGGATCCGGCGATTGCGGGGATGATAACCCAGCTCGAGGAAAACTGTCGGGCAAACGATGTCCGCCTCTTCGGCCTCAATGATCCACGCCAGGGCATTGTTCACGTCGTCGGCCCCGAACAGGGCATCACGCTGCCGGGTGCGACGATCGTCTGCGGGGACAGCCACACCTCCACCCACGGAGCGTTCGGCGCGATCGCCTTCGGGATCGGCGCCTCCGAAGTTGCGCATGTCCTGATGACCCAGACCCTGTGGCAGAAGAAACCAAAAACGATGCGGGTACGCTTCGACGGCGCGCTCGGGCTCGGCATCAGCGCCAAGGACATGGCGCTTGCGATGATCGCGACAATCGGCGCCGATGGCGCTCAGGGACATGCCATAGAATATGCGGGCGAAGCGGTCAGGGCGCTTTCCATGGAGGGGCGGCTCACCCTGTGCAATCTCTCGATCGAGAGCGGCGCGCGTTGCGGGCTGGTTGCGCCGGACATGATGACGGTGGATTTCCTGCGTGGTCGCCCTCTGGCACCGCAAGGCGAGCTTTTCGATCGCGCAGCCGAGGTCTGGCTCTCGCTGTCGACCGATGACGAGGCGGAATTCGGCCGCGAGGTGACCATCGACTGCCGCACCATTGCCCCGATCGTCACCTGGGGCATAAGTCCGGAAGACGCGCTGCCGATCAGCGGCACCGTGCCCGTGCCGGACAGCGTTGCCGACGAATCCCGCTCGGCCCATATCCGCGAGGCCATCGACTATATGGGATTGAGACCCGGTCAGCCGCTCAGCGAGATCGCCATCGACCGGGTCTTCATCGGCTCCTGCACCAATAGCCGAATCGAGGATCTTCGTGCGGCCGCCGCCGTCCTCAACGGCCGCAAGTCGGCGGTGCCGGGGCTCGTGTCCCCCGGCTCTTCCGTCGTCAAGCAGCGGGCGGAGGAAGAAGGCCTCGACCGGATCTTCATCGATGCCGGTCTCGAATGGGTCGATTCCGGCTGCTCCATGTGCGTCGGAATGAACGGAGATCTGGTTCCGCCGGGAGAGCGTTGCGCATCCACCACCAACCGCAACTTCAAGGGGCGTCAGGGCCCCAAGGCCCGCACGCATCTCATGTCACCGGCCATGGTCGCCGCGGCGGCAATCACCGGTCACCTTACCGATGTCCGCGACCTGATGGGAGGACGTGCATGAAGCCCTTCACCTTTCTGGATGCCGCGGCTGCTCCCCTCCCCTTCGCCAGCGTCGACACGGACCAGCTCATTCCGGCCAGGTTCATGAAACGCTCCCGCTCGGAAGGCTATGGCCAATATCTTCTCTACGACATGCGTTTCGACAGTGAAGGACGCCCGATTGCCGACTTCCCCCTGAACCGCGACCTCCGCCAGGGTGCGGAAATTCTCGTGGCACGCCGGAACTTCGGCGCCGGATCGTCGCGAGAGGCGGCGGTCTACGCGCTGGTGGATTACGGATTCCGCTGTGTCATCGCGCCGAGCTTCGGGGACATCTTCGCCTCCAATTCGGTCAATAACGGGCTCCTGCCGGCGCGTGTCTCGGAAGACGATGCCGAGGAGATGCTGACGCTTCTTGAGGGTGGACATGACCGTATGACGATCGACCTCGAAGCCTGCGAGATACGGTTCGCCAATCACGTCTTCCGTTTCGAGATCGAACCGGTGTGGCGCACCAAACTGCTCAACGGATGGGACGATCTGGACCTGACGGCAAGTTATGCCCGGGACATTTCACGCTATGTGCAAGCGGATCGGGACCGCCATCCGTGGCTGCAGCAGATACCCGGCTGACAAGGCTTGATGCTGCGGTTCGACCTTCTGCAAGGATCTCCATTCCCTCTTGCAGGGTCGATATATTTTCCATACTAACTCTCCAATGGAGAGTTTAGGGATCCGGAGCATATGGGTACGCACGCACCATCCGAATTTTCACAGCATGACCTTGAACGCGCGCAGTCCTACAAGGCGAAAGACTACCCCCAGAATGTCGATCCGAGGATCGAAGCGCTCGTGCGCGAGATGATCTCCGGTTTCGCCGACAAGTGGACGGTGGTGATCCTGGATACGCTCTGGGACGAGGGAACGCTTCGTTTCTCTGAAATTGCCCGCCA
>JBQGDG010000295.1:0-9244 GCA_052038935.1 Neorhizobium sp. | reverse complement strand
GCCGGCCGGAGCGTGGACCGGCAGGACCGAAGAGAGTTCGCCGCCGAGCGCACCGCCGAATCCGGGCGCGATAGACAGGCCGCCGAGAAGGCCGAGCACCCAGGCGAGAACCGCGATCTTCGTGAACCAGTTGACCAGCGTCGCGCCCCAGGCGCGGGCGAAGGCCGAGGCATCGACCGGCAGGCCGGCCTCGACCTCGCCCAGAAGTCCGGCCGCCTTGGCCGGCAGGATCTTCGCGGCGAGACGCAGCGCATGGCCGCGGATTGCAAAGGCGATTGCCGGCAGGACGAGAAAGGCGAGCCACAGCATCCACGCCCAGAGGCTGCCGGTCTGCAGGGCAAGGCCGGTGCCTGCGGCCGCCAGAAGCGCATGCAGGTCGAAGAGCCGCATGACGAAAAGCGCGGCGGTTCCTCTGGCCAGCGGCAGGTCGAACTCCCGTCTCATCAGGAGCGGAAAGCTCGCCTCGCCGGTCCGGAAAGGCAGCATGATGTTGAGAAGATTGTGGACCTGGACAAGCCGCAGAAGCGTGCCGAAACGCCCTCGCGTCTCCCCGGGGAAATAGTCATAGATCCGCCAGGTGCGCAGCACGTAGGTCCCTACCAGGGCGGCAAGGGCTGCGAGCGCCGAGCCCACGCCGGCGGCCTCCCACAACGCCAATACGCTGCCCCAACCCCAGATCCACTGGATGAAGGCGGCATAGACGACGACGATCGCCAGCGTCAGCAGCGTCATCGCGTTGCGAATTATCCATGCTCTGCGGCTGGCAACGGGATAATTCTTCATATAGTAGGAGGCCCCAATACGATATTCCGGGTCAACAGGACGACGACGACGCCAGATGGGCAGCCGCGCGGACCCGGACTTCTAGCGCATCGTCCTGAAAATCGAAATCGATTTTCGGGAGACCGGATGCGCAGTTTCGAAAGTTGCGGCGCGCTGGGCGCGCCATAGATGGCGCGCGGCGCCCCAGGAGATACAGGTGCGCACAACAGCAGAATCGTTGACCCGCCTCGTCGAAACGCCCGATCCGGTCGAACTGTCGCTGGTCGTGCCACTTTTCAACGAGGAAGAGAGCGTCGGTCCGCTGATCGAACGGATCGTCGCGTCGATGGCCGCCTATCCCGCCAGCTGGGAACTGATCCTCGTCGACGACGGCAGCACGGATGCCACCGTCGTCAATGCCAGGGCCTCGCTCGATCGGCCGGGCCTGGACCTCAAGATCGTGGCCCTGCAGCGTAATTTCGGCCAGACGGCGGCCATGCAGGCGGGCATCACCCATGCCCGCGGACGGTTGATCGCGACGCTCGACGGCGACCTGCAGAACGACCCCAAGGATATTCCGACCATGGTGGCCGAGCTCGAACGGCGTGAACTCGACCTGCTGGTCGGCTGGCGCAAGAACCGCCAGGACGGCCTGATCCTGCGCAAGATCCCGTCCTTCATCGCCAACCGGCTGATCGGCCGTATCACCGGTGTTCGCCTCCACGACTACGGCTGCTCGCTGAAGATCTACCGCGCGGCGGTGATCAAGCAGGTAAAGCTGATGGGCGAGATGCACCGTTTCATCCCGGCCTGGGTTGCCGGCGTCGTGCCGAGCTCGCGCATCGGCGAAATGCCGGTGACGCACCATGCGCGCCAGCACGGAGTTTCCAAATACGGCATTTCGCGCACCTTCCGGGTTATCCTCGACCTGCTGTCGGTGATGTTCTTCATGCGCTTCAAGGCGCGGCCGGGCCATTTCTTCGGTTCGCTCGGCCTCGGTCTGGGCGCCTTCTCGGCGTTGATCCTCTTCTACCTGTTCATCGACAAGTTCATCCTCGGCAACGATATCGGGACGCGGCCGCTGTTCCTGATCGGCGTCATGCTGTTTTTGTCGGCCGTGCAGATGATCACGACCGGCATCCTCGCGGAGATGATCGCCCGCACCTATTATCGGGAAGACACTGCCCTCGCCTATATCGTGAGAGAGGTCTACGAGGCCGATGCGTCGCATTCGTGACGCGCTTGCCGCGAGGCCGGAACGGATTCTCTGGCTGATCGCGGCCTATTATCTCGTCGCCATCCTCGTGCGCGTCCTGCGGGCCGAGGGGCTTCAGAACGACGAGGCAGAGCAGCTGTTCCAGTCGCAGTACCTGCTCTGGGGGTATGGCCGCCAGCCGCCTTTCTACAACTGGCTGCAATATGGCGTCATCCAGCTCACCGGCCCGTCCATCCTCGCCGTGTCGCTGGTGAAGAACGGCATGCTGTTCCTCTGCTGTCTGTTCTACTGGCTCGCCGCGAGACAGATCAGCGCTTTCCGGCAGGTTCCCGCCGCCGCCGTGCTCGGCGTGCTGGCATTGCCGGCAGTCACCATCCTGGCGCAGCGTGATCTCAGCCATGCGGTGGCGACGCTGTTTGCCGTGTCGCTTTTCCTCTACGCCTTTCTCGGCACGCTGAAGCGGCCGACATTCTGGAGCTACGCGCTTACCGGCGCCGCCATCGGCATCGGCACGATCTCCAAATACAATTTCGTCGTGCTGCCGCTTGCGGCCCTGATCGCCATCCTGCCCGAAGCCGAGCTTCGGCGACGCCTGACCGACCGTCGGCTGATCGCGACGATCGTGGTCGCGGGGATCGTCTGCCTGCCGCATGCACTGTGGGTGGCCGGCAATTTCCAGGCCGCGACGGCCGGCACCGTCAACGCCCTGCGCGACGACGCCACCGGCAATTTCCTGCTCGACCGGTTGAGCGGCCTGCTCGAACTCGTGACCTCGGTGATCGACGGTTCCTTCGTGCTCGTCCTCTTCCTGTTGATCGCCATGCGGCGCGAGATGATCGACAGCTGGAAGGCCGGAACGGTGTGGACACGGGTCATGGGCCGGACATTCGTCCTCTCTCTCTTCCTCATCGCCCTCGTCGTTCTCGGTCTCGGCGCGACGGAAATGTCGCAGAAGTGGCTCTCACCCTTCCTGCTGCTCCTGCCGCTTTACTTCTGTCTGAAGCTCGAAGCCGCCGGCGCCTTCGCGCGCCGGACCGGCGTCGCCACCCTTGCCTTGCCGGTGTCGCTGCTCGCTTTCGGCTTCCTCATCTATCTCACCGCGGGCAACGTCTTCGCCCCGCTGATCGGCAAATACCAGAAGGACAGCCTGCCCTCGGTGCCGTTCATCCGGCAGGTGCTGGCGCAGGCTCCGGCGGCGGACAGGCCGGACTTCATCATCGCCGGCAGCATGGCGCTCGCAGGCAGCGCACGGATCGTGACGCCCGAGACGCCGGTCGTCCTTCCCGCATTCGTCCAGGCGAACGCCTTGCCCGAGGGACCGGGTCGCGGGCTGCTGATCTGGCCGGGATCGGACGGCTCGTCCCTGCCCATCAGTCTGCAGACCTATCTGACACAGGAGGGGATAGACCCTGCCGGTGTCACACAAAAGACGATGGACGTGCCCTATCCCTTCTCGCGCGGCGAAAAGACGGAAAGCTTCAACTACGCCTGGATCGCACGGCCATAGGCCGTTGCCGGAGACCCCCGTGACCTCGATATCATCCTCTTCGCGCACGACCGTCGAACGGCTTGGACAGGGACGCACGCTCGCCGTCGTTCTCGGCATCTATTTCATCATCAACGTGATCGTCAGGCTGATCCTGCCGCACGGGCTCGAACTCGACGAGGCGGAGCAGACTTTGCTCTCGCAGTGGATGCTTTCCGGCTACGGCTCGCAGCCGCCCTTCTACAACTGGCTGCAGCATGGCGCGATCGAGATCTTCGGCATGTCGCTGGTGACGCTGGCGGGGCTGAAAAACCTCCTGCTCCTTTCCGCCTATCTCCTCTATTACCTCGCGGCGCGGCAGGTGATGCAGGACAAGCGGCTGGCGGTGATCGCCGCGCTCGGCCTTCTGACGATACCGCAGGTCGCCTTCGAGGCGCAGCGCGACCTTTCACACACTGTCGCCGCCATCTTCGGCGCGTCGCTGTTCCTCTATGGCCTGATGCGGGTCCTGTCCGCCCCCTCGCTCCTGTCCTTCCTGCTGTTCGGCATCGCCACCGGAATCGGCGGCATCACCAAATACAATTTCGCCCTCCTGCCGGTCGCCTGCGGTCTCGCCGTGCTGATGGACCGCGATCTGCGCCGCATCGTCCTCGACTGGCGGATACTGCCGGCGGCACTGCTGGCGCTCGCCGTCGTCACACCGCATGCGCTCTGGCTCGCCGACAATTTCGAGTCGGCCGGCGGACACACGATGAAGAAGCTCGTCGACGAAAGAACGGGGCTGCTTGCCGGCCTCGCGCACGGCTTCGGATCGCTGGCACTGTCGTCCCTCGGCTTCCTCGGCCTGACGCTCGTCGTCTTTTCGCTCGTCTACCGCGAATATTTCGGGCTCGTGCTGCGGGCGGGCAACCAGTGGAGCCGGCTCGCCGGACGGGTTCTCGCCCTTTCGCTGGCAATGATCGCGCTGATGATCCTGTTTGCCGGGCTGGAGAATGTCCGCGACCGGTGGCTGACGCCGATCCTGCTCGTCGCGCCGCTCTATCTCGCCCTGAAGGTCGATGCCGCCCGGCTTCCCGTCATGCCGGGCATGGCGCGTCTCTGGGGCGTCGCGGCATTCATCATGGTGCTGATCCCTTCAATCCTGTTCGGCCGCGTGGCGATAGACCGGATCACCGGGCAATACGGCTATGTCAACATCCCCTTCGCCACGCTCGCGCGGACGGTTTCGGAAAAGGCGTCGGGCGCGAATACGATCGTCGTGGCATCGGACGGGCAGCTCGGCGGCAACATGCATTTCAACCTGCCCGGCCTCCCGGTGGTAACTCCGCGACCGCCGACCGGCATGATTCCGCAGCCGCTCGGCGATTTCGACCGGATCGTGCTCGTCTGGCGCCGTGCCGACGGAAGCCCGCCGCCCGGTTTCGACGAGACCTTCGCGGACTATCTGCGACAGGAAGGGATCACGACGGCGCCCGGCGACATGGCGATCGTCGGTTATCCCTATCAATGGGGCCGGCCGGCGGACCAGTACCGGTTCGGATATGCGGTGATCGATCTCAAGCGTTGAAGGCCGGAAGCAGCCTGGAACCGTGACCGGTTCTTGGCTCTGCCGAACCGGCCCCGACAGCTATTCCTTGACGGTATCGCGCAGATGGTCGAGGGCCTGCCGCAGCTTGCCGACGACCTCGTCGATTTCGGCACGGCTGATGATGAAGGCCGGAGACGCCAGCATGCGGTCGCTGGTGGCGCGCATGATGAGGCCGTTCTCGACGCAGTGATTGCGCACCAGCGTGCCGACGTCGTCGGGTTTCGCATAGCGCCGGCGCGTGGCCTTGTCGGCGGCAAGCTGCAATCCGCCGATAAGGCCGGTGCTTTCCGCCTGGCCGACGACTTCGTGATCCTCGAGGCTTTTCCAGGCTGCGGCGAAATACGGACCGATATCGTCACGCACCCGCTCGACCAGGCCTTCCTCCTCGATGATGCGGAGGTTTTCCAAGGCCGCCGCGGCAGCCACCGGATGACCGGAATAGGTAAAGCCGTGAAAAAAGTCTCCGACTTCGTTGACCATCACTTCGGCCACTCGATCCGAAACGAGCACCGCGCCGATCGGCAGATAGCCGGAGGACAGGCCCTTGGCGACAGGGGCCAGATCCGGTTCGAAGCCGAAATGCTGGTAGCCGAACCAGCTGCCGAGCCGACCGAAACCGCAGATCACCTCGTCGGAGACGAGCAGGATATCGCGCGCCTTGCAGATGCGGGAAATCTCCGGCCAGTAGGTTTCCGGCGGGATGATGACGCCGCCTGCGCCCTGGACAGGTTCGGCGACAAAGGCGGCGACACGGTCTTCGCCGAGCTCGTCGATCTTCGCTTCCAGTTCGCGCGCCATCTTCAGTCCGAAATCGGCGGGAGACAGGTCGCCGCCCTCGGCATACCAATAGGGCTGGCCGATGTGATGCACGCCTTCGATCGGCAGGTTGCCCTGTTCATGCATCAGCTTCATGCCGCCAAGCGAGGCGCCGGCGACGGTCGAGCCGTGATAGGCATTCCTGCGCGCGATGACTTCGGTCTTTCCCGGCTTGCCGAGCGCCTTCCAGTAGACGCGGGCGATCCGGAACCAGGTGTCGGTCGCTTCGGACCCGGAATTGGTAAAGAAGACGCGATTCATGTGCGCACCGGCATGCGATGCGATCTTCTGCGCAAGCAGCGTGGCCGGCGGCGTCGTGGTCCCGAAGAAGCTGTTGTAATAGGGCAGTTCCTGCATCTGCCTGTAGGCGGCATCGGCGATCGACCGGCGGCCGTAACCGACATTGACGCACCAGAGGCCGGCAAAGGCGTCGAGATATTTCTTGCCGTTGGAATCGAAGATATGGACGCCCTCGGCGCGCTCGATGATGCGCGTGCCCCTGGCATTCAGTTCCTTCATATCGGAGAAGGGATGCAGATGGTGGGCGGCATCGATCGCGGCGAGATTGGAAAGGACGGGCTTGTCGTTCATTGCTGCGGCCTCTTGATTGTGCGGCCAATTCTTATCGGCTACCTACAGGGTTCCGCAACCACCGAGACATGACCGTTCCATGAACGATACCGTTGAACCCCATATCGAAATCCTGCTCGTCGGCATGAACGGAGACCTGCGCGGCAAGCGCATCCCGATCAGTAAGGAAAAGAAGGTCTGGGACGGGGTGGTCCGGCTGCCTTCCTCCACACAGTCTCTCGACATTTGGGGCGACGACAACGACGACATCACCGGGCTTTCGCTTTCGGTCGGCGATCCGGACGGGCAATGCATCCCCGACCGGCGCAGCGCGGCACCCATGCCGTGGGGACCCGCCGGATCGACGCAGGTTCTGGCGACGATGCACGAACTGACCGGCGAGCCGAGCTTTATCGATCCGCGCGCCATTCTGGCGGCACTGGTCGGGCGTTTCGCCGAACGTGGCCTGACGCCGGTCGTGGCGACCGAACTCGAATTCTACGTCGTTCAGGACGACTGGCGCGAGACCGGCCGGCCCCGCCCGCCGGCGAAGCTGATGTATCGCGACCAGCCGAACGGCTTCCAGCTCTACGACATGAGTGCTGTCGATGCGCTGGACGACTACCTGCAGACGGTTCGCAGCTGGGCGAAAATTCAGGATCTGCCGGCCGATGCGACGACCGCCGAATTCGGCCCCGGCCAGTTCGAGATCAATCTCCTGCACCGGGCGGACGCGCTGGCCGCCGCCGACGACTGCATCTACCTCAAGCGGATCGCCGAACAGGCCGCCCGGAGGCACGGGATGAAATCGACCTGCATGGCCAAGCCCTATGCCGATCAGGCCGGCTCGGGCCTGCATGTGCATGCCAGCATCATCGACCGAGACGGTAACAATATTCTCGACGCCGGGGGCGCAGATCCGGTGAAACTGAAATCCGTGACCGCGGGCATGCTGAAGACGATGCGCGACGCGCAGCTGATCTTCGCTCCTTTCGCCAATTCCTACCGCCGCTTCCAGCCGGGCTCGTTTGCGCCGGTCGACATCGACTGGGGTTTCGGCCATCGCGGCACGGCGGTGCGCATTCCGGACGCGCAGGGGCCGGCCGCCCGTGTCGAACACCGCGTCGCAGGCGCCGACGCGAACCCCTATCTGCTTTTGACGGCGATCCTCGGCGGTATGCTGATGGGACTGGACGCGACGCTCGATCCGGGCCTGCCGACCGAGCCGGGCCAGGAACCGCCCGCCGGCACGAAGCGTCTGACGCACGACTTCCTGACGGCGGTCGAGGATTTTTCGGCCTCTCCCTTCATCCGCGACGTCTTCGGCGAGCGCTACCAGAAGCTCTATGGCGACACCAAGCGCAAGGAGGCAATCACCTATCTGCGCACGGTCAGCGACTTCGACTACCAGACCTACCTGCCGCGGATATAGCCGGCCGCACCGGCGCCGGCATCCTTCGATACGGGTCGGCGGACCGACGCACGGTCAGATTCCGCTGCCGTCGCCTTCCGTCAGCGTTTGCGGCGGGAGCTGATCGACGAGCACCTTCAGCTCGCCGGCATGGATCTTCAGGAAAATGTCGCGATCCATCGGCAGGAGCTCGCCGTCTATGACACAGCGGACATCCTTGCGATGGCGGGGAAAATGCAGTTCCAGTTCGGTCACGGTCATCGCCGTCACCGCTTCATTGTCCTTCAGCCTTCCGCGCAGGATGTCGAAGGTGAGCTTGGCGACGCCGGCCGGCGTCAGGGGATCGGCGATGTAAAAACCCAGGTGCCCGCGGGTGATGTCGTCGGCATACATCAGCGCGTCGCTGCCGAATTCGTTGTTCGACACGGAGATGGCGGAGACCTTGCGATAACCGCTCTTGCCCTGTGCGTTGAACTCCACCTCGAACTCGGGCGGATTGAGCATGACGCCGAAGGCCGCCCTCGTGCTGGCGCGCATCTTGCCGAGCCTCGAGGCGAAGGTCATCGAGTTGCGGTAGCGCACCATGCGGGCATGCAGGCCGGCGGAAAACTGGTGGACGAAGCTGCGGCCGTTGGCACTGGCGATATCCACGTCCCGCGGATGCGAACGGGCCAAGACGTCGAGCGCCTGCCAGATATCGAGCGGCAGCTTGAGCGAGCGGGCAAACAGGTTCATCGTTCCGGCCGGGACGACGCCGAGCGCGATGCCGCTCTTCCAGGCGATCCCTGCCGCCGCCGAGATAGTACCGTCGCCGCCGCCTGCAATCAGCCCGTCGACGCCGCCCGTCGCGGCCGCCCGCTCCATCGTCTCCACGACCTGATTGCCGGCGACGACATGACATTCGATCTCGTGCCCCGCCCCCTCGAACGCCCTGAGGGCATGGGAGCAGTAGGCGTCCATGTCGGTCGTCTTGAAGGTACCGCCATCGCGGTTGAACACGGCAATCAGGTTCATCACAACGTCTCGGTCACATCCGGCCCCGGCGGCGAGAGAACCGCCGATGGGGAAATTGGTTGCGCCAGCCGAAGCGGACATGGCGTCGCATGCATATGGGCATGTTCTGATGAAATTCCAGTGAAGCCAATTTCGTTCTACCGCATTGCACAATGGCATGCTAATGTGGCCTTCGACGGCCGAAGCCGGCCGGCTCACCTCCAGTGCGGGTAGGTCGCCCCCTACCCTCGTCTCTTCAAACACGACTGATATGATGACCGACAGCGCAACTCCTATCGACGCCGCACGGCCGCTGGCCGATCGCCAGTCTCTCTCGCCCCTTGCGATCCTGCTGATCGAGATCGCCCTTGCCGTAGGCGGCTTCGGCATCGGTACCGGCGA
>JBQGDG010000294.1:0-22849 GCA_052038935.1 Neorhizobium sp. | reverse complement strand
GTCGTCGTGGAGCGTAAGGCATGAGCGGACACGCGATCCCGATCGAGAAGACAGGTCTGATTATCGTGGACCTGACGAACGACTTCCTGGCGCCCGAAGGCGCCTATGGCCGGGCAAAGCAGGGCGCCCCGGAAATCGCGGCGCTGCCGGAGCGGATCAAGCCGCTGGTCGACGTGATGCGCAAAAAGGGCGGCTACATCATCTCCGCCCAGTTCACCCTGGTGCCGGCAAAGGGCGGCGAGCCGATCATCTCGCCGCATCTGAAGGAGCTTCGTCCCTTCCTCGGCAAGGGTGATTTTGCGCCCGGGAGTTGGGGAAATGCGCTCATCGACAGTCTGGCACCGGCCGATCTGGTGGTCGAGAAAGTCGCCTATTCGTCCTTTTACATGACGCGGCTGGAATGGGTGCTGCGCAAGTGCGGTATCGAAAAACTGCTGGTCGGCGGCATCGTCACCAATGGCGGCGTATCGTCCACGGTGCGCGATGCCCATGTGCGTGATTTCGAGACGATCACGTTGTCCGATGGCTCGGCCGCCTTCTCTGTCGAGACCCACGAGACGGCGATCGCCGCCCTGAAGCCGGTGAGCAGGATCGCGACCATCGCCGAGATGATCGCGGAATTCGAAGCACAATGAGCCGGGTCGAATTCTCGGACCGGGAATTCGAAACGAGCGTGCCGCTCATCATCATCGGCGGCGGCGCGGCCGGGCTGGTCGCAGCCCTTGCCGCCCGGGGTGAGGGCGTTGATCCGCTGGTACTGGAACGCGATCCCGTGCCGCGCGGCTCGACGGCGCTTTCGGCGGGCCTGATCCCGGCACCGGATACCCGCTGGCAGAAAGCTGCAGGGGTAACCGATAGACCGGAGCGTTTTGCCGCCGACATCCTGCATAAGGCCGACAATGAACCGGACCTCGATCTCGTACGATTGGTGACGGAAACGATAGGCCCGACCCTCGAATGGCTCGCCGATGCTCACGGCCTGCCGTTCTCGCTGGTCGACAATTTTCGCTATCCGGGCCATTCGGAGCTGAGAATGCACGGCCTTCCGTCGCGCTCCGGCGGGGAACTGATCGACAGGCTGCGCACTGCATGCGAGCAGGCCGGCATCGATATCCTGACCGACGCCCATGTCGATGTGCTGATTGCCGGCGCAGATGGAAATATTCGAGGAGTTGGGCTTCGACGACCGGATGGCAGCCGCGAGGAGATCGGCTGTGATGCGTTGATCCTCGCCTGCAACGGTTATGGCGGCAATCCGCGCCTGGTGGCCAGACATATTCCCTCCATGCGCGAGGCCACCTATTTCGGCCATCCCGGCAATCAAGGGGAAGCAGTCCTGTGGGGAGAGACACTAGGGGCCGCCACCCGCCATCTCGGCGGTCACCAGGGACATGGTTCGGTGGCGCATCCGGTCGGTGTCCTGATCAGCTGGGCGACGATCATGGAAGGTGGTTTTCAGATAAATGGTGCCGGGCGACGCTTTTCCAACGAAGCGAAGGGGTATTCGGAGCAGGCGGCCAACGTTCTGTCCCAGCCGGGAGGTATCGCATGGACGGTCTTCGATGCGCGGATCGCAGAGATCGCGCGTCAGTTCGAGGATTTCCGTCAGGCGGAACAGGCAAAGGCCATCATGGAAGCCGATACGATCGAGGAGCTCGCGTCGCGGATGCAGGTCGATTTCGGCGCCCTTTCCGAGACGCTTGCCGTCGTCGAAACCTGTAAAACGGAACGCGCGACCGACCCGTTCGGGCGTGATTTCTCCGATATCGAACCGCTTTCGTCGCCCTATCGCGCCGTAAAGGTTACCGGCGCTCTGTTCCATACGCAGGGCGGACTTGTCGTTGACGGCAATGCAAGGGTGCTGTTGCAGGATGGCTCGGCCGTCGCCAATCTTTTTGCCGCGGGTGGGGCGGCCTGCGGTGTCTCTGGCGGCGGTGCGAGCGGCTATCTTTCCGGCAACGGTCTCTTGACTGCCGTGGCTCTCGGTCGTGTCTCTGGCCTGTCGGCGGCCGCGCTTCTTCGTTGACGGCCACCGACCGGAAGGCAAGTTTCAAATCCCCCCTTCGCGGCGGAAGGGGAGATTGCTGATCCTTCCGCTCTATACGGGCGGATTACCTGGCGCTCGCTGCATCCTCGATGATCTTCGCCACCTTGTCCGGGTGGGAGACCATGACGACATGCGAAGCGCCCTTGACTACGATGGTTTCCTTCGACTTGGCGCGATCTGCCATCCACTGCAGCGCTTCCGGCGGAATATTCCTGTCGGCGTCGCCATAAACGAACCAGGACGGCAGATTTTTCCAGCTTGCCACGCCTGCCTCTTCGCCGAGTGCCTTGTCCGTGATCGGCCGCTGGGTAGCAGCCATCAGCTTTGCGTCGGCAGCCGATACGTCGGCAGCGAACTGATCGTGGAACTTGTCCTGCTGGATGTAGAGATCCTTCGCGCCGTCTTCGAGCGCAACGGGTTCAGCCAGCGTCGGGGCCAGCGTGCTTCCCGGGAACTTGCCGGAGAGACCTGCAGCGGTCTCGCCTTTTTCCGGAGCGAAGGCGGCAACGAAGACGAGAGATTTCACGTTGCTGCTATTGGCAGCCGCTTCGTTGATCACCGAACCACCATAGGAATGACCGACAAGGACAACATCGGTTTTCAGTCCCGCAATCACCTTGCGAACGTATTCACCGTCGGATTTCACGCCGCGAAGCGGGTTGGCGACGGCAACGACGGGATATCCATCCTTTTCGAGTTGGCCGATCACTCCATTCCAGCTGGAGGATTCCGCGAAAGCGCCGTGTACGAGCACGACTGTCGGCTTGTCGGCGGCATAGGAGCCAGCCGCGCCGGCAAGGGTGAAAGCTGCTGCGATAAATGCAATCTTGAGCATGGGTGCCTCCAATAATTAATTGCACACAAATAGATATTGAGCAATAAATTTGAGTGCAATGATTAAATATCATAGCGGCAGTCACCTATGCGTGATTGAACCGCTGTGCCTAAACCAGCCCGGGAGGAAAAAGAGTGGGGAAGGAGCCGCCGCCTGCCATGCCAGGCGAGCCCGCCCCGAAGGGGGCGGTGAGAATGAAAGCGCGAATCCACCGTTGGAATCCGACGTCGAGCCTTTGCGAGAGTGTGCCGAGAGCTTTGCCTAGGTCCGGGCGTTGTCCAGCAACGAGGCGGCATCGTGATCCAGATACCAGTAAACATTGGGATGAAGGCTCAAAAGGGACGCCGGGCAGGAAATATCCGGGTCTTGCAGGATCGCTTTGGCGACCGCCTCTGCTTTGCGGGCCCCGGTTGCCATCAGGATTATTTCCCGGGCATCCAGAATTGTCGCCATGCCCATCGTGATCGCTTGGCGCGGCACCGCGCCCAGAGCCGTCATCGACGAAAGGTTCGCCTCCAGTGTCGACGGCGAAAGCTCGACCAGGCGCGTTCGGCTGCTGGACGGCGCGCCCGGCTCATTGAATCCGATATGGCCGTTGCTGCCGATGCCGAGAAGCTGGACGTCTATTCCACCCGATGCGGCGATGGCAGTCTCGTAGGCCACCGCTTCCTCGCCCATATCGGCAGCATCGCCCTTGAGCAGGTGAACCCGCGCGGGCTGGAAGTTCGTCGCGCCGAACAATTCTCTTTCCATATAGGCGGCGAAGGAATCCGGATGGCTGTCCGCCAGTCCGGCATATTCGTCGAGGTTGAAGGTGGTGGTCCTGGAGAAATCCGCTTCGCCGGCGCGATAGGCGGCGACCAGTGCCGCGTAAACGGGCTTCGGGGTTTCGCCGGTCGCAAGGCCGAGGACCGAGGCCGGCGACTTCTTCACCTTCGACAGGATATGCGAGGCAACGGCTTGTGCCACGGCCGCCGACGTATCGAGCACGAGCACTTTGGCCGGGCGAGGGGAAAAACCCGAGGGTTGGGAAGACGGTCGGTTCATCCTGAATATCCTGTCGAGGCGCATGTTGACCGAACGTTCCATATTGGTATTATATCGGTATGACAAGCGGTATGATATTTTGCGTCGATGGCGGCGGCACGAACACGAGGGCGAGGCTGTATTCGCCCGACGGTGCCATTCTGGCGGAGGCGCAGGCAGGTCCCTGCAACATTTCGACTGATCCGGTAACCTCAGCCGCGAACATCGTTTCGGTCTGGCGCAGCTGTGCGGCGATCTCCGGCTGCGACGCCGATCGCCCCGATCTGGTCCGCGCCGTCATCGGCGCCGCGGGTACATTGCCGAGGACGACGCGGGAGATTTTCCTCAAGGGACTGCCGCCGTTTGCAGCGCTGGATCTGGTGATGGACGGCCATTCGGCCATGATTGGAGCCGGCGGGGGGCTGCCCTGCCTGCTTCTCATCGCCGGTACCGGTGCGGTCGGCCATGGACTTTATTCGGATGGGCGTTCGATCCGGCGCGACGGCTGGGGCTGGATCGGCGGCGACCGTGGCGGCGGTGCCTGGATCGGCCGCAAGGCGATCCGGCATGCCGTCGAAGTGTCCGATGGGCTCCGTCCTCCCACTCCGCTCGCGCTCGCGATTCTCAGGGAGTTCGAACCAAGGGGAGGCATCGCTTCGGCGCTCGCCGGCATCCGGCCGCACGAAATCGCAGCCTATGCGCGTCTGGTGTTCGAGAGCGCCAGGCAAGGAGACGTTTTCGCTGACGCGCTTGTCGAGCGCGCCGCGGAACATTTCGCCAATCTGGTGTCGTTGCTCGATATCGAGCCCGATCTGCCGGTCTTCATGGCGGGCGGCATGGCCGTCGAGATTGCGCCACGACTTGCCCGCAGGGTCGGCCGGGACATCCGCAGTCCCGAAGGTGATGCCCTTCATGGTTGCTATCTGATCGCAACCGGTGCAGGCCATGTGCATGATATTGCGCTGAGCGTTTGTGCGGATTGGGGCTCGAAGTGAAAGACGACGAACTGGTTGAACTGTTCAGAACGCGCATGACCGCCCAGCCGAAGGGCTTGCGCAGCGCGGTCGTGGCGAAAATCATCGAGGAGGCCGTTCGCAGCGGCCATCTCGTTCCGGGAGAGATGCTTCCGGCCGAACGTCTGCTGTGCGAGGTTTTCGACGTATCGCGCACGACCCTCCGGCGTGCCCTGGCTTTTCTGGAGGAGGCGGGCGTCATCGATCGCCGTCTCGGCGCGGGAACCTTCGTTTCTCCACGCGTAATGGCGCCGAAAGCCCCTTTGATGGGCTTTACGCAGGACACCGAAAGCCGCGGAATGCGGCCGCATTCGATCATCCTCAACAGCCGGCGCGGGCTCGTTCAACCCGATGAGTCCTTCAATCTGGGCCTGGCGCCCGGCGCGCGGGTCTTGCGGCTCGAGCGGTTGCGCTTTGCCGATCAGAATCCCGTTTCCATCGAATCGTCGGTCATTCCCGTCGACGCCATTCCGGCCGAATATGACGGCAGTACCTCTCTCTACGCCGCGATGACGACGGTCGGCGCGCAGCCGGTCAAGATCGTGCAGCGCTACGGCGCCTCGCTGGCGACGGAGGAGCAGGCGGGACACCTGGGCGTCGCTCCGGGCGATCCGCTTCTCATCCTGCAGCGTCTCGGTTTTTCCGGCCAGGGACGTGCAGTCGAATTCACGCGAACCCACTTCCGGGGCGATCGCTTCTTCATCTCAACGGAGCTCGATGTTTGATGTCAGGTAAGTTCTCTCTCGATGGATCCATACTCACGCCCGCCGGCTGGGTTGCAGGGCGTGTAGATGTCGAGGGAGGGCGGATTGCCGCCGTTCACGGTGCATTGCTGAAGCCGGGCGAGGAGCCGCGAGCTCCATTCATCCTGCCCGGCTTCGTCGATCCGCATGTGCACGGCGGCGGCGGTTTCGATTGCCTGGAAGGGGTCGAGGCGACCCGCGGCATGGTCCGCTTCCATGCGCAGCACGGCACTGTCGCCATCCTGCCGACGACCTCCACCGCGCCGTCCGAAATTGTCGAGGGCTCGTTGCGCAACATTGCGGCCGTCATGGCGGATCAGGAGGCTCGCGGAGCGGAGGTGCTGGGCGCCCATCTGGAAGGGCCGTTTCTCAGCGAGCATCGGCTGGGTGCGCAGGAGGCCCGCCCTCTGGACGGCGATGTCGCACTCGCTCTCGAATGGGCAAAGATATGTCCGATCCTGGTCGCGACGGTCGCGCCTGAAATCGTCAACGGAATCGAGGTAGGGCAGGCGCTGGCGCAGGGCGGCACGCGTGTGCAGGTAGGGCACAGCGTCGCCGGAGACGATGTCCTGCGGCAGGCTTTCGCTGCAGGCTTTACCGGTTTCACTCATCTCTTCAATGCGATGACGCCCGTCGATCACAAGGTTTCGGGCATCGCGGCATTTGCGTTGGCTTTCGCCACCCATGCCGAAGTCGTCGGCGATCTGCGGCATGTCCATCCGACGGTCGTGATGGCCGCTTACCGGGCCATTCCGCTTCTCTATGCGGTGACCGACGCGGTAGGCGTCGCCGGCCTTCCCGACGGCGAGCATGTAACCCGTGGAGGGCGCCGCACGATCGTGAAGTCCGGTGTCGACATCTTCCTCAAGGATCGGCCGCAGACGCGTGGCGGAAGCGGTGCAACGATGCATATCGTCTTCCGCAGCCTTCTGTCGCTCGGCATTCCGATGGATGTCGTCTCGGCCATGACATCGACGCGTGCGGCAGACTATATCGGTGCTACAGATCTCGGCCGCATCGCTCCCGGCAAAAAGGCTTCCCTCGTCACGCTCGACGACAATCACGACCTCCTGCAGGTCCATGTCAACGGCGTCGCCGTTCTTTAACGATGATCGCGAGGGCGCGCTGTTCAAAAAAACGGCGCGCTCAACAAAACAGCATGTGAAGGCTTGCTTGTTTGTTTTTTTCGGTATTAAATCGGTATTATTGGTATCGTGAGAATATCGGTAAAGGGGATCAAAGGGAATGATGATGAAACCGACATGCATGGCTGTTTCCGTGGCGGCTTTTCTTGCCTCAACGGGTGCGGTGTTCGCGCAGCAGACCGAACTGACCATCGAAAGCTGGCGCAACGACGACCTGCTGATCTGGCAGCAGAAGATTCTGCCGGCCTTTCACAAGGCACATCCGGATATCAAGGTGACGTTCAGCCCGACGGTCTCCACCCAGTACAATGCAAGCCTGAATGCAAAGCTCGATTCCTCGACTGCCGGCGACCTGATCACCTGCCGCCCCTTCGATCTCTCGTTGAACATGTTCAAGCGCGGCCAGCTCGCCGACCTGACCGGCCTGCCGGGCATGGACAATTTCACGCCTCTCGCCAAGACTGCATGGTCGACGGATGACGGCGCACAGACTTTCTGCGTGCCGATGGCCGCCGTCCTGCATGGCTTCATCTACAACAAGGACGCCTTCGAGGAACTCGGCCTGACGCCGCCGAAGACCCAGGACGAATTCTACGCGCTTCTCGACAAGATCAAGGCCGATGGCAACTATACCCCGCTTGCGATCGGCACCGCCGATGAATGGGGCACGGCCTCCATGGGCTATCAGAACATCGGTCCGACATTCTGGAAGGGGGAGGTGGGCCGCAAGGCGCTCCTCGACGGCAGCCAGAAACTGACCGATGCGCCGTGGGTGGAAGCGTTCGCGGCGCTCAAGCGCTGGGCACCCTATATGGGTGACGGTTACCAGGCTCAGTCCTATTCCGACAGCCAGAACATGTTCACGCTCGGTCGTGCCGCAATCTACCCGGGCGGCTCCTGGGAAATCGGCCCATTCAAGGCCCAGGGTGCAGACTTCCCGATGGGAGCATTCCCGCCGCCGGTCGATGCCAGCGGCAAGTGCTTTGTCACGGACCATCCCGACATCGCACTCGGCATGAACGCCAAGACACGCAATCCGGAAGCCGCAAAGACCTTCCTGTCCTGGGTCGCGTCGAGCGAGTTCGCGCAGCTTTATGCGACCGCACTGCCTGGTTTCTTCCCGCTGGCCAAGTCGGAGGTGAAGGTGGACGATCCGCTTGCGCAGGACTTCCTGAAAATGCGCTCCGACTGCGAGCCCACCATCCGCCCGTTCTATCAGGTCCTCTCTCGCGGTTCGCAGAGCGCGGAAGAACTGAACAAGATCGTTTCCGCCTCGGTCATCAACGGATCGATCACGCCCGAAGAGGCTGCGAAGCGGATGCAGGACGCCATCAGCTGGTACAAGCCGTAAAGCTTGCCTGAGGTGTCGGCCGAGAGCGGCCGGCACCCATATCGGAGAGTTCCCCCATGACGACTGCGCAGGCGCGCCGGCCATTCCGCTGGCATATTCCGCTTTTGCTGCTGCCTACCCTGATCATCTATTCGCTCGTGATGGTCTGGCCGCTCATCGACAGCCTGCGCATGTCGCTCTACGCGTCTGCGGACGGCGTCTCCCAGCAATATGTCGGGCTGCAGAATTATCTTCTGCTGTTTCGCGATGCATTCTGGTCGGGCCAGTTCTGGAATGCGATGTACAACAATTTCATATTCTTCGCCGTGCATATGCTGGTTCAGAACCCGATCGGCATTGCCCTTGCGGCGCTGTTGTCGCTCCCATGGCTGAGGGGCAAGGCAATCTACCGCACGATTTATTTCGTCCCCGCCATCCTCTCCTTCGTGATTGTCGGCTTTGCCTGGCGGCTGATCCTGAGCCCTACCTGGGGCATATCGAAATCCTTCCTCGATGCGCTCGGACTGGGGTCGTTGTTCGCGCCCTGGCTCGGCATGCAGGAAAGCGCGCTCATTACCCTCTCGCTGATTTCCGTGTGGCAGTTCGTCGGCATTCCGATGATGCTGATCTATGCGGCGCTGCTGTCGATTCCCGAGGAATTGATGGAGGCTGCCGAATGCGACGGCGTGACCGGCCTGGCGCAATTCTTCAAGATCAAGCTGCCGCTTCTATGGCCGTCGATCGGCATCATTTCGATCCTCACCTTCGTCGGCAATTTCAATGCCTTCGATCTGGTCTACGTCTCGCAGGGCATCTTTGCCGGTCCGGACGGATCGACGGAGCTTCTGGGAACGCTGCTGTTTCGAACCTTCTTCGGAAACACGTCGCAGCTCGGTGATCCCTATATGGGCGCCACGATTGCCAGCATCATGTTCGCGATCATTCTGGTCGGCGTCGTCCTTTACCTGTTCGGCATTCAGCGCCGGCTCACCTATTACAAGCTCTAGGAGCCGACCATGAGGATTTCCAGCACCCGCCTGCGCGTGTACGGCCCCATCCATGCGGTTCTCATCGTATACGCATTGATCTGCGTGATACCGATTTTGCTGATCGTGCTGAATTCGTTCAAGTCACGCCGTGCTATCTTCAACGATCCGCTCGGCTTGCCGATCGGGCGTGCCTTCAGCCTCGTCGGATACGAGACGGTCTTCAGCATCGGCGACTTCCCGCTCTACTTCCAGAACAGCCTGATCATCACCGTCGTATCGCTCGTGCTGACGATCGTCTTCGGCGCCATGGCAGCCTTCGCCGTTTCGGAATACCAGTATCGCGGACGCGAGGCGATCAATCTCTATCTCATCCTCGGGATCATGATCCCGATCCGGCTCGGAACCGTCGCGATCCTGCGGCTGATGGCGGATGCCGGCCTCAGCAATTCGCTGACCGCGCTCATTCTCGTCTATACGGCTCAGCATCTGCCCCTGGCCGTCTTCGTCATGTCGGAGCTCATGCGGCAGGTATCCGACGATCTGAAGAACGCCGCCCGTGTCGATGGCCTGTCGGAATTCAAGATCCTGTTCCTGCTGGTCATGCCGGTGATGAGGCCGGCGATCGCCACGATCGCAGTCTTCACCATGATCCCGATCTGGAACGACCTGTGGTTCCCGCTCGTGCTGGCGCCCGGCGACGATACACGGACGATCACGCTCGGCGTCCAGAATTTTATCGGCCAGTTCGTCACCGACTGGAATGCCGTTCTTGCCGGCCTCACCTTGGCCATGCTGCCGATGATCGTGCTCTATCTGATTTTCTCGAGACAGATCATCAGTGGCATCACGTCCGGCGCGGTGAAGTAAGTCTTCAGAAAGAAAGATCCATGGGAAATCTCGTTTTACGCAACGTCAATAAAAGCTTCCAGAAGACCGAAGTTCTGAAGCATGTCGATTTCGAGGTTCGGAACGGCGAGTTCGTCGTCATCGTCGGTCCTTCCGGCTGCGGAAAGTCCACGCTGCTGCGGATCATTGCCGGCCTCGAGACGCAGACGGATGGCGAAATCCTGATCGGTGGCAAGGATGTCAGCCTGCTGCCGCCGGCGCGCCGTGGCATCTCGATGGTGTTCCAGAGTTACGCGCTCTATCCCCACCTGACGGTCGAGGGCAATATGACGCTTGGCCTCAAACAGGCCCGAACGCCGAAGACATTGATTGCCGAACGCGTCGCGGAAGCCGCACGCATCCTGGAACTTGGCCCCTATCTCTCCCGCCGGCCTTCGCAGCTCTCGGGCGGTCAGCGCCAGCGCGTGGCGATCGGCCGCGCCATCACTCGCCATCCCGAAGTCTTCCTGTTCGACGAACCGCTCTCCAACCTCGATGCGGCGTTGCGAAATCAGGTGCGTGTCGAGATTGCCGACCTGCACAAGCGCCTCGGCGCCACGATGGTCTATGTGACGCATGACCAGATCGAGGCGATGACGCTCGCAGACCGTATCGTCGTCATGAATGGCGGTGTGGTGCAGCAGCTGGGTACACCGGCGGAACTCTATCGTACGCCGCGCAACCTGTTCGTGGCCGGCTTCATCGGAACGCCGAAGATCAACATGCTGACCGGCACCTCCGCCGGCGGGCGTTTCAAGCTGGACGGGATAGGCGAACTCGCGGTTCCTTCCAGTTACGATGGTGCAGGCACGCTGGCATTTCGCCCTGCCGACATCAAGCTGCTCGCAGCACAGGCCGAGACCAGCTTTCCGGCCACGATCGTCGGAATGGAATATCTCGGTAACGTCACCTACATCCGGGCGGCGCTCGGCAACGGAGCCGTCGTCGTCATCGAGGAGAAACCCGATCACGGCTGGCAGCAGGGGCAGGATGTGCATGTCGCCATCGCCCCGGCGGGCATTCACCTTTTTGACAGCGCCGGCGACCGCGTCGAGTAGGCCGGGCGACACGCGCTGATGTTCTACGAAGGCGAAGACGGTCACGGCTTACCATTCGATCCGTTCAAGGCGATCATCGCGCCGAGGCCGATCGGCTGGATTTCCACCGTTGATGAGAAGGGGCGGCCGAACCTGTCGCCCTATTCATTCTTCTCGGCGATGAGCACGCGGCCCCACATGATCGGCTTCAGCAGTGAAGGCATGAAACACACGCCCCGCAATGCAATCGCGACCGGCGAGTTCGTCTTCAACCTGGTAACTCTGCCGCAGATCGAGGCTATGAACCTGTCCTCGGCAAAACTTGCCGAAGGAGACAACGAGTTCGACTTTGCCGGGCTCGAGATGCTCCCGTCCCGTATCGTGGCGGCTCCGCGTGTGGGCGGAAGCCCGGTTTCCTTCGAATGCCGGGTCGTCCACAGCCAGGAACTGCAGGATGTCCAAGGCAGACCGGTCGGTCATCACTTCATCGTCGGCCAGGTGATGGCGACCCATATCCATGAAGACTATATCGTCGACGGCCGCTTTGACGTGGTCGGAGCGCAAACGGTCGCGCGCTGCGGTTACCGGGATTACACTGTCGTCAGCTCGCTGTTCGAGCTCGGCCGGCCCGTGATATCCGCCGAAAAATAGTCTTGAGCAGATGTCGGCCCTTGCGGGGCTGAAGACGGTTTCTCCGGCCACCGCGCGGCTTGTGACGAAAGCCGCGACGACCAGATCCACCTGGCATGCCGGTCCACATCCGATATCAACCCTGCCAGGGCAACCATAGATCGTACTTGACGAGATACCGGTAAGCTATGTTACCGCCAACATTCGGGCGTTTCGCCCGACTGTGAGTCGGAGGAAATCGATGGCCGAAGCAAAACCGCGCAGCCCGCGCCTGTCGAGCGGAGGTGTGCGGATGGTTGATGTCGCCCGGCTGGCCGGAACTTCGACGCAAACGGTCTCCCGGGTCTTGAGCCGCCCGGAACTTGTCGCCGAGACGACCAGGAAACTCGTCGAAGACGCCATTCGCGAGCTCAACTACATTCCCAACAGTGCCGCACGCCTGTTGGCTTCGACAGCTAGCCACATCGTTGCGGTGATCATCCCGAGCCTCTCTGCAACCGTCTACGCCCGGGAGGTCGATCAGATCATCCGCGTTCTCGAGAAGAAATCCTTCTCGGTCATGATCGGCCACAGCGATTACTCGGAAGAGCGTGAGGAAAGGCTGATCCAGTCCTTTCTGGAACGGCGTCCGGACGGTTTCATCCTGACGGGTACCCAGCACACCGATCTGGCGAGGCAATTGCTGAAGAACAGCGGCGTGCCGGTCGTCGAAACCTTCGACGGTGACAGCAGCGCAATGGATATTTCCGTCGGCTTCAGCAATTACGAGGCAGGACGGAAGGTCGGCGATCTGTTCCGCAGCCGTGGCCTGACGCGTATCGCCTATGTCGGGGGGCGGGTGGATCAGGATTTTCGATCCAACGCCCGTTTCGAAGGGCTTAGGACGCGGCTTGCGGAAGACGGTCTGGAACCGGTGGCGCGAATACAGCTCACATTGCCGATGTCGTCGCGAGACGGGATCACCGGCCTTGATCAGGTGCTGGATGCCGATCCCTTGACCCAGGCCATCTTTTTCAGCGCCGATGCCACGGCGATCTCGGCACTTCTGGAATGCAACAGGAGGGGCATCAAAATTCCGGAGCAAATCGCCCTTTGCGGTTTCGGCAACTATGATCTTGCCGATTCCACCATGCCTGCGCTGACTACGGTGGCGGTACCGTTCGAAAAAGTCGGTGAACTTGCCGCCCAGGCGATCCTCGACCGGATAGAAAACGCGTCCGAAGAGACAGCCAGAATCATCCTGCCGCTGCAATTGTTGCGCCGTGGAAGCGCGTGACAAAACGCGGATGAGTAGTTGACATGCGGATATGATACCGCTAACACACTGACATGTGTCCGGGGGAGGAAAACCGGATCCGTCTTTTGCAAGGACTGCGCCGAACAGCGCCTGCCGTCGCATCGCTCGAGTGCGATAGTGGGGTCGGCAGATCTATGCGTGATGCGATTTGGGAGGGTGACGATGTCGGCGGTGTATTTCGATCAGTTTACGATTGGCGCGGTCAGGCTGTCACCGACGCGGACGATCACCGAAAGCGATATCGTTTTCCACGCCGGGCATACCGGTGACTTTTTCCCGCATCATGTCGATGCCGAATTCGCGGCGAAAACCGAGTTTGGTCAACGTATTGCCCACGGAACGATGGTTTTTTCCATCGGTATCGGGCTGGCGGCCGCGGAGGTCAATCCGGCCTCCTTCAGCTACGGGCATGACCGCCTCAGATTTGTTCGTCCGGTCTTTATCGGCGACACGCTCCAGACCCGCATCACGGTGGTAGATAAGGCGGACGATCCGCGCCGGGAGCAGTACGGGCGCGTCACGGAGCGTTGCGAAGTCGTCAATCAACGTGGCGAAACAGTGCTTGTTAGCGATCACATCAGAATGGTGGCGAAATCGCCGTGAACATTCGGGGGAATAACTGAATACGACGACGTGTTCGTCGGCTTGCTCAATGGGAGGAAAAGGGCATGAAGGCATTGGGAAGAGGATTGTTCGGCGCATTGGCGCTGCTGCTGGTGGCGGGGTCCGCCTCGGCGCAGGTTTCCGCCGTGTTCGGCGGCGCGGATCCGCTGGAGGGCGTTTACGACCGACAGAACCGCCATTTCGTCGATCTCGTCAACGAGCGAGGCGCCGGCAAGATCAAGCTGGAGTTCATTCGCGGCGAGCAGCTCGGTAACGACGTCCAGGTCATCGAGCAGGTGATGAGCGGCGCCGTACAGTTCTACGGCGACGATTTCAGCTTCTACTCTAACTGGGTGCCGGACCTGAACATCGTCAGCTGGGGCTTCCTGTTCCGCGACAACAATCATGTACAGGCGTTCATCAACAGCGACATCTACAAGGCGTCCGTCGAAAAGCTCCGAGAGGAGCAGGGCATCCGCGTTCTTGCCGCGGCCCCGGGACAGATCCGCGTCATGGTCTCGACCCGCCCGATCAAGAATGTCGACGATCTGGCTGGGCTGAAGATGCGGGTACCCGAAATTCGGACCTATCTCGCTCTGTGGGGCACGCTCGGTACCGCTCCCGCACGTGTCGCCTGGGGTGAAACCTTCCTGGGTCTGTCCACGGGCGTCGTCGAGGGGGCCGAGGGCGGCATCTCCTCGATCTATGGAGCCAAGTTCCACGAGGCTGCCAAGAACGTCACACGGACGGATCACGTGCGGATCATCGCGCATATCGCGGTAAACGATGCCTGGTTCCAGTCGCAGACGCCCGAAGTTCAGGAACTGCTCACCAAGGCCGCCGAGGAATCGGTGAACTGGCAGATGGAGACCGTTACTGCGGAACAGACGGCGACGCTCGAAAAAATGGCTGCCGATGGCGCAACCATCGCCGAGATCGACGTCACCCCGCTCAGGGAACGTTCCGAAGTGGCTGTCGAAAAGCTCGAATCCGAAGGCTTCTGGCCGAAGGGTATGTGGAGCCAGATCCAGGCGCTGCAATAAGGCTGCCGCCGATGGCCGGCCCGGTGCCGGCCATCCTCCTCCCTGCGCGGGATAGGCGCATCCCATCAAAAGGTTAGACACAATGCTCGTGAAAAGAATCGATGAGGTTCTTTCAGGGATCGTCCGCGGCATCGCGCGGATCGAGATCTCTGCGCTCCTCGTCGCGATGATCTTCATCATCGCTTCCATCGCCCTTCAGACCCTGACCCGCTACGCTTTCGGCCGGCCGATTACCTGGGTCGAGGAGGCCGCAGTCTACGCCTTCATCTGGATCACCTTCGTCGGTGCCAGCTATGGCGCGAAACAGGGGCGGCTGATCAAGGTCGAGTTGTTCAGCGGCAATTTCGATGAGGCGAACCTGCGCCGGATAACGATCATCAGCCACGTATTCATCCTGATCGGCTGCCTCTATCTCACGTGGATCACGCCGCGCGTGATCGCCATCGAGGGGCGCAGTTCGACGATATCGCTGCCGATCGATGTCCCGCGCGCCTGGTTCTATTCGGTGCCGCTCTTCTATTTCGCCATTGCCACTGCCTTCGGCAGCGTCGCGCGCCTCTTCCGGCTGATCGCGCTCAAGGACCGTACGCCGCTCGTCGAGCCGTTCCCGGTCGAAGAGCAAGACATTCCTGTAACAGCGAGTTAGAACCGTGCCTGTTTTCATTCTTTTCGGAGCATTTCTCGTTCTTCTGGCCGCCGAAGTGCCGGTCGCAATCGCGTTGTTCCTGTCTTCGCTCGTCTACATCGACGTCTTCACGCCGATGCCGATCCAGATCGTCGTGCAGCGCATGGCATCCGGCCTCGACAGCTTTCCGCTGATCGCCATTCCGCTCTTCGTGCTGGCCGGCAACATTCTCAACGGCGCAGGCATCGCCGCGCGGATCTATGCTTTCGCCGTGGCGCTGGTCGGCCATGTCAGGGGCGGGCTTGCCCAGGTCAACATCTTCGGCAGCCTCGTCTTCGCGGGAATGTCCGGTGTTGCGCAGGCCGATGCGGCCGGTCTCGGCACGATCGAGATCAAGCATATGAAAGAGCACGGTTACAGCGCTCCGTTCGCCGCAGCCTGCACGGCCGCGTCGGCAATCATCGGCCCGGTCATTCCGCCTTCCGTCATCATGGTCGTTTATGCGGTGACCGCCCAGGTTTCGCTGACCAAGCTGTTCCTGGCCGGCATCATTCCAGGCCTCACCATGGGCGTGTCGCTCATGCTGCTGGTATGGTTCCTTGCTGCGACCGGACGCGTCAAGGCGCCGACGGAACCGCGTGCCAGCATTCCGCTCATCGCCACGACGTTCTGGAAGGCGCTGCCGGCACTCGTCGCGCCGATCTTCCTGACCGCAGGCATGCTCCTCGGGTTCGCCACGCCGACGGAACTCGGCGCGCTGACCGTCATCTATGCGATCGTGCTCGGCTTCATCACGAAGGACCTCACCGTTGCGACCCTGCTCCTGCACATTCGCCAGAGCGCGGTAACTTCGGGTATCCTGACGCTGATCATTGCCGCAGCCGTTCCGTTCGGCTGGATCATTTCGGTCGGCAATTACGCATCCGGCCTGCTCGACTTCTTCAACGCGATCGGCGCGAACTGGGTTGTTTTCCTGCTCGTCGTCAATATCGCGCTGCTGATCATGGGCCTGTTCATCGAGACGACGGCCGTGCTGCTGATCGCCACGCCCGCGCTGCTGCCGCTCGCCGCCGCATTCGGCATCGATCCGATCCATCTCGGCGTGATCATGATCGTCAACCTGCTGATCGGCGCCATCACTCCGCCGATGGGCGTCATCCTCTTCATCTGCCAGCATATCGCGGAAATCCGCTTCTCGCAGATGGTGAGGGCGATCCTGCCCTTCTACATCCCGCTCGGCATCATGCTGCTGATCATCACCTACTGGTCGCCGATCGTGATGTGGCTGCCGAACGCCTTTTTCTGAGTATCGTCATGCAAATCCAAGGAAACACAGCAATGACTTCCAAGCCTGGCATCCTGTCCGGTTACCGCGTCCTGGACTGCTCGATCGCAATGGCGGGCCCGTTTGCCGCACAGCGCCTCGGGGATCTCGGCGCAGACGTGGTCAAGGTCGAACCGGTGACCGGCGAGTGGCAGCGCCATGTCGCCGCCGGCGGCGCCAAGGGAAACAGGATCAACGTCTCCTTCCTGTCGCTGAACCGAAACAAGCGGTCGCTGGCCGTGGACCTGAAATCGCCGGAAGGAAAGGCCGCACTTCTGGACCTCGTCAAGGACGCGGACGTGTTCCTGCAGAACTACCGGCCGGGCGTCGCCAAGCGGCTCGGGGTGGACTACGAGACCCTGTCGAAGCTCAATCCCCGGCTCGTCTACGTGTCGATGTCCGGTTACGGCGAAACCGGTCCTTATGTCGATCGGCCCGGTCAGGACCTGATCCTGCAGGGCATGTCCGGCGCGATGCTTTCGGCAGGTCGGGCAGGGGAAGCTCCCAATGCCGCCGGACAATATCTGGTGGATGCGGTCGCGGCCTATACGGCCTTCGAAGGCGCTCTGGCGGCGCTACTCCATCGCGAGCGTACCGGCGAAGGGCAGCTCGTACAGGTCAACATGCTGGATGCCATCACCAATATCCAGATGCAGGAACTTTCGGTTTTCACCGTCGCGGGCAAACCGCAGTCACGTTCTGCCGAGCCGCATGCTCATGTCTATATCCGCGCTCCCTACGGTGCCTTCGCGACGAGCGACGGCTATATCATCGTGGCTTTCCCGCCGTTGAAGAAGTTCGGCGAAATCATCGGCGAACCGTCGTTCCTGACCATGGACGACGAGACCGACAGCTGGGCGCAGCGCGATCACATCTTTGCCTGCACGCGCGAGCGGCTGCTCGCCAAGACGTCGGCGGAATGGCTGTCGCTTCTCCGCGAGGCCGATATCTGGTGTGGTCCGGTCTATGGTTACGAGGATCTGCTGAACGACGAACAGATCCGCCACAACGGTACGTTCGTCGAATACGAACACCCGACGGAAGGGCCGATCAAGGTTCCCGGGTTCCCGATCAAGTTCTCCAAGACACCGTCGCGCGTCGATCGGGGAGCGCCCGTCACCGGTCAGCATTCCCGTGAAGTGCTCGTCGAGGCCGGATTTTCTCCCGATCGCATCGAACAGCTTCTTTCGTCCGGAGCGGTTCTCCAGGGGGAACTGTAGTCCATGACGGAAGATGTCTTGTTCGAGGTGGACGGCGCCGTCGCACAGATCACGCTGAACCGCCCGCAAAAGCTGAATGCGGTGACCCCGGAAATGGCAGATGCCATCGTCGCGGCGGTCGAGGAATGCAATGCAAGCGATACGATCCGCTGTGTTGTCATAACAGGCGCCGGCGAGCGGGCCTTCTGCGCCGGCTCCGACATCAAGGAACTGGACGGCTACGAGACGCCCTGGCAGTTTCGCAACCGGCCCGACTACTGCGATGCGATCCGTCGGTTGCTGAAGCCGACGATTGCGGCGGTCAACGGCTATGCCTTCGGTGGCGGTCTTGAGACGTCGATGAGCTGCGATATCCGCATTGCCTCGCAGAACGCGCAGTTCGCGGCCCCCGAGATCAAGCTGGGATGGATCGGAGGGGGCGGAATGGCGACGTTTCTCGCCCATTCCATCGGTGCCTCGAACGCCGCGCTCATGCTGATGACCGGTGACCCGATATCGTCTGACAAGGCTCTCGCCTGGGGCTTGGTCAGCGAGGTCGTGCCGCAGGACGAGCTGATGGCGCGCGCCCATGCCATCGCAGGCGTGATCGCATCTCGGGCTCCGATCGCCGCCGAAACGGCCAAGCTCAATCTGCGCGCCGCATTCTCCATGCCGCAGGAAAAGGCGATCGAATACGAGCGTGACTTGCAGACGATCTGCTTTGCGACCGCCGACGCAGCCGAGGGCCGGGCCGCCTTCAAGGAGAAACGTGCGCCGGCCTTCAGCCGGCGTTGACGTCTCCCCCCATCTCATCCAGCAGGACAGAAGCAAAGACATGACGATCACCTTGAAAGGCATGACCTGGAGCCACCCGCGCGGCTACGACCCGATGGTGCGTTGCTCCGAAATCTATAAGCAGAGGACGGGAATCGATGTCGTCTGGGACAAGCGCTCGCTGCAGGATTTCGAAAGCTATCCGGTCGAGGAACTGGCCCGAGCCTATGATCTGATCGTCATCGATCACCCTCATGTCGGGCAGGTGACCGAAGAGAACTGCCTTCTGCCGCTCGATGTAGCGGGGCGGGAGAAGGAGCGGCAGGAACTGGCTTCGGCGAGTGTCGGTCCGTCGTATCGGAGTTATTTCTGGCAGGACCGTCAATGGGCGTTTCCCATCGACGCGGCGACGCAGGTTCAGGCCTACCGCCCGGATCTTCTTCCTGCTGCCCCGACACGCTGGGAAGAGGTATTGGAACTGGCGCGTGAAAGTCGGGTGCTCCTGCCCCTGCGTGCCCCGCACACCCTGATGACCTTCTACACCCTGGCGGCGAATATCGGGCGTCCGTGCGCAACGCAGGACGGGGACCTGATCGAGGCGGATGCCGGCGCGGAGATTTACGGCTTGCTCGAGCAGCTGGTGGAGCATCTCGATCCCGCTTGTTTTGCCATGGATCCGATCGATGCCTCGGAAGCGATGGCGGCGGCCGGCAGCCGGATCGCCTGCATCCCTTATACCTATGGTTATGTAAGTTACGCCTGGGACGGATTTCGTGCGAGGAAGCTCGGTTTCGCCGATATCCCGGCAGCCGGAAACGGAGGGCCGATCGGCGGCACGCTCGGCGGCACCGGAATTGCGGTATCCGCCTATTCCGAAAACCCGGATGCCGCGATCGACTTCGCCTACTGGATCGCTGCGGCGGAGGCGCAGGCGGGCCCTTACGCGGCGGCGGGTGGACAGCCGGGACATGCCGAAGCTTGGGAGAACGACACCGTCAACAGTCAGGCAGGCGACTTCTACCGGAACACGCGCGCCACGCTCGAGGGTTCCTATCTCCGTCCGCGCCACAACCGCTACATGCCCTTTCAGGCCTCCGCATCCGAACGCATCAGCGCCGGTTTGCAGGGCAAGGAGCCTGCGGAAGCCGTCATTGCTGACATCAACGCGCTGTTCCGGCAAAGCTTTCAAAATCACTGAACTGATTTCGCGATAGGTTACGCCCGGAAACTGCCACCGGTAAATCCACGGTGAAGCTCCCGAACGGTGAAATCCGCATAACCGGCTCTCGGCCGGTACGCATCCTGCAGGCCCGGGCTGGATGCCGGATTCCCACGGGGAGCGGCCGCGGCATCGCTCCGGCCGGGCCATCCCGGCCGCGTTGTCTCCGTCTCCGCCGGCGACCTGTCGATCTTCTTCTCCCTCAAATCCGGAACCGACGGCCCGCCCGTGTTGTTTGGTCTGCTTGATCAGGACCATGGCAAAAAGGGAGCCACGATGTCGATTTCGAACTTTCTCGAGATCTCGCGACGAGATCTAATGATCGGGACGGCGGCCACGTCGGTGGCCGTCTCGTCCGCAAACGCCGCTGCTGCTACACAGGCGCCGGATTCCGGGACGGACGGATTGCGGACAGGCACGCGCGTCACCTTCACGGTTAACGGCGAAAGGCAGGACCTCGATCTCGACAATCGCACCACCCTGCTGGACGCGCTGAGAGAGCATCTGCACCTGACCGGCACCAAGAAGGGTTGCGATCACGGTCAGTGCGGTGCCTGTACCGTGCTGGTCGATGGCCGCAGGATCAATTCCTGTCTGTCATTGGCAGTCATGCACGAGGGCGACGAGATCACGACGATTGAAGGTCTCGGGACGACTGCGGACATGCATCCGATGCAGGCCGCATTCGTCCGGCACGACGGCTTCCAGTGCGGCTACTGCACACCGGGCCAGATCTGTTCCTCCGTAGCCGTTCTCGAGGAAATCAAGCAGGGCATACCCAGCCACGTCACCAGCGATCTGGCGGTTTCTCCCGCAATGTCCGACGCCGAAATCCGCGAGCGCATGAGCGGCAATATCTGTCGGTGCGGCGCCTATTCGAACATCGTGGCGGCGATCAACGAGGTTGCGGGGAGGCAGGCATGAGATCCTTTTCCTACGAGCGTGCGTCATCCCCCGCGGAGGCCGCCGCTACGGCCGCCCGTCACGAGGGAGCGAAATTCATTGCGGGAGGCACAAATCTCCTTGATCTGATGAAGCTGGAGATCGAGGCGCCTACGCATCTCATCGATGTCAACGGTCTCGGTATGGACGAGATCGAGGTTACCGAAAACGGCGGCCTCAGAATTGGTGCACTCGTCCGCAATACCGATCTGGCGGCGGACGAAAGGGTTCGCAGGGATTATGCGCTATTGTCGCGCGCGCTTCTGGCAGGCGCTTCAGGACAGTTGCGCAACAAGGCAACGACGGCCGGAAACTTGCTACAGCGCACGCGCTGTCCCTATTTTTACGACACCGACCAGCCCTGCAACAAGCGCATGCCGGGAAGCGGTTGTTCCGCGATCGGCGGTTTTTCACGTCAACACGGCATCATCGGCGTCAGCGATGCCTGTATCGCCACTCACCCGAGCGACATGGCCATCGCCATGCGGGCTCTCGACGCTGTCGTAGAGACGATCAGGCCTGACGGATCGGAGAGACAGATTCCAATCGCCGATTTCCATCGCCTGCCGGGCGACACGCCGGACGTTGAAACTGTTCTCGAACGTGGCGAATTCATTACCGCGGTGACGTTGCCGCCGCCGATCGGCGGGAAACACGTCTATCGCAAGGTCCGCGACCGCGCCTCCTATGCCTTTGCGCTGGTATCCGTCGGTGCCGTCATCCGGACGGACGGGACCGGTCGTGTGGCCGTGGGGGGCATTGCCCACAAGCCGTGGCGGGTGGAAGCCGCGGAATCGGAGTTCTCCGCAGGCGCCCGTGTGGTCGCTGCGAGGCTTCTCGACGGCGCGAGGCCGACGGCAGACAACGAGTTCAAGATCGGCCTGGTAGAGCGCACGCTGGCCGGGATTTTCGAAGACCACAAGGAGTAAACCATGCGTTTCGACACTCCCGCGACAGAAAACCCGATCGACCGGCTCAAGGTTGTCAGCCAACCGGTGACACGTATCGACGGTCCAAGGAAAGTGACCGGCACGGCCACCTATGCCTATGAATGGAACCGCGCCGATTTCGACCCTGCCTACGGCTATCCGGTCGGCGCGGGCATAGCCAGGGGCCGGATCAGCGCGATCGACGTCCAGCAAGCCAGAGAGGCTCCCGGTGTGCTTGCCGTCGTAACGGCGGAATCGGCCGGTGAACTCGGCAAGGGCAAGATGAACGTTGCCAAGCTCCTCGGCGGCCCCGAGATATCGCATTATCATCAGGCGATCGCCGTGGTGGTTGCCGAGACGTTTGAACAGGCCCGGTCTGCTGCAAAGCTGATCAGGGTCGAATATGTCGAGGCACCCGGCTCCTACGATCTTGCCGCCGCCAAGGGGTCGGCGAAAAAGCCCGACGGACCCGAAGGCGAAGACGCCGACAGCGGGACCGGGGATTTTGCCACCGCGTTCCGTCAGGCACCCGTCAAGTTGGATGAAATCTATAGCACGCCGGATCAATCCCACGCGATGATGGAGCCGCATGCTTCGATGGCGGTGTGGGACGGCGACGAGGTGACGCTCTGGACGTCGAGCCAGATGATCGACTGGCACCGTGGCGATCTGGCGGAAACGCTGGGCGTGGATGCCGACAAGGTTCATGTCATGTCGCCGTTCATCGGCGGTGGCTTCGGCAGCAAGCTTTTTCTGCGTTCCGACGCGCTGCTTGCGGCGCTCGGCGCGAAGGCCGCCGGGCGGGCGGTCAAGCTCGCCCTGCCGCGCCCTCTGGTTATGAACAATACGACGCATCGCCCGGCCACGATCCAGCGTATCCGTATCGGAGCGAACCGGGAAGGCAGGATCTCGGCCATCGCCCATGAAAGCTGGAACGGCAATCTTTCAGGCGGCAGTCTCGAAGTCGCCGTCCAGCAGACGCGCCTGCTCTATGCGGGAGAAAACCGAATGACAGCGATGCGGCTGGCTGCGCTCGATCTGCCGGAAGGTAATGCGATGCGCGCGCCGGGCGAGGCGCCGGGTCTGATGGCGCTTGAAATCGCCATGGATGAGATGGCGGAAAAACTGGGTATGGATCCGATAGAATTCCGCATCCTCAACGACACACAGGTCGATCCCGAAAAACCGGAGCGAAAATTCTCGTATCGCCAGTT